>DASWMO010000269.1:0-11512 GCA_036399715.1 Rubricoccaceae bacterium
GTGCCCGGCTCGGTCGCCGGCCTCATCGCCGCGCACGCGTCCGGCGGGCGCCTGCCGCTCGCGCGCCTCGTCGAGCCCGCGATCCGCCTCGCCCGCGGCCACACGGTCACGTTTCGAACGGCCAATCTCCTCAACCGGTACCGCGCGGACTTTGAGAGCTTCGACGCCGCGCGCCGGCTGTACGTCCGCGACGCGCCGTGGCAGGCCGGCGACCGATTGGAGAACCCGGACCTCGTGCGGACGCTCGAACGGATCCGCGACGGCGGCCGCGACGGCTTCTACCGCGGTGAGACCGCCCGCCTCCTCGCGGCCGAGATGCGCCGCGGCGGCGGGCTTATCACCGAGGCCGACCTCGCGGCGTACCGGCCCGTCGAGCGGACCGTCCTCCGAGGCGCGTACCGCGGCTACCGCATCCTCACGATGCCGCCGCCGTCGTCGGGCGGGATCGCGCTTCTCCAGACGCTCGCCGCGCTCGAACCCTTCCCCATCGCCGAATGGGGCAGCCAGAACCCGCGGGCGCTCCACGCGCTCGGCGAGGCCCTCCGGCGCGCGTTTGCCGACCGTGCGCGCTACATCGGCGACCCGGCGTTCGTGACCGTGCCCGTGGCGGGCCTCGTCGATCCGGTTTACGCGCGAGGCCGCATGACGACGTTCGACCCGGCTCGCACCACGCCCAGCGCGAGCGTCGCCGAAGGCGAGCCGGCGGGCCACGAGCACACCGAGACGACGCACCTCTCGGTCGTCGACGCCGAGGGCAACGCCGTTTCGCTCACGACGACGCTCAACGACTACTTCGGCTCGCGCGTCGTCGTCGGCGGGGCGGGCTTTCTGCTCAACGATGAGATGGACGACTTCGCGACTGCGCCGGGCCTGCCGAACGCGTGGGGCCTCGTCCAGGGCGAAGTCAACGCCGTCGGGCCTGGCCGGCGCATGGCGTCGTCGATGACGCCCGTGATCGTGGAGCGCCCGGACGGGGCGCTGTTCTTCGTCGGCGGCTCGCCGGGCGGCCCGCGCATCATCTCGACCGTCGCGCAGGTGCTGCTCGGCGTGATCGACGACGGCCTCGGCGTGCAGGAGGCCGCCTCGCGCCCGCGCGTCCACCACCAGTGGCTGCCCGACGTGCTCTACGCCGAGGCAGGCGTTCCAGCCGAGACGCTGGATGCGCTCTCGGCGCTCGGCTGGGCTATCGAGGCGACCGACCGCTTCGGGGCCGCCAACTGCATCCTCGTCCGCACGGCACCCGACGGCACGCGCACGCGCACGCTCACGGCCTCGGCGGACCCGCGGCGCTCGGACGACGACGCGCGGACGTTTTAACGTGTCGCGCCCCGCCCTCGCCGTAGCCGTCTCCCTCGTGATGGCCGCCTTCGCGGCCAACTCCGTTCTCGCCCGCCTCACCCTCGGCGGCGGCCACGCTGATGCGCTCGCGTTCACCGCTGTCCGCCTCGCCTCGGGCGCGGCCGTGCTCGGGGCGCTCGTCGCAGCCCGGCGCATGCGTCCCGGTGGAGATGCTGTCTCAGCGCTCGCGCTTCTGGTCTACGCCGCAGCGTTCTCGGTCGCGTACCTCGCCCTACCGACCGGAACAGGCGCACTCGTGCTGTTCGGGTCCGTTCAGGCGACGATGGTCGGCTGGGGCGTCGCGCACGGCGAGCGCCTTCGGCCGGTTCAGGCGCTCGGGCTCTTCCTCGCGCTCGGTGGGCTCGTCGTGCTCGTCGCCCCGGGCGTTGGAGCACCGCCACTCGGCGCGGCCGCGCTCATGGCCATTGCCGGTGCAGCGTGGGGCGCGTACTCGCTCCGTGGCCGCTCGGCAGGCGACGCCACGGCGGCGACGGCTGGCAACTTCCTGCGTGCGGCGCCCGCCGCGGTCGTGCTGATGCTGGCCGCCGGCTCGCCGCGCGCCGACCCGACCGGACTGGCCCTCGCGGCCGCCTCGGGCGCCCTCACGTCGGGCCTGGGGTATGCGGCGTGGTACGCCGTTCTGCCGCGGCTCCGCGCGGAGACCGCCTCGGCCGTGCAACTCGCCGTCCCGATTCTCGCCGCCCTCGGCGGCGTCGCCTTCGCCGGCGAAGGGCTCTCGGTCCGCCTCGCCGCAGCCTCGGCCGCGACCCTCGGCGGGATCGCCCTCGTCGCCCGCCGTCCGCGCTGAGCGCACGGCCGGCGAACCGAACTGACCCGGGGTCGTCAGTGCGGAGCCGTACTCTCTGGCCCCCGCCGACCTCCGCCGCGATGCCGACCGACCCGACCGAGCCGAGCCTGTTCGACACCCCACTCCCGCCCGACGTCCCGGCGCCCGACGCGCCCGAGACCGCTGAGGCGCCCGCTGCCCCGCCGTGGGACGGGCCGGACCAGCCCACTGACGACGACTTCGACGGACCGCCCCGCGAGACGCTCTTTCTCGCCGACGCGCTCGCGCTCGCCTACCGCGCGTACTTCTCGATGCGCAACAGCCCGCTCACGACGCCGGACGGGCTCACGGACACGCGCGCGCTCTACGGCTTCGCCACGGCGATCCTGAAGCTGCTCGAAGACCACGCGCCCGAGCATATCGCCGTCGTCTTCGACGCCCTCACGGGTGGCCCGAACTTCCGCCAGGAGGCCTTCGCGGACTACAAGGGCCACCGCCCGCCGATGCCGGACGGCATCAAGGGCGCGCTCCCGTACATCAAGCGCTTCGTCGAGGCGCTCGACATCCCGGTCCTCGAAGTCGAAGGCGTCGAGGCGGACGACGTCATCGGGACGCTCGCGCGGCGCGCCCAGACGGAAGACGTCGACGTCGTGATCTTCTCGCCCGACAAAGACTTCCGCCAGCTTCTCGCCGACCGGACGGTCCCGGCCGCGGGCGAGTCCGGCCGCGGGGCGGTTCACATGCTGCGCCCGCCGTACCAGGGCGAGGCCTTCGACCGCGAGACGCCGGCCACCTTCCGCGAGCGCTACGGCGGCCTCGACCCCGAGCAGTTCGTGGACCTGCTCGCGCTCATGGGCGACACGGCCGACAACGTTCCTGGCGTGCCGGGTATCGGCGAGAAGACCGCCGTCGGGCTCATCGCGTCCTACGGGACCGTCGAGAACCTCCTGGAGCACGCGGCCGAGGTGAAGGGCAAGAAGGCCCAGGAGGGCCTCACCAACCACGCCGACGACGCGCGTCTCTCGAAGCACCTTGTCTGCATCGAGACGAACGTGCCGCTGAGCGCCCCCGGCGGCGGACCGCTCGACTGGCACACGCTCCGCCGCACCGAGCCCGACCTCGCGGCCGTCAACGCCCTCTTCGACGAGGTCGGCTTCGGCGGCCGCCTCCGCGCGCGCGTCAAGGACTACGCCGAGGGCCGCGCCCGCACGACGCGCCAGACCATCCTCCCGGACGATGACCCGTCGCTGTCATTCGACTTCGGCCCGTACATCCCCGTGACCGCGATGGGCGAGGCCGGCGTGGACTACACGACCGTCCACGACCACGACAGCCTCCCGCTCGCCGCCGCCGTCGGGAATGACGTCCTGTCGTTCGATACCGAGACGACGAGCGTCGAGTCGATGGAGGCCGAGCTCGTCGGCATCGCCCTGTCAGACCACGAGGAGTCCGCCGTCTACGTCCCGACGCCGCTCCCCGACGGGACGCCGACCGAGACGGCCGTCGATGCAATCCGGGCGCGCTTGGAAGACCCGGACCTGCTCAAGGTCGGGCACAACGTCAAGTACGACTTGGTGGTGATGGCGCGCCATGGCGTGCGCGTGCAGGGCCCGATCTTCGACACGATGATCGCGCACTACCTCATCAACCCCGAGGCGAGCCACAAAATGGACGACGTCTCGTCGTTCTACCTCAACTACCGCCCGCAGCCGATCACGGACCTCATCGGGACGGGCAAGAACGCGCTCTCGATGCGCGACGTGCCCGTCGAGGACGTCGGCCCGTACGCGTGCGAAGACGCCGACGTGGCGCTGCGGCTGATGCCGGTCCTGCGCGAGAAGCTCCGCGAGATGGACGCCGAGCCCGACGGCGAGGGCAGCTTTACGGGCGGTGGGCGCGTGCTGGAGATCGCTGAGACGATGGAGTTTCCCCTCGTGCCGGTCCTCGCGGACATGGAGATGGCCGGCGTCAAGATCGACGAGCGCGTCCTCGCCGACATCCGCGTCGGGCTGGACGCGACGCTGGCGGACCTCGAAACGAAGATCACCGAGGCAGCCGGCCGCCGGTTCACGATCGGCTCGACGCAGCAGCTCGCCGAGGTCCTTTTCAACCCGGTGCCGACCGACGCCGCTCGCGAGGCGGCGCGGGTGTGGCAGGAGGAGGTGGACAGCCCGCTCTCCAGCAAGACCAAAAAGCAGCTCAAGGACGAGGCGCCGACGTTCGGGCTCGGCCTCAAGGCGCTCTCGAAGACGAGCACGGGCCGCCCGAGCACGGACGAGAACGCCCTGACGGAGCTCGCCAAGGAGCACGCCCTCCCGGCCCTCGTCCTCGACTGGCGCAAGGTGGCCAAGCTCAAGAGCACCTACGTCGACAAGCTTCCCGAGCTCATCCACCCCGAGACGGGGCGCGTCCACACCAACTTCAACCAGACGATCGCCGCGACGGGCCGCCTGTCGTCGTCCAGCCCGAACCTCCAGAACATCCCGATCCGGACCGAGGTCGGCCGCGAGATCCGCCGCGCGTTCGTCGCCGAACCGGGCTGCGCCATCCTCTCGGCCGACTACGCGCAGATCGAGCTTCGCATCCTCGCGCACCTCTCGATGGACGCCGGGCTCGTCGAGGCGTTCGAGAGCGGGCAGGACATCCACACGGCGACGGGCGCCCGCGTCTTCGGCGTCCCGTACGACGCCGTCACGCGCGCGCAGCGCGACCGGGTGAAGCAGGTCAACTACGGCATCCCGTACGGCATCTCGGCCTTCGGGCTCGCCAACCGCCTTCGGATCACGAACGCCGAGGCGCAGGAACTCATCAACGAGTACCGCGCGGCTTACCCCGGCGTCATCCAGACGCTCGACGGCATCCTGCAGGACGCTCGGCGGACGGGCTACGTCGAGACGCTCCTCGGGCGCCGCCGCTACGTCCCGCAGATCACGTCCCGCAATCCGAACGACCGCGCCTACGCCGAGCGCATCGCGATCAACATGCCGATCCAGGGCACGCAGGCGGACATGATCAAGCTCGCGATGATCGCCATCCACGGCCGCCTCGCGGACGAGGGCCTGAAGGCGCGGATGATCCTGCAGGTCCACGACGAGCTCGTGTTCGAGGTCCCCGAGGCCGAGGTGGACGCCGTCTCGGCGCTCGTGACGGACGAGATGCAGCGCGCGCTCCCGCTCGACGTGCCAATCGTGGTCGGCCTCGGCACCGCCCCCAACTGGCTCGACGCGCACTGACGCACATCGGGCTCAGAACACGCCGCCTTTGCCCCACGAGAGCTTGTCGCGGAGCGTCGCGAAGACGTCGCGGCCGGGCAGCGACACGAGGCGGACCGTGCCGGCCGAGCGCGTGACGCGGATCGACACGTCGGCGCGGCCGGGCAGCAGGGCGGACATGCCGTCGACGGCGCACGCGAACGCGTCGCCGCGGGTGACGACGCGCAGGACGAGCTCACACGCGGCGGGCAGCACGATGGGGCGGGCCGTGAGCGTGTGCGGCGCGATCGGCGCGACGACGACGACGTCCGTCTCGGGCGCGCCCGGGACGACGATCGGGCCGCCGACGGAGAGCGCATATGCCGTCGAGCCCGTCGGCGTGGCCACGACGAGGCCGTCGGCCCAGTACGTGTTGAGGTAGAGCCCGTCGACGGTCGCCTCGATCTGGATCATCGACGTCGTGCCGGACTTGTCGATCACGACGTCGTTGAGCGCCCAGGCGGGCACGTCGGGCGCGTCCGCTCCGCTCAGTTCGACGGCAAGTGTCGTCCGCTCCTCGACCGTGAAGTCGCCCGCGACGACGCGCGCGAGCACGGCCGTCACCTCGCCCACGTCGGCGCGCGTGAGGTAGCCCAGGCGCCCGAGGTTGACGCCGAGGATCGGCGGGCCGGGCAGGCCGGCGCGGTGCGCCGAGCGTAGGACGGTCCCGTCGCCGCCGAATGACAGCAGCACGTCCACGCCCCCGACCGGCTCGTCGGTCGCCGCGGCGTCGTGCTCAGGCGTCGCGAGGCCCCGTGCGGCGAGGCCGTCCGAGAGCGGGCGGTCAAGGCGGTAGGAGAGGGCGTGGGCGTCGAGCCACGCCGTCGTCTCGGCGAGGGCGGGCCAGAGGGCGTCTTTGGTCGCGTTGCCGGTGATGCCGAACGTCATCGCGGGGAGGGGCGGGGCGGCGAACGTACCCCGGACGCCCGGCGCGGTGCCCGTTCGGCCGCCGGAGATCATGGGGCGGGAGGAAAGCGCTTGCCAAAGCGGCCCGCGTGTGGGATTCTGCACCGCCCAGCCGCCGTTCCCATGCGCTCGTCTTCACTCACTCTCGCCGGGCTCGCCGGTGCTCTCGCCGTCGCCGTCGTCGCGGCGTATGCACCACCCGCTCCCGCCGCCTCGCCGTCGGGAGCACGGACCGTGCTCCCAGACTCGGTCTGGACGTGGCCCGAGCGCAGTCAGAACCTCCGCGTGCTCCCGGACACGACTTCGGCCGCGACGCTGCGGCGCACGATGCAGGGATTTACGCGCGCGCTCGGCGTGCGGTGCTCCGAGTGCCACGTCGGCAGCGGGCGCGACTTCCGCACGTGGGACTTCGCCTCGGACGCGAAGCCGCACAAAGAGGTCGCGCGGGGTATGATGCGCATGACGACCGATCTCAATACCCGCCTCGTCCCGGCCGCGCTCGGTGTGCACGACCACGCGGTTCCGGCGGCCGAGACTTCCGAGATCCACCGCCACGCCGACGGCCGGGAGCACGTCCATCAGCACGCCGCTGCGCCTGCCGAGACCCGGGAGCATGCGGCAGCGCCGGCTGCTACGCTCGTCTCGTGCTGGACGTGCCACCGCGGGCAGTCGCACCCCGACACAATGGCGCCCCCGCCGACCACCCCCTGACCTCCCCGACCCGATGGCTACGCTCTCCCGCCCGTCGTCCGACGCCCGCCGCCTCTCGGCCGGCCGCGCCCTCGGCCTGTTCGTGCTCTACACCGTCGCGTTCGCCGTCGGCGGTGGCCTCGCGGCCGGCATCATGGCCTTCGCGTTCGACGCCGTCGCGACGGGCAGCTACGACTCGAACCTCTACGCGATCACGTTCGGCGTGACGGGCTTTATCGCGTACCGTCTCGCGCAGCGCGTCGCGGAGGGCTAGCGGCGGATTTCGGGCGGGCGGTTAGACCGGCCTCTCTCGCGAGTCTTGGCCGGCACACCCTTCCTGCCGCTATGCTGTCGAGAGTTTGGAGCGCCGCCGTCGTCGGCGTGGACGCGCTCCCCATCGAGATCGAAACGCATTCGGAACCCAACATCCCGCGATGGACGGTCGTCGGGCTGCCGGATGGGGCCGTGCGCGAGAGCCGGGACCGCGTCTGGGCGGCGCTCAAGAACAGCGGCCTGCCCGTCCCGCGTGGGGCGGTGACGGTCAACCTCGCCCCGGCCGACGTCCGCAAGGAGGGTTCTGCGTACGACCTCCCGATGGCGCTCGGGCTGCTCGCGGCTGAGCCGACGCATAGCGGGGCGCGGGCGATCGAACAGGCGGTCCTGGACGAGCTCGCCATCGTCGGCGAGCTGGGCCTCGACGGCGCCGTGCGGCCGGTCCGCGGCGTGCTCCCAATGGCCGTCGGCGCGCTCGCGGACGGGCGGCGCGGCATCGTCGTGCCGGCCGAGAACGCCGCCGAGGCTGCCGTCGTCGAGGGTCTCGACGTGTATCCTGTCGCAACGCTCCGTGAGGCGGTCGAGCTACTGACCGTTCGGAACGGCCGCGGCGATCGCGCCATTGCGCAGCCGTTCGTGGCTGGTGACGGGCTCGTCGGCGGACCCGACTTTGCCGACGTGCGTGGGCAGGCGTTCGTCAAGCGGGCGCTCGAAGTGGCGGCCGCCGGCGGACACAACGCGCTCCTCATCGGGCCGCCGGGGGCGGGCAAGACGATGCTCGCGCGCCGCCTCCCGACGATCCTCCCGCCGCTGACGGCGGCCGAGGCGCTCGAAACGACCAAGATCCTGTCGGTCGGCGGGCGACTCAACGGCTACGCGCGGCAGGGCCTGGTGAGCGTCCGACCGTTCCGCTCGCCGCACCACACGATCTCCAATGCCGGCCTCTGCGGCGGCGGGTCCGTGCCTGCGCCGGGTGAGATCTCGCTTGCCCACAACGGCGTCCTGTTTCTCGACGAACTGCCGGAGTTCGACCGGGCCGTGCTGGAGGTCCTCCGGCAGCCGCTAGAAGAGGGCGAGGTGACCATCTCTCGGGCCCGTGCGAGCGTCCGCTTCCCGGCGCGGTTCATGATGGTCGCGAGCATGAACCCGTGCCCGTGCGGCCACGCCGGTGACCCGACGCGGGCGTGCGTGTGTGGCCCAGCGAACGTGCAGCGCTACCTCTCGAAGGTCTCGGGGCCGCTCCTCGACCGCATTGACCTGCACGTCGAGGTCGCGCCGGTGCCGTTCGAGGACCTCCGCCGGGCGGCCGACGCCGAGCCGAGTTCGGCCGTCCGGGCGCGCGTCGTCGCGGCGCGGGAGCGGCAGGCCGCGCGTGTCGCCGGCGAGGCGCACGCGCCGACGTGCAACGCCGGCCTGACCGCCCCGCAGGTCCGCCGCCACTGCACGCTCGACGCCTCCAGTCAGGCCCTCCTGCAGGCGGCGCTGACGCGCCTCGGCCTCTCGGCCCGCGCCCACGACCGCATCCTCAAAGTCGCCCGGACGATTGCGGACCTCGCGGCCGAGCCCGCGATCCGCGCCGAGCACGTCGCCGAGGCGATCCAGTACCGCTCGCTCGACCGCTCGGGCTGGGGCCTCAGCTAACGCTCGATTGGTCAGGCGCTCGGGCCGCGGAGCATGTTCAGAAAGTCGCCCGTGAGCGTGTCGATTCCCGCGGCCGCGTCGGCCATGCGGCCCGCGACGGCGTGGAACAGGCCGACGAGCAGCAGCCCGACGGCCGCCCCGACCGCGGCGGGAATGAGCGCCGGCCAGAGCGCAGCGGGCTCCGCGCCCGAGCGGAGCAGCCCGATCAGGCCGGTCGCCGTCCCGAGCACGCCCGCGAGGGCGGCCGCGAGAGCCGCCGAGCGGACGGTTTCGAGCGCTCCGCTCACCCGCACCGTCTCGCGGCGCGCCGCCCCGGCAACGGCCGTCTGGATGTCTTCGATGGGACGGCCGAGGCGCTGCAGGCCCTCCGACACGACGCGCGCGGCGACGGTGTCTTGGCTGCTGCAGAAGTCGATCGCCCCGACGAGGTTGCCGGCGCGGATAAAGCTCGCCACCGTCCGAACGACCTCGTCGCTGTCGGCTCCGGCGTCGCGGACGGTCCGCAGCGCGCGGAATGTGGCGGCGAGGGCGGCCACGGCGGCCAGGGCGACGAGCACGAGCGCCCACCCCCCGGCGGTCCAGAAACCGGCCGACCCGAGCGGGGCGGCACCGGGCGCGACGCGCGAGGCTGCGCCGGCCGTCTGCAGAGCGGCGAGAAGGAGAAGCGGCGGGAGCATCGGCAGTTACGGGAGGCGGACGGAAGCCGGAGCGGACGTATCCGGGAAGGCCGCGAGCGAGTCGGCCGCGGGGAGCGGGGCGGCGGCTGTCTGGGGCTCCACGGTCGGGGCGACGATGGTCTCCGACAGCGGACGCCGCTCGTCGATGAACCAGTACAGCACGAGCGCGGAGAGGCCGAGGACGACCGCCGCGTAGAGGAAGGCCCAGGCGCGCCGCTCGGGACGTCCGGGCGCGGCCGGGTCGGGCACCTCCCGGCGAAGGGGCGGCGCGTGGGGCTCGTCGGCTGGAACGTCTGCGAGTTCTGCCGCGGCGTCTGGCGGTTCGACGAGGGGCGGGGGCTCTGGAAGCGGGTCGGTGGCGACCGAGAGAGCGTCGAACGCGGCGGGCGTGGGAGAGGGCGATGCGTCGAGCACTTCGGCGTCCTCGATGTCGTCGAGCCGGTCCAGCGGGCGTGCCTCGTCCGCCGCGAGGTCGACGAGCGGCGCCGGGTGCCAGTCGGCTGCAGAGACGTCGGGCGAGACGGGATCGCGGAGCGTCTCGCCTGACTCGAACGGAGTCGCGACGTCGGAGTCAGCCTCGCCAGTCGTGGCCTCCACCGGATGCGCGATCTCTGGAGCAGCCGACGGTGAACTGGTGTCGGCGGGCAGGGCGATGTCTGCCACGGGAGCGGCGACGGGCGGCGTGTCCGGCGGGCCGGTGACGGGTTCGGTGGTCCCCAGAGGCGTGGCCTCTGGTTCGTCGGTGAAGGTGCTCTCGGCGGGCGATGTCGGGACGGGGGCACCGGCCTGCACGTGCGGTTCTGGCGTCTCGTCGGCGGCCGCTCGGGGGGGCGCCTGCGTCTCGGCCGGCTCGTTGACGATGAGGTCGAGCAGGATGTCGACGGCCCCGGGCGGCTCGTCCGGCAGCGGGGGGAGCGGGGCCAGAGGCGCGACAGGCGGTGCGGGGGGCGGCGCCGGAGCCGGGGCGACCGCGACGGGCACGAGGCCCTCGTAGGCGCGGTTGACGGCCGCGAGAATCTCGGGCGCAGCGGCAAAGCGGACGCCGCTGCTGGTCCGCTGGAACACCCCGATGCCCTCGAGGCGGGCGTCGCCGGTGACCGCGAGGCGGGCGTCGAGCTGGTCGACGGCATCGCGGAAGGCGGCCGCGGCTGCCTCGGGCGGGCCGCCGAGGTGGCGCGCGAGTGCCTGCGCGAGGTCCGTCGGGTCCGACGTCCGGCCGAGCAGGCGAACGGCCTCGCCGGGCGGCATCAGCATGCGCTCACCGCCCGGGCCGGTCGCGATGCGGGCCGAGACGTGGGCGCGCGCGAGCGTCCCGATGCCGGGGAGCGGGGCGTCGGCGCCGGCCAGCAGGCGGTCGCGGACGGCGGCGGCGAGGGCGGCGAGTGGGGTCAACGGACGGGCGGCTGGGGGGCGCAAGCTAGGCGGTCCGGGACGCGTGCGCCGCGAGACGCGCCGTGGCGCCGCGCGGAACGCTAGCGCGAGAGGCGCAGGCCGACGAGGACCGTGACCGGCGCCTCGGGGAAGCCTGGCCACCGCTCGACGGTCCCGACGAGGCGTTCGGCGCGGGCGACGAGCGCGAACGGCCCCGCGACGTCGTAGCGGGCGTCGAATCCGACGAGGGCGAACGCTGGCGCGTCGACATCACCGGTGATGTCGTCGGGGCGAGCGCTCTCGACGTGGGCCGTGAGCCCGGCGCGGCCCCGGCCCGCCGCGAAGGGCGCCGAGACGGCGGCGCGGGCGACGAGTGGCGCGTAGAACGGGAAGTCGCCAAACTCGAGGCGGCCGTAGCGCGCCTCGACACCCGCCGAGACGCTGGCGCCGTCGGCCTCGCCGACGGTGACGTCGGCCCCGACTCCGGCCGTCAGCGCGCGGACGTAACTCTCGGTGTAGAACCCCCCACTTCCCCGCTCGAAGACGAGTCGAGCGGGGGCGTAGGTGCCGAGCCCGTA
>DASWMO010000270.1:0-1621 GCA_036399715.1 Rubricoccaceae bacterium
CCGTCGTCGACAGTGTGCTGTCCCATGTCGCGAGGTCCTACGTCTTCGCCGACACGGCCCGGGCGATGGTCCAGGTCGTCCGCGCCCGTCAGGCGGGGTACCGGGACGTCTCCACCCCCGGGGCCTTCGCCGACACGCTCACGGCCCACCTCCGCGCCGTGAGCCACGACGTTCACCTCGGGGTCTACTACAGGCCCGACGAGTATGAGGCCCTCCTCCGCCCATCGGCGCCGGACCCAGATGAGGAGGCTGAGCGGGCCGCGGCCGAACGGTCGGAGCGGCGCGAGAGAAACTTCGGGTATCGCCGGGTCGAGGTCCTCGACGGCAACGTCGGGTACGTCGAGCTCGTCAGGATGGACACCCCAGACCGGGAAGGCGGCGAGCGCGCCGAGGCCGCGATGGCGCTCGTCGCCGGCGCCGACGCCGTCGTGCTGGACCTCCGGAAGAATCCCGGGGGGGACGGGCGGATGGGGCAGGTGCTGGCCTCGTACTTCCTCGGCGAGGACGATGTCGAGTGGTTGGTGACCAACGTGAACCGGAGTCGAGGGACGGAGCGGCAGGAGTGGTCGCTCCCCTACGTCCCCGGGACTCGGATGCCGAATACCCGTCTCTACATCCTCGTCAGCGGTAACACAGGCTCTGCGGCCGAGGGGCTGGCCTACGCGCTCCAGGCGATGGGGCGGGCCGTCGTCGTCGGCGAACCTACCGCGGGGGGCGCTCACTCGGGCTCAGTGGTCCCCCTTGCCGGAGGATTCGTCATGTTCCTCCCGGCTGGCCGGGTCGTAAGCCCCATCACGCAGTCGAACTGGGAAGGCACCGGCGTCCAGCCCGATGTCCGGATCGAGGCCGCCCGCGCTCTGGAGAAGGCACTGGCCCTCGTATGGGAGGCGGCCGTCCAGAACGCTGAGCCGGGTTCAGCCGAGTGGGACCGGGCAGAGTGGATGCGCTCGTACTTCGCCGCGAAAGCGGACCCGGTCGTCGCGGACTCTACCCGGTTGGAGGAGTTCGCGGGCGCATACGTAGATGGGGTTGTTCTGCGCGTCATCGACGGGCGGCTGTATTTCCAACGGGACGGGGGGGCGCTACGGGCGCTGATGCCGCTATCGCCGGACGTGTTCGTGATGGACTGGCTCAACCACTACGGACCGGGGAGCTACAGGGTCACGTTCGTCCGGGACGAGGAGGGCCGGGTGGTAGGGATGCGCGAGCGGGTCCGGCACGCCCCGTTCGAGGTGGCCGACTTTGACAGCGCTCGCCTTAGCGGCTAGGCCCTGTGGTGGGCAGATGGGGCGACGAGGAAGCGTCCGGACACAGACACCTCGCCGTCCTGCTGGCCCGCCCGTCACCGGCGAACCACCCATAACCTCAGGCCCGCTGCCTACCCCGACGTCCACCAAGAGCGCCCAGCCGAGGCCCCGAGCGAATCGTCGAGCTCCACGGCAGCTCGCTCCAGATCGAGGGCCCGCCGGGGGCGGGGACCCCGATCTCGTTCTTCCTCCAGGCGGCTGAGATCCGCGAGTCGGCGGAGTCTAGGACGAGCTGTTGTAGAGGTGATCCGCCCGGGCAATGCTCCGCGCCGCCAGATGAGATAGAATCGTTAGATCTAGACCCGAACGGTGGC
>DASWMO010000271.1:0-15045 GCA_036399715.1 Rubricoccaceae bacterium
GGGAGGCGATGAAGGGGGCGCCGCGGACACCTCCGTCAATAGGTGTTATTGCATCTTGCAGCCAACGCTCACGCAGTGGTCGGAGGGTCTTCGGGGCCGCGACGGGGGCGGGATTATAGCGTATGCGAATGTCAATTCTCATTGGGCAGGCCCCCAGTTCTCTGGCTTCCGATAACCGGGAGTTATCGGAAGCGGACCTAACACAGCCGGGGTATCTTGATTTTGTTGATGGCCGCGAGGAGTTGGTTCATTTGCAATAACGGTAGCATCATGGAATCTGACCCTCTCCCAATTGATCGCATCCTCGACGCCCCGTACCCGGCCGTCGCATCCCTCGTTCTTGATGTCGAGATCAATGTGCCCGGTCTCCGTGCGACGACCGGCAGGCTCGACCTGGACATGCTCCGGACGCCGCCAGCCATTGTGACTGGAAACGGCGGCTGGGAGGATGCAAAGGTTGCGATTCAGGCGAGTCAGTCAACGGTCCCAGGGCGCTTAATCGAGGAGGATGAATTGGGGAATGTCCGGGGTGCCCGTTCTGAAAGCCCTGAGGTGCTGACGCTGTGCGGCTGCCTATGCGGATCGACCACCTTCGGAAGTCAGGGCATGCGGGCTGAGATCCAGTTTCAGACTGTGGACTTGGGCAGCGTGCCCGTCGATACGCCCGTCGTCGCGGCGTACGTGCTCCGAGGGTTTACGCTCGACATGTGGCCGGTGTACCGAGCGCTGGGAGACCGTGGCCGTCGGGAGATCTTGAACACGGCGGTGCTGGGCGAGCCCGTCGTGATTCGACAAATCGACGGGGACTATGCCCGGTTGATCTTCCTCGAGCAGCGCACCTACGAGGGCCGACCCGCGAGCGAGCTCGCCGCATTGTGGCAGTGGCTCTCGTTCGTCGTCGGGCGGCCCGTTCAGGTCGTCCAAGAAGAAGCGTTTGCGCCTATGGGGAATTTGGTATTCAGCCGTACGTACCCGGTCCAGACCCACCCATTGCAACGCGCTATGCCGCCGGTCCCACTCTCTCCCGTCCAGGACCGGGGAACCGAAACGATTTGGCAGTTGGACGAGATCATCCAGAACGGATATCCGAGCTTTCGTTCGTGGTGCCGGCTGATCTTCCTCTTAGAGGCGGTGCACCATCTACACTCGGGCGTCCGGGCCCATCTCGAGAGCCGGTTCGCGATGTACGCGATTGCGTTCGAGACTCTCGCCTCGTCGTTTGCTAGGCACCAAGGCGGCAACGTCCAGGCTACGGCCCACTACTTCGACCGGCCAACGTTCAAGCGCGTCATCAAGGCTGCTCGGAAAGCGTTTAAGGCTGCGTTCAACGAACACGCCGATACCCTGGCAGACCCCGACGGAACGCTCAAGACAATGGAGGGAAAACTTCTCGCAATCAATGAGCGGGCGATGCAAGACCGCTTTCGAACTCTCCTCACATCGCTTCGTCTGGTTCCGTCGACGGCCGAGCTTCGCGTGCTCGCTCGGCGCAATACGGCCATCCACGAGGGGGTCCTCGGCCGCGACCGCGACGCGCTCGACGTTCAATCCATCGTCGATGCGGAGAACACGCTTCTGACCCTCCTCCACAAGATCGTCCTTCGCCTCGTGGGTTACGAGGGGCCCATCGTCGACTACGGCAGCGACGGGTACCCAACGATAGAATTGTCGGACGCGATGTCGCTGCCGGTGGATCTACCCGAAGAAGCCAACGACGAATGCGATGAGTGAGAGAGGCGACCTCTTGCGGATCGGTCGCGGCGCGACTTTGCCTGTGGCCTTGGCGGCCGACGCCGAGGCCGCGCGGCGGTTCGCCCAGGCGGCGCGCTCCGACGCGACGCTGCGGGCGTACCGTTCCGACTGGTCCGACTTCGAGACGTGGTGTATAAGCCGCGCGCTGCCTCCAATGCCGGCGAGCGCCGAAACGGTCTCCTTGTATATAGCGAGCCGCGCGGAAGCTGGGCCTGCCGACGATCGCGGTCGCCCGACGACACCTCTCAAGGTTGCCACATTGCGTCGGCGCCTGGCTGCGATCAGCCAGGCGCACAAGCTGGCCGGCGTCGAGAGCCCAGCGCTTCGCTCCCGCGAGCCGCTGCACTCGGTCTGGGGTGGCGTGCTGCGCGCGCTCGGCACAGCACCGCGCAAGGTGGCGCCGGCGCTTGCGGCCGATGTCGTCGCGATGGCCCAGGTGTGCGACGGCGCGGTCCAGTCCGCCATGGCTGGAGACAACGATGCGCCACCCGGCATGGCTCTCAGGGCGCGCCGTGACAAGGCGCTCCTCTTGCTCGGCTTCGCAGCCGCGCTTCGGCGCAGCGAGCTTGCAGCCGTCCGCGCCGAGCACGTCTCCTATACACCCGAGGGGCTCCGGCTGCTCATCCCGCGCTCGAAAAGCGACCAGCAAGGCGCAGGGCAGGTCGTGGGCGTGGCCTACGGCGACCGTGCCGCGACGTGCCCCGTGCGCGCGGTGCGGTCGTACCTCGGCGCGGCTGGGACTGCACTCGCGGAGCAGGGTCGGCCCTCCCCTCTCTCCGGCCCAGTCTTCCGCGTGGTCGACCGGTGGGGGCGCCTCGGGAGCCGTGCGCTCACGGGACGGAGTGTGGCCGACGTCGTGAAGCGCTACGCCCTCCTCGCCGGCCTTGACCCGAAGCTCTACGCCGGGCACTCGCTGAGGGCGGGGTTTGCCACAACCGCCGCGCGCGCCGGTAAGCCCGACCGTGCTATTCAGAAGCAGACGCGGCACAAGAGTGCGGCTATGCTCGCCGAGTATGTCCGCGAAGGACGCCTCTTCGACGACAACGCCTCTGAAGGCATTGGACTGTAGCTATCTATGGGAGCGAGGGAATCAAATGCTGGAGACGAGTTCCACCTTCTGTGGGCAGCGCGCCGAGCGGCTGCCCTGCTCGACACATCCGCAACGCTGACGAAGCTGTACGTTGAGAAGCTCTCGGACGAAGACGACCTGAGTGGTGACGACCGACTGCTTACAGCGGACGTCACGGAATACTACGGCGGTGACGCGATGGATGAGGCCTACCGGATCGACGTCATCCAACTGAAGTACTCGACCCGAGCTCCAGGGCGCGCGTGGACAGCCGCACGCCTCGCCGAAGGGGCAAATCTGGGGAAGCGTGGGCGAAACAAGTCGTTGGTGCACAGACTGAGCGACGCCGTGGACTTTGCGATCGAGAAGATCGGAATGGACGCGACCCTCGAGAGGCTTCGTGTTCGCCTCGTAAGCAACCAGCCGGCGGACAAGAGCCTCGCTCGGGCGGTCGGCGCTGCTGCGGCGCTAAAGGCAAGGACGATGGCCGCCGTGCTCAAAGGGCTCGAACGCGACGAGGCGGCACTGATCGGCTCGCTGTATAAGGCGTCGGAACAGAAGAGCCTCGTCTTTGCGGCGTTCCTTCGGTGCCTGGACCTTACTGAGTGCGGGGAGGTGCCCCGCGTCACACTCCGTGGTCGGCTGGTGCAGGCGCTCTCGTCCTATGCCCCAGCCAATCCGATGCGAGCGGCGGACGCCCTCGTCCAGCTCGTGCACTCCGAAGTGCTTCCGGAGGGCGAGCGTTCAGACGGGATCGACCGGGAGCGCGTGCTGGCTGTTCTCGGAGCGTCATCCCTAGACGTTCTGTTCCCGGCACCTGCCCAGTTCGACGACGTAAAGTGGCCGATAGAGACAGATGACGTCCGCCGCGTCGTGGAGGCCGTTGTCTGTGCACCGTCACGGACCGTAGTGATTCACGGCGATGCCGGCGTTGGAAAGACGACGACGGGGCTTCTCATGGACGAGCACCTTCCAGAGGGATCCGTCCTTGTCCCGTACGACTGTTTCGGAGGTGGGGACTACCTCAACGCTGGCGCCCAGCGTCACACGGTTCGCCGAGGGCTGCGGCAGCTTATCAACGAGCTCGCCGTTAGGTGCGGGACCCCGTACCTCGTCGTCGACGAAATGAAGCTGCCTGACCTCGAGCGCCATTTCGTGGGAGTGCTAAGCGAGGCCGCGGCGGCGGTGTCGGAGCGTGGTGGGCTGCTTGTCCTGCTGATCGACGCGGCAGACAACGCGGCGTATGCAGGAGGCATCAACGGTGACTGCGTCGTACCGCGCCTGTGGGCCGTCGCCGTGCCGGAGGCTGCCCGGCTCGTGATGAGCGCGCGCACGCACCGGCTCCACCTTATCGCGCCGCCAGAGGGTGCGGCGCGCGTCTTGCTGACAGGGTTCGACGCCGATGCGTCAGCGGAGCACTTACGCCGGGAGTATCCGGATGCGGACGACGAGGCGGCAGCCCTCTTCCACTCAGAGACCCAAGGCAATCCTCGTGTTCAAGGCTACGTGCTCGACGCCGGGGGCAGCCTCGACGACGCATTAGCCGGGGCAGGCCGAACTCCGACTGACCTGTTCGAGGAGATCTACAAGGCAGCTGTCGCGCAGGCGAAAGACCCGGCGTACGCGCTCAACCACGCCGCAGCCTTGCTCGCGCTCGTTCGTCCGGGCGGGACCGACGTGCTTGCGGAGGTGGAGAATCTGACGCAGGACGAGGCCGATGCGTTTTGCCGGGGCCTGGTGCCCGGCGTACGGGTCGAGGCCGGTGGTGACGACGTCCGAGTTGCCTTCAAAGACGAGGATTTCGAGCGGTACCTGGTCGAGCGCGTGGGCGTGGACCGGACGACGGCCGCACACGACCGGTTTGCGACGTGGTGCCTTGTACACGAGGCGCAGGACCCGTACGCAGCGCGCGCCGTCGGCGACCATCTCTCTGCCGCGGGACGGTTGGGCGAGTTAGTGGCGCTCGTGCTGAATGACGGCATCCCCACCGCGATCAGCGACGACGTGGCTCGTCTCGAGGTGCGGCAGCGTCGCGCCCTGCTCGCGCTCCGCGCCGCTCCGTCGCAGGAGGACGGAGTACGGGTGGCGCTGCTGCTTGCCGAGATGGCGCGCGAGCAAGGTGGCTTTGCCGGCGTGGTCCGGCAGGCTCCGGGGCTGGCTCTTCGGTACGCCGACCCTGGAGCTGTTGGCCGTCTCTTTCTACGGGCCGATCGGGACCGCGAGTGGTTGGGGCCTGCCCATTTCCATGCGGCCGCGGTGCTCTCGGCTGACCCGGAGGCTCGGTCCGCGGCACGTCGCCACCTCCTGGCGGGGCAGGCATGGGTTCAAGAGTGGATGCGCGAGGGGCGAGAGCGCGGCTGGCAACTCGAGACGGGCGACATCGTGCACGAGGCCATCGCGGCGTTTCGCCTTGGCGGAATGGAGGAGGCCGTTGCTCAGGGATCGCGCTGGAGCCCACGGCGGCTTCGACTGGACCAGGCCTACGGTGTCGGTCTTGCCATAAGTGTACCGGGTGAGACTGTGTTCGACGCCATGCCAGAGCGCCTTGGCGCTCTGGGTTGCGCTGCTGCGATTGCCGGGGCGTGGGCGGCTGGAAGCGTATTCGAGGCCGGCGCCGTCCTTCACGCGGGCGAGGCACTTGCAGAGGCAAACAGGAACGGCCGACATCGCGGGTCGTGGAGCGGCGAGTGGGCAGTTGACTTTGCCGAGGTCCTCGCCCGCTCTGGAGCTTTGCCAGAACTCGTCCGCGGCGTCCTAGAGGCGTTCGGTCCCATCAGCGACGGCTATTACGATGCGTACAGCGGGCAAGGAGCGCTGTCGCTGCGCCAGGCGGCCCTCTGTGCTGCGCTGGACGGGCGGCCGCTGGCTCTATCCGACGTCTTACCCGAGTCGCTCCGTTCGCTCGCTGCGCTCCGCGGGACAGGACCAAACGGATCGTGGCCCCCAAACGCCGAGAGCGGTGAAGAGGAGCAAACGAGCGAAGAGGAGCGGGAGGCCGAAACCCGGCGCCGAGAAGCCGTCGACGACTGGTGGAAGCGCGTGGGACCCCTGCTCAAGATCGCCGAGGTCCGGGCTGAGGCTCTTATCAGCGCCATCGACGCTGGTAGCGTCCGGAGCCAGCTAGAGGACGCGCTGGCCGAATGGGGGCGCCGAGAGCGTCCCTATTCGCGCAGGTACGACGGGCGATGGAGAGACTGGCTCGAGATGGCCGTCGACGCCGCGGGATTCGCCGGAGCTGATCCGGAGGCAGTCCGCTGGTTGGACGCGAAGGTCGAAGCGGCATCCGAGGTTGAGCCTGGCGCGGCGTGGCTGTCGATGGCTGAGCGCGCATCGCGCGTTGCCTCGTTCGCAACGACCGTTCTCGACTGGGTGGGGCTCGCCGTGCGGTGGCGGCTTGCCAACGTCGCACCCGTGGTGGACCGGCGCGACCTCTTGCTCCAAGCAGCTCAGATCGCCCTCCCGTTCGACGAGGATTACGGCCGGGACCTGTACTTACAGGCCTTGGAGGTGGCATCGGAGTTGGACGATCAGGGGGCAGTCCTCCTCGCCTCGCACGCGCGCCTGGTGGCGTCGACGGCCAGCACCTTCGGCACCGCGGAGGCACGAGCCCTTGCGGTCCGGCTCCCCGAAAGCCTAGACGCGCTCGCCCCCCGAGTGTCCGAATCGAGTTCCCTCCCCTACGTCGAGACGGTGTGGGCGTCGCTGGCGCTGAGCCTGGAGCGCGGCTTCGAGGTGTGGGCACGGTGGAGCGACGACCGCTCGACGCATCTGAGCACCCCCCTACCCCAAGCCGTCCGCCTGGTCGAGGCCGGCGGGCTAGAGCCCGAGGAGACGCTCGCTCTCCTGTGTGCGACCGACACGCTGACATCGGAGACGGCGACGGCAGTGCTGGACAGGTTCGGCCCGAGAGGTGAGGAGCGGCAACGACGAGCGTTCACCCGCATCGCAGACGTCGTTCTGCGCGATGAGCCCCGCGGAGTTCGCGCTCAGATGGCCCGTACCCTAACAGCTTGGGCGGAGGGGATGGGTGTGGAGGAGGATCGCGTCCGACTCTGCCGCGTCGCAGACTTCAGAGACGCGCCCACGTCAGGCGAGTCGCCGCGACGCGAGAACGACGTATTGGGGCGATCGTGGACTCCCGATCCAGAAGATGTCGCGGCCGTCGAGAACGCAGCCTCCGCCGCGGAGACAGAGGCCCGTGCAGGGACGTTCAAAACGCTTGGTGAGCGGTGGGATGCGGCGACCAATGGGCCGGCTGGCATAGCGACGAGCGCGTTCGTCGCCCGCGTGGCTGGCAGAGTCCGTCCGTCCGACCGAGTCCGCTTTCTGACGGCTCTGGTGACCGGGACGTCGTCAAAGCGGCTCGCGAGGTACCGTGCCGAAGAGACGGTTGCTGCCGTGCGGTCTCAGATTGCGGCCTGGAGCGACTCACGCGCCGTGCGAGACGCCGAGCCACATCTTGCCCGTGAGCTTGTAGCGCGTCACCTTTCGGGGCTGATAGGATACTGGGCACAGCCGCGCCGCGCGATGGACGAGGTGCTTGCGATGCTTCCGGCCGACCAGCGCGCGGCGGCCGTTTTGAGCGCGCTGCCCGTCCACCTTGTGGACCTGTCCGTATATGACCTGTACGCGTCGTTCGAGGTGTTGATGAAGCTTCTCCCGAACGACGCGCGAGGGCGCGTACTGTCCTGGTCGCTGTCCCGCCGGGAGCGTGCGACCCGCGAGGGCGGCGAGTTGCACGAGCGAGACGAGACCCCGGAGCCATCCCCGGAGGCCGCCCTTGCTACCTTTTTCTGGTCGCTGTTCGGCGACCGGGACCGGCGCGTCCGGTGGCGCACGCTCCACGCGGCCCGGCCGATGCTCACGGATCTGCCGTTAGACCGCGCACAGCGTCTTCTGGGATTCTTGCTCGACCGCATCGAGGACGAGAACAGCGGGGACCGTCTCAGGAGCAGTGGCAGGCTGTTCCACTGGCACTCGGCGCGTGTGAGCGTGCTCCAACTAGCGCTGCGGCTGTCCTACGGCGCGCCAGCAGTCCTGGAGCCGTTTGCGGAGCGTCTCGTTGCGGTTGCTGAGGACCGCGACCTCCCCCACGTGGTCGCGCGCGAGTTGGCGCGCCGAGCCGTACTGCGCCTCGCCGAGATGGGCCACGGTGAGATCTCAGAAGACACTGCCGAGCGGCTGCTCGTCACGAACCAGCCCGTCGCCTGCCAGATTGAGAGCTCCGGCCGCTCGGGTCGTGATCCGTACCACAGCGGGTGGCGGAGCGACCAAAAGGACGACCCGTTCGGGTTCGACATGCTAGACGCGGTGCCGTACTGGTACGAGCGGCTCGAGGAGCGGTTGGTCGTAGAGCCAGGGACCGTGCTAGACCGAGCGAGGCGGTGGGTAATCGACCGCTGGGGGTACCGCAAAAGCATGTGGTGGGGCGAGATCAGTGACTATGATGACCGAGATGAGTCGCGCGTGTATAAAGGGTCGATTCCGGCCGTCGAAGGCGCCCGCGCATACGCGGAGTTCCACGCGATGATGTGCGCAGCCGGGGAACTTCTCGACGAGGGAGCAGAAGTAGTCCGCTCACGGTATGGCGACGACGCGAGGGATCCGTGGGCAGAGTGGATCGACGCGTACTTGCCCATCCGAGACGACGTGTGGGCCTCCGAGCTCCTGTCCGAGACTCCCCTCGATCCCGAGCTATGGGACGCGAAGGAACCGCTCGAGACGTGGCTGAACGCACCTGATCCGGGGGCCTTCGACGCGGCTCTCGGGCTTCCTAGTGGGTGGGCTGGAGAGGCCGTGCCGGAGGAGCTTGTTGTACGGTCGTACGTGAACACGGTCGCGAACGACCGGAACGGAGACGTGACCGTTGGCAGTTCGCTCGTCACGCCGGACACTGCGGATGCGCTCGTGCGCGCCCTGCTGGACGTTGACAACCACGACTGGGCACTCCCGGACGACGACTCGCAGGAAAGCGAGTACGGCGCGATGCACGAGCTACGTGGGGGACGCTACGATTTAACGGGATGGGTGTCCTGGACGGAGCGCGAGCGCGAGGGCTTGGACGACCACGACCCGCTCCGTCGTGGAGCGAGCTACCTGCTCGGATCTCCCGGTCCCCGGATGACAGGCGCTTTGGGACTGACGGGTGGCCCGCACCGGTGGACCGACATGAGCGGACGCTATGCGTTTGCGTTCGAGCGCTGGAGCGATGCGCCGCAGAACCCGGACGCAAGTTCTTTACTGTACACGGCTGGGTATCATCTTCGGGCCAACCGAGCTTCGCTACTGGACGCGCTCCGGTCGCTCGGCCGGGATCTCCTGTTGGAAGTCAGAATCCAGCGAAACGAAAGCTATGAGCGGAAACGCTACTCAGAAGGACCAGAGCGTGCCTACGACCGCGGCCGGTCCCGACTCTACCTCCTCCGACGAGACGGACACCTTGTCCGCTGCGAGCCCGAGGCTGGCGCTTGGGCGCGAGATCGTGCGGAGCCTGAGCGGTGAGCGTGCTGGCGTGCTCGAGAGGTGGATGGCGCACCACATCGCGGAGTTGATGGAGCGAGTCGAGCGTGCGGCGCTTGGACCAGACCGGGATCAGATTGCCGCAGCGTGCCGGACTGCCATACTTGATGCCTGGTCTAAGCGCCACAGCTGGCCCTACGGGGCACCGCTCGAACGGGTCGCGGTTGCGCTCAGCGCGATCGCGGGTCCCCCAGACGATACGTGGGCAGAGAAGGACCGTCCGGAGCCGGACGAGTGGTTTGCGCTGCTCAGTCGGTTAGAAACCTTCGACTACGAAGAGCGCAGAATCGTATTGGATGTTGGGGTCGCGTCGATGGACCTTGAGGCGGATCGGGCCGACGTCGACGCAGCTGGAGATGAATTGGAGGACCGAGAGCGAGAGATGCTGGAGTTTTTCGAGGAGCGGAACGAGCAGATTAGGTCTGCCGACTTTGCGCTTGGAACGGTGCCTGCGGCAGGCTACTCCGACATGGAGCCAGATCAACGGGAGGCTGTCATTCGACTGGCGTTTGCGGTGACGGCGGAGCGCCGCGCGCACGCGATCGACCGCGCGCTCCGGCTGCTGTCAAACGAGGAACTGAAGTGACCGCGTGCGACAGGTGGCGAATGAGTCCGCCTGACAAAATGGAGGTGGCGTCAGGCCCCAGTCGATCGCGTATTGGATCCCCCCTCTCCACGTCCGTACAGCCGTCGTCTGCACCTCGTTATCCGCGTCGGTGAGCAGGCGACTGAGGATGCGCTGCCTGACGAGCAGCTCGGCGGTCGGACCGTGCGGGTTCGTTCCGGCTACGCTGCGACGACCGGCTAGTCCGGGAACCGGCCATGGCAGACGTCCTCACAACGTGCGAGGCCGTCAAAGAGGACCGCCTCCCAGTGGTTTGGCCCGTTTCGCGCGGCAAGGGCACGGGCGTCCCGGAGAAGGTCAGCCCGAAATGCCTCCGAGCCCATTGTGCGGGATGCCTGTTTCCAGATCCTCCGGGTGCGCCCGATCTGCTGCGAGGCCTTACGGAGGTAGCGCGTGGCGAGCTCGAGAGTCTCGAAGTGACGCTGCATGTGCTCGGCACCCGGCCTGACGCCATACGATGGCACGATGGCGCCGTCCCGCACGGCGACGACGGCGTAGAGTGCATCCGGGATCGCGTCTCGGTACGGATGAAGGATGAGGCGGCGGCCGGCGGCGTCGAGCACGCGCGTGCCCTTGTGGGCCGAGCCGTTACACGTGCCGCACGCCGGGACAAGGTTAGATGCACAGATGGCGTAGGTCGGGTGGTTCCCCTTAGGCAGGTAGTGGTCGAGCTGCTCGGCGTCCCCGATGCCACAGTAGGCGCATCGCGCTTCGACGTTTACGAGGTCACTAAAGAGGCGCGCGCCCACGGAAGACCGGTCCTCTTCATAGCAAAACCGAAGCGCCTCGGCGAGCGGCAGCGACGCCGAGTCGGGTGGGAGCGTGGCGAGGTCGCCCGCGCGATAGTCGCTGTAGGCCGCGATGATCGTGCCTCTGGCACTCTCCAGCGTCAGCCGGCGGGCGCCCCGGCGGCGGGCGACGAAGGCGTCGTGCCAAGCCTCGTCCGAATCCTGATGTGGAGCGCGCGCGATCACCTATCGTCCGAGCGAGAGCCCGACGAAGAACGACCGCGCAGGGTAGCTCATGGGATAGCCGAGGAGGATCTCGACCTCATCCAGTGACCGTCCCTGCTGGTGCCAAGTGCGCAAGGTATCGTAGAAGCTGGCGTCGTCGGTGTTGAGGCCGAACACCTCCTCGGTGATGCGCCCGAGGTCTTCGCCAAATGTCTCGATCTTCGGGCGCCGCACGATGGGCACGTTGCCGATGCGACTGAACACCTGGACGTAGCGCGCTGGCGTCTCTTGGGCGATGACCGGCGAGTGCGTGGCAACGACGGCGTAGGAGTCGAGGCCGTCAAGGACCTCGCGGAGGCCATGAAGAAAGGCCGCCACAAGCGGCGGGTGGAGGTGGTTTTCCGGCTCGTCGACGAGGACCAGCGACTGATGGTCGAGGCGCGCGACGAGTTCGGTGAGGATCGAGACGATGGAGCGCTGGCCCGACCCAAACGCGTCGTAGGACTCGGGGAGGTCTGCGGCAGACATAAGAGAGAAGGCCGGATCCCCCAGAACGGGACTCAGCACGCGCGCGAGGAGCGCCCCGCGATCTCGTTCGAGCACGAGATCGCGGGCGAGGGCGAACTGATCGCGAAGCTGCTCAAACGACCTGAAGAGCCCCTTGCTCGTGCGGATGCCGAGGTAGACGTAGCCCCCTTGCTGGGCGACAGCGTCGCTGTCCGCGATCGACCACGGCTCGACCGGCTCGTCGTCCTGCTCCACCATCGGGATCGCGAAGGCATCGAACGCACTGTAGGAGACAGCCGCGACTTTCGCGAACGGCCGTCGCCGGGGCGAGATCGACCCGTGCGTCTCGACGTGACGGCGTGGGTCGCTGGGGACGCCGCTCTGGACGACGGCGAGGTTGGCCATCATGCGCGTCTTCCCCGTCCCGTTGCGTCCGACGAGGACGTTGATTCGGTGCGGGAGCGCGCCGTTCGGAGCGAAGTCGAACGTCAGGTTGTGCGGGTCTTCGGCGCCGTCGACCCGGGAGTGGAAGTCGAAGCTGAACGCCTCGTCGCTGGGGGGCGTGCGGTTTGGATCGCCGGCCAGGATGGGGAAGAGCGTGGGTGCAACCTTTAGAGCCCTCTCGGCGCCAGTGTCGCGCAGGAGCGAGGTCGTGAAGGCATCCTGTTGCTCGAAGCGAGGCCGCCGCTCGGGGTCGACCGCGAGATCCCGGAGCCCCGCCAGGACAGCCTCGGCGCGGGCCGGCCCCAGAGACAGCACGTGCTGGTAGTAGTCCAGCGTTTGCCCGAGCGAGCCGTAGTCGTCTCCTAGGCGGTCGAACTCGTCCGGGACAGGGACTGGCTCCATGTCCCCTTTGAGTCCAAGCCGCATGATCT
This sequence comes from Rubricoccaceae bacterium, assembly GCA_036399715.1. Classification (GTDB taxonomy): domain Bacteria; phylum Bacteroidota; class Rhodothermia; order Rhodothermales; family Rubricoccaceae; genus DASVSE01. Next base: position 12,301 of record DASWMO010000271.1, read on the forward strand.
TGACGTCGCCGAGCGTTTGGAGCTTCGAGCTTTCCGAATCAGCAAGAAGGGCCCTGAACTGCGTGACGAAGCCGTAGTCGTTCCACCGATCGCGTTGGAGCACGATGCACGGCGTCTCCGCGTGAGGCGGGAGTGGCCCGCGTTGCTCGACGACGTAGAAGCGCACAGGCGTGAGGGGTGGGCGACAGATTGGACGGCGGACCTCAGGAAGATCGTCCGCGCAGGGCTGGTAAACTTCGACTCAGGGCAGTGCGGTGCAGCAGAGCAGGCGGAGCGGGATTCACTTCAGTGGTGCCGGATCACATTCTTGGACCACGTGGCCGGGCAAACGCGTGTAGTGTGAGTGCCCACAAGTGCGCTCCGTACGCGCGATTAGGAGCCTCCTCAGACTACTCCCGTGAAGCTTGCCGCGCCGCTCTCCGACTGAGTACCGGGCGGCCGTGTCATTCCTTGGCGTAATGACTATCGGTCGACCCATGATGAGCGACTGGGGGGACTGGCACGCGCACCATCGCTCACGCCTGCCACCGCTTCTTTCGCGGCTGCTTGGACTGATACGTCACACTTCGCTACCTCGCTACCTCGCTACCTCGCTACCTCGCTACCTTGGTACTTTGCTAACAGACTCGACTGGACGCCAGACCGCGTCAGGGTCCTTCGCGTGCGCACAGGCCTTACTTCGCCGAGACGACCCGCTACCGTTGCAGGAACCGCATCTCTAGGCTTGAGCACGGCGTCGGGAAGCACGGCACCCCGAACTGCACGACTGTTCGGCTAGGTGGACCGCTTGGGTGTCATCCCCCGCTGGCATCGTCGATGCGGGCGACGCCAGCGACCGGGCCCACCGAGTAGCGCACGCAGGGCCTCCACCGTATTCTCACCACCGAGGCCTCCCCCTGCTCCGATGAGCCGCCCGATCGATATCCTCTCCGCCGAGCCGTTCACGCGGTTGTCGCGACGGTTCCTCAAGATGGTCGCGAAGGGCGAGCTCACTCCCGGCGACCTGCTAGTGTTGCTCGTCGTCGCCGATAAGACCGTGAGCTGGAAGCGCCTCTGGCAGGAGTTGTCGTACACCGACCTCGAGACCGCTACCGGCATGTCTCGCAAGGGCCTCACGGCCATCGTCACGCGCCTCACCGACGCGGACCTGATCGTGCGCAAGGCGAAAGGCCGCAGCTTCGAGTACGCGCTCGTTCCGGCCGGATGGACCGGGGACCAAGTGCTCGCCTCCAGCACAGCCGAAGATGTGAACAACCCGGTCGTGGTGGTTACCTCAGGTAACAGACATCGTCTACCTGAGGTAGACGATCGGGCCGATCGCTCTATGTATTTTCCTAAGAAGACTCTCAAGAACGGGCGGCGTCCTGTGGACGAGGGGATGAAAGGCAAGGCAGAGCCGACATGCGCGCTGTGTCGTGGCGAGGGGTGGGTCGTCACCATCGCGGCTGATGGCTTCACCGAGTCGGTATCACGCTGCCTCTGCACGAACGCATGATGGTGCCCAGCGGCTCATGACTCGAGCTGGTGCTCGTCTTCGTGGTTGTCATGGCCATCGGTGGGCTCGTCGTGCTCGGGGTCGTGATGCTTGCTTTCCGCAAGAAGGCCTCCTAGACGCTTTCTGGATCTCGGTTGCGGGAGCGTTCGGCCTCGTCGTCCTGAACACGGTTTGGAACATGCTCAAGGGATGAGGCTGAGAGCCTCTGTAACGCACGTCCTCCACTACCCGTACTCGGAGTCGGGTATTGTGCTCGCGCGTAACCACGGGCCTGCTAGAGGCCTCTAGTGAGACGCTAGCTTCTCTACGCCTTCTGGATCCGCAGGTGCTCGTCGAGGATACGTGCGATGTAGTCCTGCTGGCTTTCGTCGGTCGATGCCACGGCGAGCTTGAGCCTGCGGTACAACGGCAGCGGCAACCGGACCGAGATCTGCTTCGTGGGCCGTGCGACCGGGGCTGGAGACGTCTCTACCTCGGTGGTCGTCGGGATAAACGAGAGCGGATCGTTCGCGTCGAGCGGGTTCTTCCCGATCGTGGGCTTCTTGGTAGCCATGGCGGTCAGCGCTTGCGCTTCTTGGTGAACGTGGCGGTGATCTCCTCGGCGGCAGCGTAGTAGTCCTCGGCCGAGCTCGAACGCGGCGCGTAGTCGAAGACGGGCTGCGCGTGCGAATAGCTCTCAGCGATCGCGATGTTCTCGCGGATGTAGGTCTTGAGGCAGTTGCGGCCGAACCGCGACTGGAGCGCCTTCTGGACCTCGCGGCTGTGGTTCGTGCGGGCATCCACGCGGCACGCGAGCACCTTCGGACCAGCCAGCTTCGGGTTGAGGCCCTCCTGCACCTTGCCGACAGTCTGCTGGAGCTGCGCGAGACCGGCGAGGCTCATCACGTGCGCCGCGACGGGCACCAGCAGCGAGTCGGCGGCGGCGAGCGCGTTCACGGTCAGGATGCCGAGTCCAGGCGCTGTGTCGAGGATGACGAAGTCGTAGGCATCCGAGGGCAGCTGCCCGATCGCCTTGCGGATCATGATCTGCGGAACGACCTCGTCGCGGATGACCTGGTCGATGCCGTGCATCCACTGGCTCGACGGCGCGATGTGCAGGCTGCTCCACGCCGTCTCCTCGACGACGTCGACGAAGGGCTTCTCCCCGCCCGAGCCAAACCACTCGTAGAGCGACCGGCCTCCTTCGACGCCGAGCCACGTCGAGGCGTTGGCCTGAGGGTCTAGATCCATAATGAGCACGCGCTGCCCTT
>DASWMO010000272.1:0-3562 GCA_036399715.1 Rubricoccaceae bacterium
CTCGACGTCGCGCTCAGTGAGGCGGCCCGTTGGGACGACGATCGCGAGCGACGCGCGGCCGTGCGCGCTCAGGGTGTCGGCGAGGTCCTTGAGCCTGTCGTGCAGCCCGCCCGTGTCCCAGCGGTTGGCGAGCGCCGCGCCGATCTGCTGGCGCTCAGGCTCGCGCGGGTCGTCTTCGAGCTCCTCGTCGGGGTCGCCTGGCGGGTCGGCGGGCGGCGTGTCCTCGGTCGGCGGCGCCGGCGGGTCGGCGGGCGGGCTCGTACCCGGTGCCGGCGGATCGGCCGGCGGTGGGGCCGCCGCGCGCGCCTCGTCGTCCAGCTCCACGTCGAACTGCGGCTCCTTCTGGAGCAGCACCTCGGTGCGGCGTTCGAGGACCTCGCCGAGCACGTCCTCGAACGTGAACGACTTCCCGATCATGCCCTGGATGACGCCGGCTGCCGAGCCCCGCGCGCGCATGGCCTCGTGACTCGCGCGCCCATTGGCCTCCGAGGGCGGCACCCCGCCGCCGGTGCCGTCAGGCCCGATGAAGCCTTTGCCGCCGCGGAGGTGCTCGCCGCGGCGCGCAAAGTCCTCGACCTCCTCGAAGTTTTTGGGGCACTTCTCCTTTACGATCTTGGAGAGGCGGTCGAACTTGATACTGCTGAAGCGCGTGGGCATGATGGGTAGCGCGAAGACGCGCGCATGGATGGGGCGCTCAGATCGCGCCGTTGAGGAACACGACCGTCTTGGCCTTGCGAGCCTTCTTCTTCCGCGGCGCCACGACCTCCCAGAAGGCATAGAGGAGCGCCTCGGCGACGTCGGGCGACTGCTCGCCCTCGCCCTTCTTGTCGACCTTGATCTTGCCCGTGTTTGTCTTGACGTACGTGGGCTGGCTGAGCTGGGCGACGAGCTCGCCCGCTTGGTCGCTCTCGTCCGAGCGGCCGCGCTCGACCTGCTCGGGCGGCCGCGGCAGCGAGATGCACTCGTCGTCGGGATAGTCGGCCGCCGTCGCGAGCCCGGAGAACCGCTGGTAGGTCTTCCAGAACCGCAGGCGCAACGCCCACCAGTTCTCGGCGGCCTGGTCGTGGAAGCGCTCCGAGGCGGGGACCTTCGGCTGGTCCTCGAACTGCCGGCGGCTCGGGCTCTCGTTGTTGGCCACGCCGGCGACGCGGAACGGGAGCTGCGCCTCGTGCGCCTTCACGGTCGCCGTCATCCCGACACCGACGCCGAGGCGGTCGTAGCAGAGCGCGTCGATCGCGTCGGTGCGGCCGAGGTCCTCGACGTCGGAGGCCTTTGCGTTCGGGCTCGCCCCGGTGATCTTCTTGACGCGGAGCACGAGCCCGCCGGCGCGGCTGCCGTAGACCGTCTTGTCGCGGCCGCCCTCGGAGACGTCGAGCCCGCCGCGGCGGATGCTGCCGGCGGTGAGCGGGAAGCCGACGGCAGCCTGCACCCACTTCGCCGGGATCACGACGCCCTCGACCGACGCCGTCCAGTCGATGTCGACCTCCTGCGCGAGCGTCGCGTCGGTCATCTCGGGCGAGGCCCGCTGGATCTCGTACCACGGGTGGATCTCGACGAGCTCGCCGGCCTCGTTGACAGCGAGCACGCTCGCGTTCTTGGCCGGGTTGTCGCGCCAGTCCATCGTGTGGACGGCCATGCGGCCCGAGAAGCGCTCGCGGTAGGCCGCGTTGCCCGGACCGTTCGGGGTCGTGACCTTGATGCGGACGTTGCTGTTCTGCGAGATGGCCGCGTTGACCGAGTCGGGGTTGGAGACGAAGGCCCACTCGTCCACGACGTACACCGTCGCGCGCCCGCCGCGGCCCATGTTGTCGCCGCCCTCGCCGGTGATCGTCGCCCCGTTGGCCGGGTTGACGAGGCGCAGGTAGTTGTCGTGCGTCTTCCGGCTGAAGCCCTCGGGCAGCATCCACGCCGGCAGGCTGTAGAGCATCTGCCGGAGCTTCCAGAAGAGGGTCTTGGGGTCACCGAGCCCGTCAACGAGGTCCTGCTTGCGCGAGCCGACCACGCCGGCGTAGCCAGGCGTCCATAGCCAGTCGGCGAGCATGTCGCCGAGCACGACGAACGAGGCGCCCTCGTCGCGGCTCTTCTCGACCAGGCCCGACGACTGCTCGGCCTTTCGGTCGGCGAGCCACCGGATGAGGTCCCGCTGCCGCGGCCGCAGGCGGAACGGGACCCGGGCCGGGAGCTTGAGCGCGACGTTGCGCGGGTCGTACGTCCAGAGCCAGTCGTCGAAGAAGCGGATCCGCCCCTCGACGCTGGAGCCCAGCGCCTTCATCGTGGCGGCGCGGTGCGCGTCGGACTGCTCGGACCAGCTGCGGACCTCGATGCGCCGGAGGACCTCGTTGCGGACGTCGACGGTGCGGCGGGCCGCCTCGTCGCGCCAGAAACGGTCCATCGCCTCCTTGATGGTCGGATGCGACGGACCGCCCTGCGTGGGAGGCAGGCCGGCGAGAGCAGCGGTCCGCTTCTTACTGGGCGCAGTGACGGTCACGGTGCGTCCGGACCGGATGGGCGCCCATCCGGCGCGTCGCCGAGCGCGAAGTAGTCCTGCACCAGGTCCTCGAGGCCGGGCGCCTCGACGTCGAGCTTGGCGCGGATGGGCGCACCGTCCGGCCCCGACAGCTCGCGCGCCTCGACCCGCTTCCACTCTTTCGGATTCCGACGCTCCAGCCACCATGCCGAGGCCTTCCAGTCGATCTCCTCGTGCGTGGTGACGGTCTCCTCGATGAGCGTGACCTTCTTCTGCTGCTCACCGCGGCCGACCATGATGTCCTTGGACTTCGTCGCGACCGTCGTGACCGTGCGCGAGCTGGCCGCCTTCAGCACGATCGCGACCTGGCGCATCTCGCAGTCGGACTCCGCGCGCGTGACCGCGTCCGAGAACTCCGAAAACGGCAGGTCCTTGGCTGTGATAGCCCCCTTCGCCGTCAGGGCCGGCTTCTGGCCCCGTTTCATCCACTCGTAGAACGTCGAGGCCGTGATCCCGCCGTATTCCGCCGCCGAGGCGCGGGTGTTGCCCGCCTTGAGGGCAGTGCAAATACGTGACTGAATGTCGTGCGTGAGCTTGGTGGGCCGTGCCATTACGCCTCGACCGGCTGGAGCGCAGGCGCGTCGAGCCACTGCTCCCGCATGGCTGTCGCGAACTGGGTGCTGATGCTGGGGAGTGCGTTCACGAGGGTCGGGCGCGGGGCGGCGCAGTGTTGCCGTGGAAACAGCGAGGGCTCAGAAGCGCGAGGGCCGCACCAGCGTGGTCGTGACGACGGTGCCGTCGCGGACCGTCGCCATGTGGGTGCCGATGACTGTCTCGACGGGGTAGTCCCCATCGCCCAGGCGAGCCGCGACGTCGGCGGCGCCCGGCGGCAGGATCTCCGCGTAGACGGCCGAGAGGTCGAGCCTGTAGACCCGCTCGAGGTACTGGACGACCGCGTGGTCGGAGATCCGGACGCCGCACGTCTCAGCCCGCGCGGCCCGGTCGCGGCGCCCTTGGGCTTTGCGCCGCAGCGCCTCGACCTGTCGCGACATGGTCCGGTCGATGCCACGCTTCGAGCGGCCACCGCCCGGGGGT
>DASWMO010000273.1:0-2493 GCA_036399715.1 Rubricoccaceae bacterium
TGCTCGCGCAGGTCGATGCGCACCTCTTCCGGGAGGACCTCTACCACCGCCTCTCAGTCATCCTGATCCACGTCCCGCCGCTGCGTGAGCGCCGGACGGACATCCCGGACATCGCGCGCTTCATCCTCGCGCAGGTCACGCGCCGCAACGGCGTCGGCGGCAAGGACTTCGCGCCCGAGGCGCTCGACGCGATGCAGAAGCTGGACTGGCGCGGCAACGTCCGTGAGCTGCGCAACGTCGTCGAGCGGCTGCTCATCCTCTCCGACGGGCCCGAGATCACGGCCGACGACGTCGAGCTGTTCGTCCGGCCGGGCGGGCCGGGCGCGGACCCCGTCGCGGGCCTCATCGACCGCTACGCGACGCTGTTCGAGTTCCGCGACCGCGCCGAAGCGCTGTTCATCGCGCGCAAGCTCGACGAGTCCGACTGGAACGTCTCGCAGACGGCCGAGGCCATCGGCGTGCAGCGCTCGCACCTGTACACCAAGATGAAGGAGTACGGCATCGAGCGGCCCGAGTGATGACCACAGACAACGGTGAGCCGGGAGCTGAAGCACTCGCAGCGCCTGAGGTACGTCCCGCCGAGTCGCGGCCGGTCCTCGTCGAGGCGCGTGGGCTCGGCAAGAGCTACCCGACCGCGACGGGTGCGCTGACGGTCCTCGCAGGGCTCGACGTCGAGATCCGGGCCGGCGAGATGGTCGCCGTCGTCGGGGAGAGCGGCACGGGCAAGAGCACGCTGCTGCACCTGCTCGGCACGCTGGACCGCCCGACCGAGGGCACGGTCCGTTTCTTCCCGCCGGGCGGCGGGGCCGGCGAGGACGTGTTCGCCCGGTCCGACGAGGCGCTCGCGGCCTTCCGCAACCGCCAGATCGGGTTCGTCTTCCAGTTTCACCATCTGCTGCCCGAGTTCACGGCCGTCGAGAACGTCGAGATGCCGGCGCTCATCGCCCGCAACGGCGGGCCCGAGGCGCGGGCCCGCGCCGAAGAACTCCTCGTCGGCCTCGGTCTCGGGGAGCGGTTGTCGCACCGTCCGAGCCAGCTCTCGGGTGGCGAGCAGCAGCGCGTTGCCGTCGCCCGCGCGCTCATGAACCGCCCCGGCCTCGTGCTCATGGACGAGCCGACGGGCAACCTCGACGTCGCGACGGCCGGCCGGCTCCACGCCGAGCTGCGGCGCCTCAGCCACGCCGACGAGCAGGCGTTCGTGATCGTGACCCACAACCCCGCCCTCGCCGAGCTGGCCGACCGGACGCTGCGCCTCGACGGCGGCCGCCTCGTCGAGGCGTAGCGCGCGTTCCGCCAATCCGCCGTGAACGGACAACCGTGCGCAGAGTGGCACCGTACGTTCCAGACACCACCGTCAACCCGATGTCCGACATGGTCGTCGTCATGGAGCCCGGCGCCTCAGAGGCCCAGTACGAAACCGTCGTCGCCCGGCTCGACAGCTACGGATTCGGCGTCCACCGCCTCACGGGCGTCCAGCAGACCGTTTTCGGTGCGCTCGGCGTCAAGCCGGACTTCGATGTCCGCCACATCCGCGTGCTCGACGGCGTCAAGGACGTCTTCCGGGTCACGGCGCCGTACAAGTTTGCTAGCCGCACGTGGCACCCGGACGACACGATTGTCGATGTGGACGGCGTGCCCGTCGGCGGTCCCGAGGTGATCGTCTTCGCCGGGCCGTGCTCGGTCGAGAGCGAAGACCAGATTGAAGCCAGCGCCGCCGCCGTCGCCGCGGCGGGCGCGCGGATCCTGCGCGGGGGCGCCTTCAAGCCTCGCTCCAGCCCGTACGCCTTCCAGGGCATGGGCGAGGAAGGCCTCCGAATGATGCGCGAGGCGGCGGACCGCCACGGCCTCAAGGTCGTCACCGAGGTCATGGCGCAGGACCAGATCGACGTCGTGGCGAAGTACGCGCACGTCTTCCAGATCGGCGCCCGCAACATGCAGAACTTCTCGCTCCTCCGCGACATCGGGAGCGTCGGCCTGCCGGTCTTCCTCAAGCGTGGCCTCTCGGCGACCATCGAGGAGTGGCTCATGAGCGCGGAGTACGTCCTCGCCGAGGGCAACCCGAACGTGATTCTCTGCGAGCGCGGCATCCGGACTTTCGAGACGGCGACGCGCAACACGCTCGACCTCTCGGCCGTGCCGGTCGTCCGCAAGATGAGCCATCTGCCGATCGTCGTCGACCCCAGCCACGGCGTCGGCCTGCGCGACATGGTGACCCCGATGGCGCTCGCGGGCGTCGCGGCCGGCGCGGACGGCCTGATGGTCGAGACGCACCCGGACCCGCCGACGGCGCTCTCCGACGGCCCGCAGTCGCTCTACTTCGACGCCTTCGCCGAGCTGATGGAGCGTGTCCGCCGCGTCGCTGAAGCCGTCGGGCGAACGGTCGCGGAGGGCCCGCCAGCGGCCGTCCGCGTCGAGGCCATCGCGGCCTGACGCGGCTGGCGGTCCGCCCGCCCCGTTTTCAAATCGCCCGGGCGCACGGCGGCGCCCGGGCGG
>DASWMO010000274.1:0-1954 GCA_036399715.1 Rubricoccaceae bacterium
CGCTCCGCGCTCCGGATAACCGGAGCACCTGGCATGGGGTAGGCCGTGGGTGCGCGTAAGGCGTACCCCGACTCTCGCGTGGACATACTAAAAGCGACCGGGCCGCCTGTCCTGTCGACGCTCGCGCACGGCTGTGCAGGCGTGGTACTCAGAGCGCCGTCGCCCGGAGTGGAGGTGTCGTCGATGGGTTAGGGGCGAGCAGTGGGGCTACTGCTCGCCCTCTCTACGCGAGTGCCTTCTGGACGCGTCGGGCGCTACAGGACCGGGGTGCCGCCGGTGACGGCGACCTGCGCTCCGGTGATGTAGCTCGCGTCGTCCGAGGCGAGGAAGACGAAGGCGGGGGCGACCTCGGCGGGCTGGCCGGCGCGCTTCATCGGGGTGTCCGAGCCGAACGTGGCCACCTTGGAGCGGGGCATGGTGGCCGGGATGAGCGGGGTCCAGATCGGGCCCGGGGCGACGGAGTTCACCCGGATGCCCTTCTCGGCGAGGGCCTGGCCGAGGCTCGCGGTGAAGTTGGTGATGGCGGCCTTCGTGGCCGAGTAGGGGATGAGCTCCGGCGGGGCCTTGTCCGAGTTCACGGACGTCGTGTTGACGATGGCGGCGCCCGCTTTGAGGTGCGGGATGGCGGCCTTGCAGAGGTAGAACTGGGAGTAGATGTTCGTCTTGAACGTGACGTCCCACTCCTCGTCGGAGACCTCGTCGAGGCCGTCGCGGCTCATCTGGAAGGCGGCGTTGTTGACGAGGATGTCGAGCCGGCCGAACTCGGCGACGGCGCGGTCTACGATGGCGCGGCAGTGGGCGGCCTCGCAGATGTCGCCGGGCATCAGGACGGCTTTCCGGCCGGCCTGCTCGACCCATCGGGCGGTCTCCTGGGCGTCTTCGTCCTCGCTGAGGTAGGAGATGAGGACGTCGGCGCCTTCGCGGGCGAAGGCGATGGCGACGGCGCGGCCGATTCCCGAGTCTCCGCCGGTGATGATGGCGGCCTTGCCGGTCAGCTTGCCCGAGCCGGTGTAGCTCTCCTCGCCGTGGTCGGCGGCGGGGTGCATCTTCGACTCGTAGCCGGGCAGGTCTTGCTGTTGCGGGAGGTTGAGCATGAGACAGGGAGCGAGAAGGGCCCGCAAGAACCGGATCTGCTCGGCCGAAAGCTGTAGACGGCCCCACCAGAACGCCGTGGGGGTATGCCCGCACGGGCGCCTCGGACTCTCCTTGCCGGGCTCGTCGGGCGTGGCTGGGTGCCCGTATCCCGACGAGGGCGCTTGCGGCTACGAGCTGGCGTCTCGCTCCGCTGCCCGGCCGGGTCTCTGCCCGGAGGCTAGTGGGAGCCGCGCTGGAAGAGGCCGAGGCGCTCGCGGCGCTGGGGCTGGTCGTGGAAGGCGTCTTCGACGGCGGTGGCGACGTCCTGCGCGAGGGCGCGGAGGGAGGCCTCGACGGTCTCGCGGGTGATGGTGGCTTCCTGGGACTCGCCGGATTCTCTCGCCTGGGCGGTCTCGGCGAGGCGGGCGGCGTCGACGCGTGCGCGGGCGTCTTCGACGGTGGTTTTGCTGATGCCGCGGATGTCGTCGTAGAGGGACGGGTCTTGCTGGAGGGCGGTGTAGAAGGCGTCGATGTCGCCGAGGAGGCCGTCGGTGTCCTCAGGGATGTCGCCGGCGAGGCGGAGGGCGGCGTAACCGGCGGTGCCGCGCGTGTGGAGGCCGCGGGCGAGCTTGCGGTGGCGGACGTAGAGGACTTTCAGCGCGGCGAGGAGGGCGCCGGCGGTCTCGGTGGCCTTTTTTGCCTCGCCGGACTCGACGAACTGGTCGCCGATGGCGTCGCGGAGGGCCTGGAGGAGGGCGAGGCCGGTGGCGACCTCGTCGTCGAGCTCGATTTTGTAGTCGGCGAGGTCGGCGAGGAGGTCGGGCTCGTCGCGGAGGCCGGTGAAGAGGGTGGTGGTGTCCTGGGTGAGGGCGTCGGTGGA
>DASWMO010000275.1:0-9435 GCA_036399715.1 Rubricoccaceae bacterium
GGGAGGCGATGAAGGGGGCGCCGCGGACACCTCCGTCAATAGGTGTTATTGCATCTTGCAGCCAACGCTCACGCAGTGGTCGGAGGGTCTTCGGGGCCGCGACGGGGGCGGGATTATAGCGTATGCGAATGTCAATTCTCAATCGATGTAGATTCCAGACCCAGACCCCCGCTCACTCCCCCTGGCCCCGTCGTGCGAGATGGCCAGTCTGCAATAACGGAATGCCCGACCTGATTCCCGTTCCGAGCCTAGAAGCCGATGTCGCTCAGGCGGGCAGCGGCGCGTCTGCGCTGAACCCAGCCACGGTCTACCTCGCACGCCTGGCGCCCGGCAGCCGCCGCACCATGCGCGGCGCGCTCGCCGTGGTCGCCCAGATCTGTCTGCCGGAGGCGGGCGTCCGGCCGGATCCTGAGTCGTTCCCGTGGGGGCTCGTCCGCGCCGAGCACACGAAGGCCATCCGCGCGGCGCTCGCGGAGCAGTACTCGTTCGCGACAGCCAACAAGACGCTCTCCGCGCTCCGCGGCGTGCTCCGGGAGGCGTGGGAGCTCGGCCAGATGGACACCGAGGCGTACCACCGCGCGGCCGCGATCCGCGCCGTCAAAGGGTCGCGGGCGAGCCAGGCGACCGGACGGGCGCTGAAGCGGCCCGAGCTGCGCGCGCTCATCGAGGCGTGCATGGAGCCCGTGGCCGCGCGTCAGGGCGAGCCGGTTACGGTGACGGACAAGGGCCGGCGCGACGCGGCGCTCGTGGCACTTGGGTATGGGTGCGGGCTACGCCGCGACGAGCTGGCGTCGCTCGCGGTCGGCGACCTCGACCTCGCGCAGCGGCGCATCACCGTGCGAGGCAAGGGCAACAAGACGCGCGTCGTGCCGGTCCCGCCGGGGGCGTTTCACGCGCTCCGCGACTACCTCGTTGTGCGTGTGCCGACGCTCGGCGACCGTGCCCTCCCCTCCCCTGCCTCGGCCGAGACGCCTCTCTTCGTCCGAGCGCGGCGGGGAGGACGGCTCGACGCCTCGGCCGAGGCACTCACCGGACAGGCCGTCTACCACGTCCTCCAGACGCGCGCCGGCGAAGCGGGCGTGGCGGCGTTCAGCCCGCACGACCTGCGCCGTAGCTACGTCGGCGACTTGCTCGACGAGGGTGCCGACCTGTCAGTCGCGCAACAGCTCGCCGGGCACACCAGTCCAACGACGACCGCGGGGTACGACCGGCGCGGGGAACGCGCCAAAGAGCAGGCGGCATCGCGGCTTGACGTGCCTTACGATGCCTGACATTGTTGGCATGCTTAGTGAGCCCACCTTCTTCGGAGCTTCAGTTGTAACACGGCTGAGCGCGTTATATTTCTAACTCCGAAAGGATCGGTCTGTAAGATGATCGCTACGCTAGGCGCGCTTTAGAGACCGAGGGCGCCCTTCGCTTCCTTCAACACGGTTCCGACATCAAACTGGAAAGAGAACGAGACGCGCTCTCGACTCAGACTGTCCCCACCGGGTCCAAACCGATAAGCAGGGATGATGTCGAGGGGGATCTCGCCCGAGCGCGCTCCAAGGACCAAGGTTGAGAGACTAAGGCCTGTAAACACGTACCGGCCAGGGTCGCCAAGTTCGGTCGCCAGGTTGAAGCGAAAGCGCTGGAGAACAGAGGCTCCTTTCGACCTGCGGAAGAACATGGATAAGGGAATGTCCGTGCCCACAGTGGTGAATGAGTTTTCCATGGTTTGCTCGCCGCTACCCAACTCCTGGGTCGTGAGAGAGACGTCTCCTAAGAGCAACGCAAACCCTACGAGCGGCCGCGGGGGGGCGACCGCGTAGACTGGGTCGAACTCGTAATAGGCTCCCGCAGTGATGATTTCACTCCCATCTACGTCGCTAGGCTGGCCAGCTATGCCGATCTGGCGCACATTCACGTTGTCGTGTTCGGCATTGTCTAGCGTAGCTGGCATGGTGGCTCCCGCATAGAAAGGGTTCACAGTAGCAGAGAGATGCTGCTGACCAACCACGTTCGCGAGACGGAAGCGATGCGAGGCGACACAAACGTAGTTGGGCTCCCCTTCTATGTATAGGTCCGAAGGCAGCGTGGCGCTGGAGTCCCGGCCATGTAGCTCGTTGTACGCCCACCTGTGCATAGCGTAAGCCTCACGGTCGAAAGGGTTTGGGGTTTCACCAGCCGTAGACGGCGTCTCAACTCGGAACGTCACGGTGGCCGCCGCACACTGCGCGACGGTCGGCCTCCCATCCTCGCGCGCGAGCGTTACGAGAGAAGTACCATCTAGAATTGAGCCGGCGAGGCCACTCCTGTCGAGGGCAGACGCGTGCCGGATGGTCAGCGTCGGGGTCGAGGGTGGAGTCCGGGGCGGAATCGGGGGCGGGGTCGTCTGGCTGTAGGCGGACGTTGGAGTGGCAAGCGCGATCCCGATCGCGAGAATGACGGCGGTAGCCTGACTGGACAGCATAGGTAATGAGGCTAAGCGTAGGCGAACAGGACAGAGAAGTCGTTTGCGTTCTATTTATCAAGGATCTTCCGATTATGTCGCATGCCCCGCCTGTTTATACATCGAAAAACCCAAGGTCCGTTGCCCCCATGAGCATTGAGGCGCGCGCATTTTCTATTCTTCGAAATCGGCTCTGAGGAGGATCAGAACAGCCCCCTATTGACCCACTCAGAACTTTGAGACGTACTGCAGGTCGCCCGATGCATCAGGCTCTAAGCGGTGAACGTCCCACTTCTCACCGGAGCCCGGGCGGGGCTCCTCTAGCTTCTGAGCCATGACAACCCGTTTCCCGTCGGTTCTGAGGTTGATGAGACCGTACACAGCTACGCTCCGCTCGAGCTCGCCGAGTTTCTCGTCGATCCGTCCTTGGACCTGGCTTCGCGTGACAGGCGCCGCGGCCTCCCTCTCGTCGAAGAGCCGGGCGATCTCATCACGGAGGGCTTGGGGGTTCCGGACACGGTCGTTCGTCGACCGGGCGAGCTCCGTGCTAAAAACGAGGGGGCGATCCCCGCGCCCCCACCGCCCCATCGCGCCGAGCGCGTCTGGCCGGGGGTGGCAGTGCGACTCAGCGTCCCCGCTCGATACGACAGTCGCAAGCGCGTTGACAGCCTGAACGAAGACGTTAGTGAAGTCGGCGGCCCCGTGGTGGCACGCCTTCGCCACATCGGCCTCGAAAGTCTTTCGGGCTTGGGTCACGAGGGTGTCCCTCTTAGTGCCCGTCTGAGGGCGGGGATCAAGGCCTGTGTAGTGTGCGAGGAGGTGCTCCTCTGCGGGCGTGTTGAGGTCGCCCCCTAAGAGGATCCGGATGTTGCCGTACTCCAGCTTGAGTACAATCGAGTGCCCATTCTTCGTCTTCCCATCGTTCGAGGCGAAGGTCCGGAGCAGACGCTGCCCGGGATCGGCCTCCTCGACCGGCGCAAGAACGCGGATGTGGAGGGGCTGACCGAGTTCGTAGCCCGGGAGGTGCTCGTCCCGCGCGCTGAGCATCCGGATGTCCGGGGCCTCAGAGCGCTCGGCCGCGCGCTTGAGAAGGTTCGGGTATCGAAGCCGCCCGGCCCATCCTGGCAGGGCGAGGCGGGCATCGAGGGCAGGACGGTCAACGACGAGGTCTGAGAGGCACGTTCGCCCGTCGAACGGGACGGTGGGACCGAGCCGGTCGGGCCCGTCCCGCTCGACAATCCCGTTGTGGTATACACTGCCTATGCGAAACTGGCGACTCTGAAAGAACTGGTCGAACCCGCCGTAATGGTCCTGGTCGGGGTGGGTGATCACCACGGCGTCGATGTCGACCACGCGCTCGAGGTCGCGCCGGAGGGCGAACCGCCAGGATAGGAAGCGGAACAGGTTATCGACCTCCCCTGCGTCGACGACGATCCGTCGGTCGTCGGGCGTGATGATGAAGGCACCATCGCCCTGGCCCACGTCGACGAAGTAGACCTCTAAAAGCCGGTCAGGCTGGAGGTCCGCCTCGTTCATCCACCCCTCTTCCCCCCGGCCCCGGACGCGGACCCAAGACCCGTTCCGTTCGCCGAGGAGCGTGACAAAGTCGCCCCAGAGAAGTTGCTGAACCTTGGTGCGACTGACTGGGGACTCGTAAATGAAAGGAGCTGAGTAGCCAGCGAATGCGGTGTCCATGGTGTATGGGGTTGTGAGACGGAGCGCGATCCTTGGGGCAGGCACCCCTCAGAAGACGACGGTCCAGCCTGGGTTCGACGCCTGCACCTGCGTGTAGGCAACCCCGTCGACCTTGAGCCCATTCTCGTCGACTAGCGTGATGACCCCGCCCCCGTTAGGGAGTTGGAGCGGAGCCGACACGGGGAAAACTCGGGATTCCCCACCCGCGAGGACGCCCGTAAGCACTTGCCGACGCTCCTCGTGGTCGAGGAGCGCCCATCCGTCAATTTTGAGCTCGCCGGGAGCCGTATTCAGGAGCGTAACCGCCTCGGTCTCCGGTGACGCAGTCGAGTTGACGAGCGCCGCGACAATGCGGACGAGACCCTGCGGCTCCTCCATCGTCGGTATAAAGACTTGCTCGGTTGCGTTCGGGACCGGAGGGTCGCCTGGGGGAACCGCTCCGGCCGGCGTTGGCGCACCGATCGTATGTCCGGAGATGTCGTCCGTGTGCCACCCCTGCGACTGGAACTTGAGGAAAACTGCGACCCACTGGTTAGCGTCCGGGAAGTGGACGAGGAGGCCACCGTCCTGCCACACGCCGTCGTCGCTCACAAACTGACCGACGTTGCCCTGATTCATGTGGATGTCGTGGACCCCGTTTCCCGGCATGAACCCGAAGTACTTGTCCTTCTTATCAGGCTCAGGCCCCCATCGCTCCCCAAACGCGTAGACGACGGCGTTCTCGTCCGCCACTGCCCGCTGCATGACCGAGTCGATCTTCTCGTTCAGGTCGTTGTCGACTCCAGGAATGCTGTGCGGAAGTGGCCGCATTCGCGATCGGTCGAACAGGTTACCACGAATGTAGTCCATCGCCCCAGACGACGGCTGGCAGGGGAGTTCAGTAAATCCCAGCGGAAGCGTCTCGACGGCTGCGGTTAGGGGGTGGTGGTAGTTCTCTACGACTATGTATTCTAGCTCAGATGGCTCGATATTGGACTTGACGTTAATCGCGATCCGGTAGTCTATAGTGTCGTCGACTAGACGAACTTGGTAGTGCGGACGGGTCCCGCCGCCGATTCTGATCTCGACTGCCTTTCCTTTCAGAACGCCGTAATTGTGTAAGGGCATAGGTGTCTTTGCGAGGGCAGTTGGGGTTATACCTGGACGTCTGGGAGATTACGCCACCGGGCGATTCCACGTGTGCAACGCCAGTAATACTTGACCAGCCTAGCCACCGGAAGGCCCACAATCCCCCAGTCATCGGACTTAGGGTACACCCAAACGGCAAATTTGTAAGCCACCCGTCCGCGCTCCCATAGAGCCGTGGAAATCGGGATTGATCTGCCCCCGCTGCGACGGACGATCAGTTAATACTCAGGCCGAGGTGTGGGAGGCAATGAGGCCGTCGCTGATGTCTTGGAGGGTGGTGCGCACCGAGGGGCGCATCTCCGCCTCTGGGGACTTTCGGGATACGTGTAGAATGTCACCATAGCGGTTCCGGGTCTGTCGTCAGCCCCAGCGGCTAGACAGGTCGAAAGCGTCGCTTAGGAGCTGATACCTGGAGACTGTGGCAACATCATTCAAGCCGGGTCAACTTTGAGGTTGCGCAGTCTCGTGTGACTAGCTTTCCAGCCACACGTCTTGACCCTCATGCTTCGATCTCTATTTCTTCTCGCCCTGCTATCTAGCTCAGCGAGAGCTCAGCCGCAGTATCCCGTGATTTTCGTTCACGGCATCGGGTCGAGCGACTGGACATGGCGCGATGCTGTCATCGCGTTCGAGAATGAGGGCTGGGGCCCAGCCTACAGCATGCACTTCGACCTGAACGCTTCTACGGGTACGCGTTACAGCGGAGACGTGCGGCGAACCGGACTGGTGTCGTTCTGGCAATTCCCGGACCCGGACCCACTCGGCTCAGCCCGTGCGGCAGTCGCCGACTCGCTGGGTCTTGAGAGACAGTCGGCCCCCGTCGAGATGAGCGAGTCAGGCGGTACGCCGCCTGAAGACGACGCGAGCGCCGGGTCGTCCAGGCTGTTTCTGGCCAACTTCGAGAACTGGTACAACGCGTCGACCAACTTGGTCTACGTCCACGAGGTGCGCGGCGCGTGGGGGCAGTCCGAAAGCAATTGTTCGGCGGTCGCAAAACAGGCGTGGGCACTCTCGCAGATGATCGACGCCGTGCTAGCGGCAACAGCCGCGCCCCGGGTGATCCTCGTCGGCCACTCGCTCGGCGGCCTCGCGATCCGCGAGTATCTCCAGCGGACCGGGGCACCACCGTACCGGACGCCACACGGGGTCGCTGCTGTGGTCACATACGGCACTCCACACCTCGGCGCAGTCCCGGCCGGGTGGGCCGGCGGCATCTACGCGTGCGGCTCATTAGGAGGGGACGAGGCGTTCCGCGACCTCTACCTAGATCCTAACGGACCAGACAGCCCGCTTCTCTATGGAGGCGCGGAGTCGTCTGGGACTGGGTGGCACAATCTCGACATCGACACCGACGGTACCGAAGACGACTGGATAGTCGGGCTCAACGCCGGCAGCTCGGTCGGGGGCGTCTACCGGGCGCGCGACAACCCTGCCGCTCCCCTTCCGCGCGACGTGAGCTACACGTACCTCCGCTCGACCGGTGACTGGATCGTCCCGTACGACGCTCAGTTTCTGAGCCAGACCGACTCGGACGGCGTGCTCCGCGTCGCCCCGCTAGGCGTCGCGCGGGGCATCACGACCGGAGTCGGGCACACAAACCAGACGGGGGATGTGGCGACGCTGCGGAATGCGATTTTGAGTGCGATGTGGACCTCCGGCGAAGCAGGTCCTTCCCCTAGTGAAGCCCACCTGTCTGTCGCGCCGAATCCGACCTCGGGCCTGTCCGTAGCGACGGTGTCACTGCCTGCGAGTGGGGTGGCTCGCCTCGTCGTCCACGACGTACTTGGCCGCGAGATCGCCACGTACAACATGTCAGGCATTCCCTCATCTGATGCCAACGTCACGATTCGTGCGGACGGGTGGCCGGCCGGCATATACGTGGTCCGCATCGAGGGACAGACGGGTGCGACGTTGCTAACGGTCACGAAATAGTACGGTGCAGCCGCGCTGCTTGCGGGGCTGCAGAGGCGGCGGCGTTCAGCCCTAACCCAGACGCCGTGAGAGACGAGCAGGCTTGGGCGTTTCGCCGGTGCGCATCTTGTCCCCCTATCCCCTGCCCCAGCGATGGCCGGTAGCCCAATGGACGACAGCGACCGGATCTACGTCGTCGACGCCGACGAGCGCCTGCACCCGCTCGTGCGGAGCACATATGCGAGCGAGGACTTGCTCCAGACGTTGCTCGAGCGCTACCCCGACCTGCTCGCCGGCGAAGAGATGCGCGGCGAGGTCCCGAGGCGGTGGGTGCTTGTCAGCCGCGAGACCGGCGTGCCCGGCGAGGCTGGCGGCGCAAACCGGTGGAGCCTCGACCACCTGTTCCTCGACCATGACGGCATCCCGACGCTCGTCGAGGTGAAGCGGAGCACCGACACCCGCATCCGGCGTGAGGTCGTAGGCCAGATGCTCGACTACGCCGCCAACGCCGTCGTGTACTGGCCCGTCGAGCGCCTCGTGGCCGAGTTCGAGGCAACGTGCGACGCGAGCGGCGATGACCCGGCCGAGCGCATCGCTGCCCTCACCGGCGACGCCGACGGGTGGGAGGCCTACTGGCAGCGCGTCAAGACGAATCTGCAGGCCGGGCGCGTGCGGATGGTATTCCTCGCCGACGAGATCCCGACCGAACTGCGGCGCATCGTCGAGTTCCTCAACGGGCAGATGGACCCAGCCGAGGTGCTGGCCGTCGAGGTGCGGCAGTACGTCGGTGAGAGCGGGCTCCGGACGCTCGTGCCGCGCGTGGTCGGGCAGACGGCGCAGTCCGAGCAGAAGAAGGCCGGCGTGGCGCACGAGAAGGGCCGGCAGTGGGACGAGGCGTCGTTCCTAGTCACGCTCGAGGAGGGGCACGGGGCCGAGGTGCGCGGGGTCGCCGAGGCGCTGCTCCTGTGGGCCGAGGCGCGCGGGCTCCGGCTTTGGTGGGGCTACGGTCGGATCCACGGGTCTTTCTTCCCGATGCTCGACCTCGACGGGGACCAGCACGGCACGTTCGCGGCGTGGAATACGAGTGGGACGATTGAGGTCCGCTTCAAGCCGATGCGCGCGCCGTTCGACACCGAGGCGCGCAAGCGCGAGTTGCTCGGCCGGCTCAAGGCGATCCCGGGCGTACTCGCGAGCGTCGACAGCGTAGCGACGCGGCCTGGATTCAAGATGCGGCTGCTTGCGGACCCGGCTACGCTGCGGGCGTTCACGGACGCATTCGACTGGATGCTCGACGAGATCAGAACCTACCGGACGTCACCGTAGGGGTCCGAGACGCGGGGCGCCTCGCAGGTGGCTACTCGTCTACCCTTGCGAGACGCTCAACGCCTGCTGTCAAGCTCAGCCAGGAGCGCCTCGACGACGTTCTCAATCGCGTCCCGACACAGCCCGTTCATGCTCTGGCCCGTCGCTTCGGCGACGTACTTCAGTTTCAAGTAGGCCGGCTCGGGCAGACGGAGCGCGTATCCCTTCATGACGTCCTCGCGGACGTACGGCGCCTCCCACGGCCGGTCTGCCTCCTCTCCCCTCCCCCGACGCTCTGACGTCCTCAGCGACGCATCGACTGAGTTCATGGGCGTGACAGTAGAAACAGCTGCGTCGACGAACGCGCTCACCGCGGCCTCCTGGTCGGGCGTCCTCTCACGTTTGGGCGGTCGGCCTAGCATGACAGTAAAGGGAGAAGGATGAAATGTCAATATGATATCATGTGATATCATTACCTAAGGGGTTCGGCGTATACCGCTTCATACCACGCGGCCGCCTCTGACGACGCCCGCAGGTCAGGATCGTCGAGTTCAAGCACACTTCGCCCTGCGCTTGCAGCCCGCCGGTACGCAATCCGATCTCGGAGGACGACGCCTGAGAAGTCGAGGTGCTCGAACTCGGCAACGAGCCCCTCGGCCTCCTCCGCCTCGCGCACGCGGGGATGCGTTGAGGCCCGATTAAACACGACGGCTGCCCGAAGTCTTGGGTTGATGGCCGAGGCCTGCCCGACGAGCTCGTCCATCTGCTCGAGCGTCCACACGTCGAACTGGGACGCTTGGACGGGCACGAAGAGCAGGTCAGCAGCAACCATCGCGCTTCGGAGCTCAACGCTGTCGCGGCCCCCGGCGTCGACAACGATGTCGGCGTACCGGTCGGCAAGGTCCCCAATCTGGCGAGCAACAGCTTTCCCAAAGACTTGGACGCACGGTACCGAGGGGAGCGCCGTC
>DASWMO010000276.1:0-15325 GCA_036399715.1 Rubricoccaceae bacterium
CCGCGCCGTCCTCGACGCCGACCGCGGCGTGCGCACGACGGTCCGGACGCAGCGCGCGCCGGGAGCGTTCTACGAAGGCCCGCTCCCCGCCGCGCTCGGCCGCTTCGACCTCGTGATCCTCGCCGGCTACCCCGGCACCGCCGCCTCCCCCGGCGACGTGCAGCGCCTCGGCGCCGCCGTCCAAGGCGGCCTGCCCGCGCTCTTTCTGCTCGGGCGGACGACGAGCCTCGCGCGCGTCGCGGCCGGCTTCGGCGCGGTCCTCCCCGCCCTTCCGGGCGGAGCGGGCGGCGCGCTCTCGGAGCAGGACATTGCACTAACGGCCTCCGATCATCCGATCCTCGCGAACCTCGGCGTGCCCGCAGCCCGAGTCGCCTCCCTCCCGCCGCTCGCCGTGACGACCGCCCGGTGGACGCCTCAGCCCGGCAGCCAGACGCTCGCGACGGCCGGCGGCGCCCCGCTCCTCGTCGTCCGCCAGACGACGGCCGTGCGGACGGCTGCGCTGCTCGGCGCGGGCACGTGGCGCTGGCGCACACTCCCCGAGGGCAGCACGGACCTCGCGCCGGTCTACCCCGCCCTCCTGTCCGGCCTCGTCCGCTGGACGACCGCCGCCCGCGACCGCCGGCCCGTCCGCGTCCGCGCCGACCGCGCGCTGTGGGGCGAGCGCGAGGCGGTCACGTTCTCAGGCCAGGTCTACACCGAGGCCCTCGCGCCCATTCCCGACGCCGACGTGCGGATCACGCTCCGCGGGCCGAGCGGCCGCACGCAGACCGTCGCGATGCGCCCGCTCGGCAACGGCCGCTACACCGCCGACGCGGGCCCACAACTCCCCGGCGCGACGACGTTCACGGCCGAGGCCACGCGCGGCGGTGCCCGCCTCGGCGATGACCGCGGCACGTTCGGCGTCGGGCGCCTCTCGGCCGAGCGCCGCGAGCCCGGGTCGGACCCGGCCACGATGCGCCTCATCGCGCTCCGCTCGGGCGGGCAGACGGTCGGGCTGGACAGCCTCGGCGCGTTCGTCCGCTCACTCCGCGCGACGCTCGCCGACCGCCCGCTCGTCCGCCGCGACGCGACGCTGGTCCTCGGCCTGCCCGCCCTGCTGGCGCTCATCGTGGCGCTGCTGACGGCCGAGTGGGTGCTCCGCAAGCGCAGCGGGATGGTGTAGGCGCTGGCCTGCCCGTTCCTCACCGCACGGCCCGCCCGATCCGGTCCCACCGGACGGCCCGCGCCTCGGCGTCCCACGAGAGGTACAGCCACGACGCGCGCCCGATGAGGTTGCGGACCGGGACGAAGCCCCACGTGCGGCTGTCGGCCGAGTCGTCGCGGTGGTCGCCGAGGACGAAGAGGTAGTCCTCGGCGAACGTGTAGCGCTCGGCCGGGCGGCCGTCGAGGAGGATGCCCGTCGCGGAGCGTTCGAGCGTGTGCCCCTCGTCGCGCGTGATGGCGACGCGGTAGAGGCCGACGGAAGCCTCGTCGAGGGCGACCGTGAGGCCGCGGCGCGGGACGATGACCGGGCCGTAGTCGTCGAGGCTGTAGCGCTCCGAGACCGGGAACGCGGCGCTGCCGTCGCCGGGCTGGCGGAGGTAGACGCTCAGCTCGTCGACCCCGGCGAGCCCGGCGAGGCGGGCCGCTTCATCGGCGTTGGCATCGACGAGCCAGAGGCCGTCCGCGAGACGCTCGGGCGTGAGGTCGAGGCCCGCCGCGGCGAGAGTCTCGGGAGCGGGCGGCGGACCGTTCGTCCGGACCTGCCAGAAGCGCCGCCCCTGCGGCGGCTCGGGCACGCGCGAGCCGTTGACGACCGTCCGCTTCGCCACGACCGCCACCGTATCGCCCGGCAGCCCGACGACGCGCTTGACGTACGGCATCCGGTCTTCGAGACGCGTCTCCAGGCCGGGCGGGTAGTGGAACACGGCAACGTCGCCGCGGCGCGGGGCGGTGTAACCCGGCAGGTGGCGGCCCCAGACGTGCGGCCCGTAGGCGAGCTTTGAGACGAACACGAAGTCCCCGACGAGGAGCGTGTCCTCCATCGACTCGGACGGGATGCGGTACGCCTCGAAGACGAACGTCCGCAGCGCCGCCGCCGCGAGAACCGCCCCGACGACGACGCGAACCCACGCCCACGCCGAGCCCGGAGGCGCGGCCGGCTCGATTTCGACCGCTTCCGGGGTCGGCGGGATGAGCGAGGCGGCCCGCTCCGGGAGCAGCAGCGGCGCAGCCGAGTCCCACGGCGCCCGGGCAGGCGCCCGCTCAGGCGTCACGGAATCGGGCGGAAAAAGCGGCTCAGGCGGACGAACGGCGGCGCGGCCTTGACGGAGATGAACGTGAACAGCGCCCGGCCGACGATGTGCGTCTCGGGCACGAAGCCCCAGAAGCGGCTGTCGACCGAGTTGTCGCGGCTGTCGCCCATCGCGAAAAAGTAGTCGTGGGCGAACGTGTAGCTCGTCGCTGAGCGGCCGTCGATGAGGAAGCCGCCGTCGGCGGCGAGGCTCGCCGTGTGGCCCTCGTAGCGCCGGATGACGGGCTCGTAGAGCGCCCACGTCTCGCGCGAGAGCGGGAGCGTGACGCCGCGGCCAGGCACGACGAGCGGCGCGACGTGGTCCGGGTTGGCGCCGAACGTCGGGTCGCGGAGTTCCTCGGGCGCAATCGACGGGACGACGGACGCGACGTCTGGCCGGGCCTCCAATGTCCGGGCGCCGCCCGGTGTCATGGCGATGTCGGCAACGAGGACGCCGGTCGAGTCGGGGTCGCCCGAGCCGAGCAGGTCCGCCCCGAGGTCCGCGAGGACGTCGGCCGGGAGGCCGCCGGGCCCGGTCATGGTCACGCGCCAGCGCTGCTTCATCGTCTCCGCGAGCGGCACGGGCCGGCCGTTGATGTGGAGCACCTTGTCGAGGACGGCCAGCGTGTCGCCGGGCTCGGCGACGAGGCGCTTGATGTACGGCGCGCGCCGCTCGACCGGCACGTCCTCGGCGATCGCGCCGCGCTCGACGTCCTGCGACGCCGGGTAGTTGAACACGACGACGTCGCCGCGCTTCGGCTCCGCGAACCCGGGAAGGCGGATCTGCGGCAGTTCCAGACCGGGGATGTAGATCCCCGTGAACGGGATCCCGATCGTGTTGGGCGTGCGCGCGCCGTAGTTCAGCTTCGACACGATGAGGAAGTCGCCCACGAGCAGCGTGCTCTCCATCGACTCGGACGGGATCCGGAACGGCTCGAAGATGAACGCGCGCAGGATGAGGATGACGACGATCGCGCGGATCCAGAAGCGCAGGTTCTCGCGGGCAGTCGGCTTCGCGCGGCCCGGCGCGGGCGCGCCGACCCGAGAGGCGCGGCGGCCGTCGGGGCGGGACGAGGAGCGGGGTCGGGTCGGGGTCGGGGGCACGCGCGCGGGGGATTGGACGGCCCGAAGCTACGGGAGGCGCCCTCGGGGGATGCAGGAGACGGCGTGAGGGCGCCCGCGGCAGGCGGGGCGGTACGTCCGCGCGGGCCGAGGCGGCCGCGTGGGATGCTAAGATCGGGCGCGGTCCCGGTCACCTCCCCCGGCCCCCGGTTAGGTCCGCCGGGTGAACCCGGACCGGGCTTGCCCGGCGGGGATCCCGGTCCCGTCTGGGAGGAGAGACTGAATGTTGACGCTCGGCAGTCGTTCGTCCCCGGCCTTCCCGCATTCGTAAAGACGTGCCGTGGCGCGTCTCCTCGGCGCCGATCACCGCGCCGAGCTGGCTGTGTCGCGCCGACCGGTTGCGCCGCTCAGGCCGGTACGGGCCGCGGCAATCACCGCGTCGCGGGCGTCAGCGGTGGATGGTCCAGCGGTCCACGGCGCGGCTCTGCACCCATCCCGGCGGGCGGATCTCGACCGTAAAGAACTCCGTCCCGTTGTAGCCCGTGCGGTACCACTGCCGGCGTTCGAACGAGTGGTAGTAGTCCACGAACGGCGCCGGCCCGAGCGCGGCGAAGAGGCGGTCCGAGAGGTCCGCCTTGAGCAGCGGCAACTGGTCCGCGAACGCCTCCGATCCGGCGAGCAGCAGGCCACGCCCGAACGGCCCGTCGAGGTCGAGCAGCAGCACCGGAATCGAGTCGTTGACGACGAACCAGTACTCGAACTGCACGAACTCGTTGCCCGTGTAGCCGACCTGCCGGAGGGCGTCCGCGTTGCGCGTCGGGCGGCCGAAGACGGCCTGTAGACGCCCGCGCACGACGGGCGTCGCGGTCGTGTCGAGTGCGAGGCGCCGCGGGTCCGACGCGCGCCAGAAGACCTCGCGGAAGCGCTCTAGGAATGCGCCCTGAGCGTCGGGCTCGACCTTCGCCCAGACGGTCCGAACGGCCTGCCCGGCGAGGCTGTCCGCACGGTACTGCGCGGCCGCGGCTGCCTGAACGCTGTCGGCGAGTGCGCGCCGCCGCGCCGCAATCGCGGTGTACGCCCGGTCGAACGGGTCCGCGGACTCGGCCTGCGGGACGGGCCGCGGCGCGACGAACGGCCCCAGCTCGGCCGCCGCCTCGGCGATGCGCGCCTCCAGGCGCTGCCGCTGCAGAATCTCGACGACGCTCTGCGCCCGCACGGCGGGAGCAAGAGCGGCGGCCAGACAGACAAGAAGCCCAACCGCATGCCGTCCCGGAGCAGGCACCCGGCCCGCCCGAACCCCGAACCGCGAACCCAGAACCCGGTGTGCCATCAGTCCATCGAGAGAACGGCGAGGAAGGCCTCCTGGGGGACCTCCACAGCCCCGACCTGCTTCATCCGCTTCTTGCCCTCCTTCTGCTTTTCGAGCAGCTTGCGCTTGCGCGAGATGTCGCCGCCGTAGCAGCGCGCCGTGACGTCCTTGCGGAGCGCCTTGACGGTCTCGCGAGCGATGATTTTGACGCCGATGGCCGCCTGAATCGCGACGTCGTAGAGCTGGCGCGGGATCAGTTCGCGGAGCTTGGATGCGAGCCGGCGGCCCATGTCGTACGCCTTGTCGCGGTGGACGATCGTGCTCAGCGCGTCGACCGTCTCGCCGTTCAGCATCACGTCGAGTTTGACGAGCTTCGACGGGCGCTCGTCGATGAACTCGTAGTCGAACGAGGCGTAGCCGCGCGAGACGGACTTGAGCTTGTCATAGAAGTCGAAGACGATCTCGGCGAGGGGCAGCTCGTAGCGCAGGTTCACGCGGTCCGTCGTGAGGTACTCCTGCGTCACATAGGTCCCGCGGCGGTCCTGGCAGAGCGTCATCAGGGTCCCGACGTAGGCCGTCGGCACGATGATCTCGGCCTTGACATAGGGCTCGCGGATCTCAGCGATCTGGCCGACCGGAGGCATGTCGGACGGGTTCTCGACCTCGACGACCGTCCCATCGTTGAGTTCGACCGAGTAGCGGACGTTGGGCATCGTCGTCACGATGTCGAGCCCGAACTCGCGGTCCAGCCGCTCCTGGACGACCTCCATGTGGAGCATCCCCAGAAAGCCGACGCGGAAGCCGAAGCCGAGCGCAGCCGACGTCTCGGCCTCATAGGTCAGGGCCGCGTCGTTGAGTTGGAGGCGCTCCAGAGCCGCCCGGAGGTCCTCGAAATCGGCCGAGTCGGTCGGGTAGATGCCCGAAAAGACCATCGGCTTGACCTCGCGGTAGCCCGGGAGCTGCTCCGGCGCGGGCCGCCGCGTGTGCGTCACCGTGTCGCCGACCTTGGTGTCCTGGACGTCCTTGACCGAGCCGATGATGTAGCCGACCTCGCCGGGGTACAGCGCCGGCACGGGCTGCATCCCCAGCTTGAGGTGCCCGACCTCCTCGGCGTAGTACTTCGCGCCGGTCGCCATGAACGTGATCGGGTCACCCTTCTTGAGCGTCCCCGCGACGACGCGGACGTAGACGACCGAGCCGCGGTATGTGTCGAACGTCGAGTCGAAGATGAGCGCCTGGAGCGGAGCGTCGGGGTCGCCCTGGGGCGCCGGGACCCGCGCAACGATGGCCTCCAGAACGGCCGGGATGCCCATGCCGGTCTTGGCCGAGACGTGGAGCACATCGTCCAGGTTGCCGCCAATGAGATCGACGATGCTCTGCGCGACGACCTCGGGCTCCGCACTCGGCAGATCGACCTTGTTGAGGACGGGCACGATCTCGAGGTCCTGGTTGACTGCGAGGTACAGGTTCGAGATCGTCTGTGCCTCGACGCCCTGCGCGGCATCGACGACGAGGATGGCACCCTCACAGGCGTTGAGCGCGCGCGAGACCTCGTACGTGAAGTCGACGTGGCCCGGGGTGTCGATAAGGTTGAGGATGTAGTCCTCGCCGTCCTTCGCCCGGTAGGTCATCCGGATTGCGTGGCTCTTGATCGTGATGCCGCGCTCGCGCTCAAGGTCCATCGAGTCGAGAACCTGCGCCTGCATCTCGCGGCTCGTGAGCGTGCCGGTCGCTTCGAGAAGGCGGTCGGCGAGCGTGCTCTTGCCGTGGTCGATGTGGGCGACGATGCAGAAATTCCGAATGCGGGACTGGTCCAAGGCGGGGCGGGGTGCGCGGGCAGGGGCAACGCCGAAGCTAGCGCCGGCCGTGCCGCGGCCGTCGGAAAACGCCGCGCAGAGCGGGCGTGCGGGACCCGGCCCGTCAGAAGCGGAGGCGCAGGCCGATGCTGACCTCGGACAGGTCCGGGTCGCCGAGCGACCGCACGCGCCGCGCCTCGGCGCCGACGCCGAGGTTCGGGTGCGGGTACACGTCCAGCCCGACGCCCGCGATGAGCAACTGCCGCCCGAACGTGATGCGGCCAACTTCGGTGCCGCCCTCGAAGCGGTTGGTCGTGATCGTCGCGACGCCCGCTCCGGCAAACACGCGCAGGTCGACCGCGCGCAGGCGCGTCCCGGCCGAAAGAGTCCCTTCGAAGGCCCCGCCCTCCGTTGCCGGGCCGTCGTCGATGGCGCCGGCCGCGAACAGTGCGACGCGCCCGCCGGCCGCGACGTACCGGCCGATGGCATAGTCACCGCCGAGTGAGAGGACGCTCGTCCCGCCATCGTCGGTCAGCCCGACGCTCGCGGCTGTCCGCCACCGCGGCGCTGCGGCTGGCTGGGCGCCGGCCGAGACGGCGAGACAGCCAGCGAGCGCGAGGCCGGCCACGAGGCGCACGGCGGAACAGAGATGGCGCACCGCACTCACGGGTCGAGCGCCCGGACCACCTCGGGCGCGACCGGTGCCGAGGCGAGAAACGACGTGCTCACGTGGCGGCCCTGGACACGCATCACCTGCGACGACAGCATCCCGAGGCGGCACGTCGGGCAGGCAGACAGGTGGACGACGAGCCGCGTCGGCAGCTTGCCCGCGTCCTTCGTACTGTCCTTCATCAGGCGCACCGCGTCGGCGAAGGCAGGCGCGTTGCCCGCACCGGCGAGGGCGAACAGGCCGTCATGGACCGTCTGGCCCTGCGCGAATGCGGTCTCCTGATCGGCCGCGTAGGCCGCCTTCTCGTCGTCCGGCTTGCGCCACATCCGGCGCTCCTTCACCGAAGCGGGCAGCATCCCGAGTTGGCGCGTCTTCATGTAGCGCCCGCAGGTCTCGCAGTAGGGCTTCGACCGGATGCCGGTCGGGATCAGCAGCGCCCCGCCGACGAAGCCGAGCAGTTCCAGCCCGCGCACGCCGTAGCCCCACGCGCCCAGCGGCTGCCCGACGACGCCCTCGTCGTCCTCAAACCGGATGTCGCGCGTGATCACGTCGAAGTACGGGCCGAACGCCGGCAGCGGCATCCCGGTCGATGCGAGCGCCTGGTACTCCGCGACCTGCGCGCCGGCATACGCCAGGATCTGGAGCGCGAGAACGATCCAGAGTGTGTTCCGCCCGATGCGGAAGCCGGTCCCCCACGACACGATGCCGTACCCGCTCCCGGCGAGGAGCCCGACGAGAAATGCCCCGATCGGCAGCACGTACCACCCGTACAGCCCCATCGCGTTGAAGCCGAAGCGCACGCTCAGCCAGTACGACACCATCAGCGTCAGAACCGTCGTGAGCGCGCCACCGACGAGGACAGGCAGACTGACAGCGGGGGCAGGTCGGGCGACGAGTTCCATCGGTGTAGACGTGGGTGCAGTCTAACCTATCACCATCCGGCCCGGCACACGCTGCCGGTTCACGCCTGGCGCGCGAGGACGCTCAGCATCGCCAGAAGCGCTGGCCCGCCCTGCACGAGCAGGATGCGCCGCCCGGCCGTAGCCCCGCCGTAGACCGCGGCGGCGAGGACGCAGCCTAGGAAGAACAGCTGGATCTGGATGCCCACCGCTGCATCCGGATGCACCAGCCCCCAGCCGAGACCGGCCGCGAGGAAGCCGTTGTACAGGCCCTGGTTCGCCGCGAGGGCGCGCGAGTCGCGGGCAAACTCGGCCGTCGTTCCGAAGATGCGCCGCACGCGCGGCGTCTCCCACCCGACCATCTCCAGATAGAGGATATACAGGTGCTCCAGGGCGACGACCGCGACGAGGATCTGGCTGATGCTGGTCATGACGTGGACCCGGGTTGAGAGGCTGGCCGCTATCGGACCGTCACACAGCGCGCCGGCGCCGCGAGGCGAGCACGAGCCCGGCGCCGGCGGCGACCGCGATACCACCGTAGACGATCCACTCGGTCTGACCGATCATAAAGCTGTCGACGGCCGTGAGGACGCCGAGGCCCTGGAAGATCCAGACCGTGCCACCGACGATGAGCAGCACGCCGAGCGCGCGAAGCAGGAGGGTCATGTGAGTGTTAGCCGACCAGGGTTTTCTTGAGGGCCTGGATCGTCTCGACCGGCGTGGGGTCTACGCCCTTGCGGATGGCGAGCCAGTAGCTCGCCGCGTCGCCGAGCTGCACGAGCGACAGCATCCGCGCGAGCCGGCTCTCACCGTCGGTCATCACCTCGGTCCAGCCGTGGACGTCCCCGGAGACGAGGTCGCGCGTAGCGGCGTAACGCTTCTGGACCTGCGGGTGGTCGTCGCGGTCGCGCAGGACCTCGACGTGCATCCGCGCGAGCAGGTCGGCCGGGCCGGACTCGTAGCCCATGATCTCGTTGTGGTCCAGCTCGGGAAAGACGTTCCCGACCGCCGGGTGCTTGGCGTTCTCGTGGAGCTGCGTCCGCCACCGCATCGCGACGGCTTCGAGAAAACCTGCGGCGGTGTAGACGACGGGCAGGCGGTCCACGTACGCCTCGGAGAGCGCGCGAGCCGGGTTGGCGTCGTCGTCGGCATCGTGGCGCGCGGCGCGGTCGCGGGCGTCGGCGACGGCGGCGTCGAACTCGGCGTCGGGAAGGGCGAGCAGGCCGAGGGCGCGGGCGAGGCGCAGGACGGCGCCGAGCGAGTAGCCGAGGGCCGCGCGCGGCTGGAGGCCGCCTGGAATCGTGACCGTCGGCACGCCTGCCGCGGCCGCTTTCTCTGCGATGTCGCCGCCCGACGTGACGACGACGAGGCGCGCACCGCGCGCCTCGGCCTCGGCGTAGGCCGCGAGAGTCTCCTCGGTCCCGCCCGAGTAGCTCGACGCGATGACGAGCGTGCGCGCGCTCACCCACGCCGGCAGCGTGTAGTCGCGGATGACGAGGAATGGGACCGGCGAGTGGTCCGCCGCGAGGGTCCGGACGAGGTCGCCGCCGATGGCCGATCCGCCCATCCCAACGAGGACGACTCCGTTGAGGTCGGGCAACTCAGGCAGGAACAAGGCGAGGTCGTCCGTCGCTTCGGCGGCGTCCCAGCCGGTCTGGAGGTGGTCCGGGAAGGCGCGGACGGCCGCGCGCATGTCCTGCGGATCCTGCGTGGCGGCGTCGGTAATCAGAGCAGGCATCGGGGCGCGCGGTGTCCGCGCGGTCAGGGGGCGTCGGGCTCGTCGCTCAGAAGCGCGGCGAGGTCGGGGTTGTGGAGGGCGAGAAAGTCGACGAGCAGGCGCTGGACGCCGGCCGGTGTGGCCTCGTCGAGCGCGCGCCGAGCGAGGGCCTGCGCCTCGACCAGCGTGTGCGAGCGGAGGACGCCACGGACGAAGCCGAGGGCGGCTGGCGAGGCGCTCAGCGCATCCACGCCCAGGCCGACGAGGAGCGGCGTCGCGAAGGGATCGGCCGCGAGTTCGCCGCAGACCGAGACAGTCCGCCCGGCCCGATGCGCGGCCTCGCACGTCTGCGCGATGAGGCACAGCACGGCCGGGTGGAGCGCGCGGTAGAGCCCGGCGACGAGGTCGTTGCCGCGGTCGACGGCGAGCGTGAACTGGGTGAGGTCGTTGGTGCCGATGGAGAAAAAGTCCACCTCGGCTGCGAAGCGGTCGGCGAGGAGGGCCACGGCGGGCACCTCGACCATGATCCCGACGGGCAGGTCCGCGCGGTGGCGGACGCCCTCGCGTTCGAGGGCTGCCTCGGTGTCGGTGACGGCCGCCCGAAGCGCACGTACCTCGTCGACGGTCGAGACCATCGGAAGCAGAATCTGTGGCGGCGCGTCGTCGGGCGCGTCGGCGGCGGCGCGGAGGACGGCGCGGAGCTGGGGCCGCAGCAGATCCGGCTTGTCGAGCAGGATGCGGATGCCGCGCCAGCCGAGGAACGGGTTGGCCTCGCGGCGCGCGAGCGGCAGCACCTTGTCCCCGCCGAGGTCGACGAGGCGGAACGTGACCGGGTGCGGCGCCGCATGGCGGATCGCGTCGCGGTAGACGTCGAGCTGGTGGTCCTCGTCGAGTGCGCGGCCCTGAGAGAGGAACAGCATCTCGGTCCGGAACAGGCCGATGCCCTGCGCGCCGTAGGTGTGCAGCAGCGGCAGTTCCTCGCGGAACTCGACGTTGGCCCGGAGGGCGACCGCGTGGCCGTCGAGCGTCTCGGTCGCCTCGGCGGCGTCCTCGGCGGCGTCCTCGGCGAGGCGCGCGAACCGGGCCGCGCGGCGGCGGGCGCGCGCGAGCGTCTCCTCAGACGGGTGGCGGACGACCGTCCCGGAGAAGCCGTCGAGCACGACCGGCTCGCCGTCTGTCACCTGGCCCGAGAGGCCGTGCAGGCTCACGACGGCCGGCACGCCGAGCGCGCGGGCCATGATGGAGACGTGGCTCGTCGGCCCGCCGAAGTCCAGCACGACGCCGAGGACGCCGCGGCGGCTGAACAGCAGGATGTCGGCGGCGGTGAGGTTCTGGGCGAACACGACCGTGCCGGGCTCGACGTGGGCGAGCGCGCGGCCCTTCTGGAGGTTGCGCAGCAGGCGGTTCTGGACGTCGAGAAAGTCGGCGGCGCGCTCGCGCATCGCCGCGCTCGGGGCGGCTTCGAGGCGCTGCCGGATGTCGCCCAGGACGGTCTGCGCGGCCCAGCCGGCGCGGGCGTGCTCGTCCCGGATGCGCTCCACGACGGCGTCGTAGAAGCCGGGGTCGCGGAGGATGAGCGCCTGCGCGTCGAAGATGCCGGCCGAGAGGTCGCCGAGCTTTTCGCGCGCGACGGTCGTGACGCGGGCGAGCTCGCGCTCGCTGCGCGTGACGCCGGCCTCGAAGCGCGCGATCTCGGCGTCGACGGCATCGGGCGCGACGCGCTCAGGCTCGACGTCGTAGCCGCCGCCGACGTAGACCGCCGACGGCCCGATGGCGACGCCCGGGGCGACTCCGATCCCGCCGAGGCGGATCTCGGCGGGTGCGGCGGTCACGACGCCGGGCAGGCCTGCCGCGTCGGCCGGGGCGCTCACAGCACCTCGTGGAATCCGATCTCGAACAGCGCGGCGAGCGCATCGGCGGCGGCGTCCTCGTCGGGACCGTCGAAGAGGAGGTCGAGCGTCGAGCCCTGCTCGGCCGCGAGCGTCATCACGCCGATGATGCTCTTGCCGTTGATCTCGTAGCCGTCCTTGCGGATGAAAAACTCGGAGGCGAACCGCGACGCCTCGCGGACGATCATCGAGGCGGGCCGGGTGTGGACGCCGGCGCGGTTGCGGACGGTGACCTCGCGGGTGATCATATCGACGGGTGCAGGCGGACGCGCAAGATAACGGCGCGGCGCGGTGCGCTCAGCGGGCAGGCTACCGGGTGTTATGAGGACCCTGACGCTTCACGTCGTGGCCGATGGCGATCGCCTCGACTCGCTCGCCGAAACCGACCACGGCGTCTCGCCCGAACCCAAACACCGCCTCACACGGCTCGGCCCACGAGGGCGAGGGCGAGGGCCCGGAGGGCGTCTGCCGCGTCGCCGTCGGGGAGCGCAGCGAGCGCATCGGTGCCCGTCGCGACGTAGCCCGAGACGGCCGCCTCGGCCTCGGCGAGCACGCCGAGCCTCGACATGCGCGCACGCGCCTCGGCGACGTCGGCCTCGGGGAGACCGCCGAAGGCGCGCGCCCACCACGCCGCCTCGGCCGGGTCGCCGGCGGCCCGCTCGACCGCCCGCAGGAGCAGGAACGTGCGCTTGCCAGCCACGAGGTCGCCGCCGATGGTCTTTCCCCAGTCGGCATGGTCGGCCGTGAGGTCCAGCAGGTCATCCTGAATCTGGAAGGCGCGGCCGAGGGCATGGCCCGCGCGGCGCATCGCCGCGAGCGCCGCCGCGTCCGCCCCGCCGACGAGCGCGCCGAGTTCGAGCGCGAGGTCGAGCAGCGCGCCCGTCTTGGCGTCGATCATGGCGAGGTAGGCCTCGACCGAGACGTCGGCCTGCGTCTCGAAGGCGAGGTCGAGGGCCTGGCCCTCGCAGAGGCGGACGACCATGCGGTCGAAGAGCGCGCGCGCCTGCGCGCCGCGCTCGGCACCGTCGAACTCGGCCTGCCCGAGCAGGCGCACGCTGAGCCCGTGCATGAGGTCGCCGGCAAGGATCGCCTCGGCCTCGCCCCACCGCGTGTGGACGCACGGCCGCCCGCGGCGCGTCTCGGCGCGGTCCATGATGTCGTCGTGGACGAGGGTGAAGTTGTGGAAGGTCTCGATGGCGAGCGCGGCCGGGTGGGCACGGCGGCGCGCCTCGGCCCCGCCGAACGCCTCCGCTGCGAGCAGAAGCGCGACCGGCCGCAGGCGCTTGCCGCCCGACGAGAGCGCGTAGCGGACAGGGCCGTAGAGGCTCGCCGGCTCGGCGGGCAGGTCGAGCGCGGCGAGGCCCGCCTCGACCTCGGCGCGGAGGCGCTCCGCGAACGGCCGCTCCCCGAGGGACTGCCCGGCACGGGCCGCCGCATCGGGACGACCGGCGGTCATCGTCGTTTCGGTCATGGCGGTCTCGCTCATGCCCGCACGACGGCCGCGGCGAGCGCCTCGGCGATGGCCTCCTGCACGGCGTCGAGCGCCTGCGTTCCGTCGACCTCGAGGACGGGGACGGCCGCGGCGAGCATCGCCTCGACGGGCGCCGTGTCGGCGTGGTAGACCGCGAGGCGCGCGCGGATCGCCGTCTCGTGGTCGTCGGTCCGATGCACGAGGCGATCCGGCGGAACCGACTCGGGCGGCGGGTTGAAGTCGAGGTGGTAGATCGCGCCCGTCTCGGGGTCGGTCCGGCGGCGCGAGAGGCGTGCGACGATGCGGTCGTCCGGCACGACGAGGCTCACGACGGCGTCGAGTGGCGCCCCGTGCTCGGCGAGGTGCGCGAGCAGCCACTCGGCCTGCGGGACCGTCCGCGGAAAGCCGTCGAGCACGAAGCCGTCGTAGGCGAGGCCGGCGAGGTTCTCGGCGACGAGCGCGTTCGTGACGTCGTCCGGGACGAGGTGGCCAACGCGGAGCAGGCCCGACACCTGACGGCCGAGCGGCGACTCGGCGGCAATGGCGGCCCGGAAGAGGTCGCCGGTCGAGAGGTGCGCGAGGTGGTGGCGCTCGGCAAGGCGCTTGGCCTGAGTGCCCTTGCCCGCGCCGGGCGGGCCGAAGAGTGCGAGGCGCATCGATGGGGCGCGGGTGAGGCCGGAAGATAGGCGGACCGGGCGATCCGAGTTCCCCGGCGCTCCCCCGCCATCGGCCCGGCCTCTATCCCCGTTCGGGCGCCTCGGCGACGGCCGTCAGCGTGTCCTTTTTACCCGTCAGCTTTTGCGTGAGCTGGTCCGTCGCCGCCTTGATCGCAAACCCGACGGCCGACTTCACCGCGAGGTCGACGGCCTGCCGCACGGACGACTTGGCCTGCGACGCCGCGACGCTGCCCGTCGATGGGGGCGCAAGGATGACCGACGTGTCGCGGAGCGCGTGCCGAACGGCGTCTGACGACGATGCACCGCGGCGGACGCGGTCAGCTGCATCGTCAAGGAAAGACGAGAGGCGCTCGCGGGCGAGGTCGATGTCGCTCAGCGGCTCGGGCCGGCGCCGGCCCGCGAGTCCCGTGAGCACGCCGACGGCGAGGCCTGCGGCCGCAGCGTAGCCGCCGTACCGAAGCGCGTGCGCGCGGATCAGGTCCGGCAGCGGCACGCCGCCGACGGTGACGGACGACGCATTGGTGAGCTCGTTCTTGAGTGCCTGGATCCGAAACTGGGCGTCGCTCTGGCGCGCGTCGAGCAGCGCCTTGATCTCGGCCGCCGAGCGCCGCGTCGTCTCGCGGTCGGGGTCGATGCGGGCCGGGATCGCCGGCGAGGGGACGGGGACGGAAGACGTAGGCATCAGGTCGTGGTCTGGCGGGCGTGGGCGGCTTCGAGTTCCTGGATCTGGTGGCGCGTCGGCCGGCCGGGCGTGGACGTGTTGTCCTCGGCGTAGTCGGGCACTTTGAGGCGCGCGTCGATGGCGCTCGCTGCTTCTAGCCGGCCCTTGCCGATGATCGCGAGCACGCCCGCGACGGCGAACAGGAGCAGGGTCACGATCCCGAGGCCGAAAAAGAGCGGCCGCAGCACGTCCGACCCGTCGCCGTTGGCGAGCGCCCAGCCGAGGCCCGTCGCGAGCGCAGAGAGCAAGAAGCCGAGTGCGTACAGCGCGACGACGCCCGCGACGGCCAGAAACGCCGCGCCGATGGCCTTGCGCTCGACGCTCTCGACGACCTCGTCCTTCTTCTCGGTGATCTCGGCCTTGACGAGGTCGATGCGCAGTTCCACCCACTCGCGGGCGTCGACGGAGAGCGCGGCGAGGTGGTCCGCGACGCGGCCGACCTTCCCGCGGTGCGGCGGCAGCTGGTGCGCCGTGTCGACGCGCCGGGCGTCAGGATCGGGAGCGGGGAGGCGGGTCGACGGGTCGGGCATCGGACGGGCGTCTGGGAGGGGGAGCGCACAGTACCCGCGTCGTCGCATCCGGTTGCCGGCCTCGGCGCCGAGGCCGGAGAGTCGGATATTCCTGCTCGCTTTCCCCGCCCGCCGTGACCGTCTCCGTCCGCCCGACGCCCAACCCCGACGCGCTGATGTTCCGCCTCGACGGCGCCGTCGCGATCCCGAGCGGCCTGCTCGCGTTCCATTCGGCGGCCGAGGCGGCGACGGACCCGCTCGGCGCGGCCCTGTTCGCGCTCGGCGGCGTCGCGTCGGTTCTCGTCGTGCCGGCCTTCGTAACGGTGACCAAGC
>DASWMO010000277.1:0-14398 GCA_036399715.1 Rubricoccaceae bacterium
CCTTTCGGCACACCCGGAACTGGCATGGAATGGCCGGAATGGGAGGGAGTTAGGGAGAGCCCTAGGCCCTAGCTGGCTTGAGGAAGGGGTTCAGCTAAGCGCGACTGGAGTAGGAGGGAGCCCGGAAGAGTACCCGTTTGATAGGAGAGTTGATAGGTACCGCTGAGAGCCTCGCCGTGCGGAGGTTGATCTAGCCCATTTTCGCCGGGCGCGGCCCGTGGGTATCGTCACCCATCCCCGCCGCTCTCATCAAACGACGAAGCAACTCAAGGCAGCCGGCGAGGTCGTCCGCGTGACGCTGCTCGACTCGGTCGTCTGGGGTTACGACGGCCGATACACGAGCCTCGTCGAGCGCGGGCTGGTACCAACGGGACTGTCTCAGGGCGGAAGGGCACCCTCCTGAACCGCGGGTCGAACGCGGCCGACGCGCCTCGATTCGACTGACCGTGAGACGTCGTGATCCGGTCAGGCCATGAATCTCGGTAGCACTCTCGACCGCCCTCCACATCGTCACTCGTCCCTCCATGCCCCGCTCGCTCCCATTCCTCGCTCTGATCGTGCTCGCCCCTGCACTCCATGCGCAGGGCGCTGGTCCAGTCCAGAACACGGTCACGTTTCTCACCCCCGCCGACGCGGTCCAGGGGGGAGGAGCCTATCCCCTCGCCGTGGGTGGCACCGGCTCCGACCGCATCATCGCGGTGGCCATCGGGCCCGCCGGCAGCACGTACGTCGTGGGCGACTTCACGGGGACGTTTGACTTCGACCCTGGACCGGCCACGGTGCCTGCCACGAGTCAAGGCGGCAATGACCTCTTCGTCGCCTCATACGCGCCGGATGGGGCGTTCCGCTTCGGCTACGTCGTCGGGAGCGCGCTGAACGAGAGTGGGACCGGTGTGGCCATCGCGAACGGCGTGGCCTACGTCGGTGGCAACTTCAACGGGACGGTGAACTTCGGGGCGCCCGCTGGCACCATCACGAGCCAGGGCGACCTCGACGGGTTCGTCCTCGCCATCAACGGGACGACGGGCGCGCTCGTCTGGGCGTCCTCGTTCGGGGGGCCGCAGGCTGACGGAAACCCGAACCTCACGGCCGGGGGCGGGCGCGTCTTTGCCGTCGCCCGGTTCATCGGGCCGGCCGACTTCGACGACGGGCCAGGGGCGGCCATCCTCAACAGCGTGGACAGCTACGACGTCGCCCTCGCGTCGTTCGCCGCGAGCACCGGGGCGTACCAGTGGTCCCGCGTGATCTTCGGTGGGACCGGGCAGCAGTTCGAGGGCGGTGCCGACGTGGGCGACGGCACGGTCGTCTACGCCGCGGCGAACTCGTCCAGCAACCGGAACGGCCTCGTGGGCGCTTACGGCGCCACCGACGGGGCCGTCGTGTTCGAGACGCCGGTCGCAGACGCCTCGCCGTACGACGTCGAGACCTCGGGCTCGCGACTGGTCGTCGCCGGTGCGTCGCAGCCTGCCTCTGGCGGCTCCGACCTGTTCCTGGCCGCCTACGAGCCCTCCGGCGTGCTCGCCTGGGCCCGTGCCTTCGGCGGCATCGGGTTCGACCAGGCCACCGGCGTGGACTTCGTCGGCCCCGACGTCTTCGTGGGTGGGCACTTCGAGGGGACGGTGGACTTCGACCCCGGGGCGGGCACAGCGGAGCGGACGAGCGCCGGCGGCTCCGACGCCTTCGTCGCGCGGTACGCCCTCGGCAATGGCGCCTTCCTGAGCGCCGAGACGTTCGGGTCGACGGGGACGGATCAGGTGCTCGACGTGGACGGTGGCACGACGAGCGGCCCTGTCGCCGGGTTCTTCCAGGGCACGGTCGGCCTCAACCCCTCGCCGGGCCAGACCGAGCCGCGCACGGCCTCGGGCCCATCCGACGGGTTTGTCTCGCTGTACACGCCCGGGGCCACGCCGGACGAGCCGGGACCGGGAATGAGGCCCCTCACGCTAGACGCCTCCCCGAACCCCGCTTTCGGGACGACCACGCTCCACCTCACGCTCGACCGGGCACAGGCTGTGACGGTGGCGGTGTTCGACGCGCTCGGTCGCCAAGTGGCCGTGCTGCACCACGGCGAACTGGCGGCCGGCGAGCACGCGCTCCGGCTCGACTCCGGGCGCCTGTCGGCCGGGGTGTACCTGGTCCGGGCCGCTGGTGAGACGGCGGTTCAGACGGAGCGTGTCACCGTCGTTCGATAACTGCGGCGATCCTGCTCGCGCACAATCATCCGTCCAGCAGACGCCTGGAGCCGATCCGCGAGGACATCGCCGGGGCAAAGCAGCTCGTCCCGGCAGGGATGGGTAGACGTTGACGGTGGCTCGGTACCTCCCGTGCTTCGGCGTGGGAAAGTTGCTCCAGACACGATGGAGGTCGGCTCTCGGGAGGAGGACGCCGTCAGTCTGATGAGGACGCCGTCAGTCTGATGAGGACGGTGACCCAGTGTCCGCACCCCTCGCCGTTAGCTCCGGGCCGGACCGCCACCATTTGACACTCCCGGGTGCCATCCTGGCCTCAGGCGAGCGCAATGCATGTCACGTCACGCTTATCGCTTACGATTCTGGACGCGCGTGAGCCTGAAGGCTGGCAGAACTCGGTTGACCGTGTGGCCCCTCGCCGAACGCTGATGTACCGCTTGATCCTCGCCGCCCTCGTGGCGCCCCTCGCTCCGGCCGCGGCCCAGGTGGAACTGGCGCCCCTCTACCCGAGCCCCGGCGCGTACGCGTTCAACCTCGTGGACATGTCCAACGACGGGCGCGTGCTCGTCGGCTACGAGATCGGGCCCGACGGCTGGTGGCGCTCGGTGCGCTGGGCGGACGGCGTGCTCACCGTGCTGCCCGGCCTCCGCGACGGCGCGCAGGGCTTCTACAACCAGGCCCGCGCTGTCTCGGCCGACGGGCAGACCGTGCTCGGGCTCTGGGGCACGGGCTGGAACACGGCGGCGCAGGAGGAGACGCTCTACCGCTGGACGGCCGACACCCTCGTCACGTCGGCCGGCTACTGGATCGCTACCCCCTTCGGCGGCTCGGCCGACGGCACGACGGCCGTGGGGTTCGGGCGCCCCCACAACGACCGCAACATCGACCGGCCGATGCGGTGGGTCGCGGACGGGCCCGAGGCCGAGTTCATCGGGCCGAGCTCGGACCGCTACGGGTTCGCGCACGGCGCCTCCGCCGACGGCGCGGTCGTCGCGTGGCACACCAGCAGCTTCCCCAGCAGCCCGCTCGTCCCCTTCCAGGCGTACCGCTGGACCGGCGGCCCCTCCGAGCCTCTCCCCGGGATGCGAGGCTACGGCCAGGGCTTCACCCTCGCCGACGAGTACTTCCACCTGACCGTCTCGGACGACGGCCGGACGACGTACGGCATGGCCTTCACAGGGGTCGTGGACAACCCGGACGGGTCGGACTGGGGCGTGATCGCAACCGCCCGCTGGCGCGACGGCGCCGTCTCGGTCCTGCCGTTCCCGGCCGGCGGGCCCTCCCGCGACCTCCACCGCTGCTTCCCCACGGCGGCGTCGGCCGACGGCTCCGTGGTCGCCGGCGTGTGCCACGGCGAGACGGCCGAGGGCGACCGCGCCAACTACCCCCCCGTGCTCTGGCGCGACGGCGGGCCCGCCCGCTTCCTCCCCGACGTGCTGGAGAGCGACTACGGCCTCGACCTCACCGGCTGGGACTTCGACTGCAACGACGACTTCTACCCCGAGTGCGCCGTCCGCGCCCTTTCGGCCGATGGCAGGGTGCTGAGCGGCCTCGCCGTCCACAATGGGATCCTCGTGGTCTACCGCGTCGGCCCCCCGCCGCCCACGCTCGCCGTGAACGAGACGGGCGACGAGCCCGACGCTGACCCCGCCGACGGCGTGTGCGACGCCGACGCCTCGGCGCCTGGCGTCCAGTGCACGCTCCGCGCCGCGATCGAGACGGCCAACGCGGAGGCGGGAGACGACCGGATCACCTTCGACTTCTCAGAGGAGCAGGCGCGCGGGGGCGTCCCCACGATCGCGCTGGAGGGGCCGCTCCCGCCCGTCACCGAGCCCGTCGAGATCGACGCCGTGGCGGAGGCGCCCGCCCGGGCCGCCGCCCCACGCGGTGGCCGCGCCGGCCGCGGTGGTCGTGGGCCCAACGACGGCCGCCGCCCCCGCTGATCCACACCGCCCCCGAATCTCGGTTAGACCACCAGACGCCCGCCCTCCGCCTCGATGCCCACGCTCGCCCGCGCCCTCGGCGCCCTCCTCGTGGCGGCCCTCGCCGCCGCCCCGTCCGCCGCGCAGACGGGGATCACCCCGATCCACCCCAGCGCGGGCGCGTCCGACATCGTGCTCCTCGACATCTCGCACGACGGGCGCGTGCTCGTCGGCTATGAGACCCTCGGTCCCTACTCGGCCGAGCAGGTCTCGCGGTCCGTGCACTGGGAGGACGGCGCGCTCACCGTGATCCCCGGCATCCCTAGCGGGACGACGGGCAACCAGGCCCGCGCCGTCTCGGCCGACGGCCGAGCGGTCTTCGGGCAGTGGGCCAGCCCCCTGACGTGGCCCACCTCCGGGGGCATCTACCGCTGGACGGCCGACAGCGTCAGCCAGTCTCCGACGTGGGCAGACATCGACGTCCGCGGCGCGTCAGCAGACGGGCTGACGGCCGTCGCGATGGCCGACATCGACTTCGACGGGCTCACGTACCGCCGTCCGGTCGTCTGGAACGCGCCCACCGGGGCGTGGTCGGTCATCGCCTCCCCGAACGGGCAGGGCGGGATGGCCCACGGGGCCTCGGCCGACGGCGCCGTGGTCGCCGGCCATTTCGACGATAACCAGGTGTTCCGGAGCGCGGGCGGGGGCGTCGCCCTCCTCTCCGGCATGCCGTACGGTGGGCAGGCCGGCTGGGGAGCCGTCACCCTCTCCGACGACGGGCGGACGATCCACGCCAGCGGCATGACGGGGCAGACGATTCCGTGGCCCGGTGGGGGCGAGGCGCACGTGCGCGCGGTCATGCGGTGGCGCGACGGCGTCACCACCACGCTCCCCATGGTCGGCGGCGCCCCGTCGCTCGCGATGTACGAGTGCGAGACCACCGCGGCCTCGCCGGACGGGACGGTTGTGGCCGGCCACTGCATCGGGGAGGACGGGGAAGACAACAACTATCCCAGCGTGATCTGGCGCGAGGGGCAGCCGCCGCGGTTCCTCCGGGACATCCTCGAGGACGAGTACGGGCTCGACCTTGCAGGATGGGACTTCGAGTGCGAGGACGGGGGCGTCGCCACTGCCGCGTGTTTCGTCTTCGGCATCGCCGACGGCGGCGCTGCGCTCGTCGGGCGCGCTGTCTACAACGGCCAGCCGGTCGCATACCGTGTCGGCCTCTCCGCCTCCGAGATCACCGTGAACGAGACGGGCGACGAGCCCGACGCCGATGTCGAGGACGAGGCGTGCGACGCCGACCCTGCCGAGCCCGGCGAACAGTGCACGCTCCGCGCCGCGATCGAGACGGCCAACGCGGAGGCGGGAGACGACCGGGTCGTGTTCGACTTCTCCGACGAGGAGGGGCTCGTGGACGTCGAGACCATCGCGCTTGGCTCGGCGCTGCCGGAGGTCTCCGAGCCCGTCGAGATCGAGGCGGCCGCACCGCCGGAGACGCCGCTACGGGGCGCCGCCCCGCAGCCACTCGTCGTCGTGGACGGCGGCGACGCCATCGAGAACGGGCTCGTGCTGACGGCGGGGGAGAGCACGGTGCGCGGGATGGCCTTCGTCGGGTTCACCGGCGCTGCCATTCGCATCGAGGGCCCCGGCGGCAACACCGTCGAGGGGAACTACCTCGGCGTGGACCCCGACGGGGTCACGCTCCGCGGCAACACGTACGGCGTCCACATCGACGGCTCGCGCGAGAACACCGTCGGCGGCGACACCGAGGCGGCGCGCAACGTCATCGGCGTCCCGCCCTCCCCGGCGGGCACGCCCCTCGGCGAGCTGGCCGCCGGCGTCTTCATCGACGGCGA
Source organism: Rubricoccaceae bacterium (assembly GCA_036399715.1). Classification (GTDB taxonomy): domain Bacteria; phylum Bacteroidota; class Rhodothermia; order Rhodothermales; family Rubricoccaceae; genus DASVSE01. Next base: position 5,971 of record DASWMO010000277.1, read on the forward strand.
CGCGGCCGACGCTAACTCCATCGTGGGGAACTACATCGGCGTCACGGCCGACGGCACGGCCATGCTCGCCGACGTGGCGGCCCGTCGTTCGGGCGTCGGCGTGCTGATTACCGGGGCGGACTCCACGGTCATCGGCGGCGCCGCGCAAGCGTCGGGGCAGGCGCCTGGCAACGTGATCTCCGGGCTCGCGCTCGGCGTCGCGGTCAGCCACGTCACCGGCGACGCGCAGTTCGCCGCCGCATTCGACACCCGCATCGCAGGCAACCACATCGGGACGAACGCTGTTGGGGCCGACTCGCTCTCGAATGGGACCGGCGTCCTGCTCCTCGGCGGGGCCCTCTTCACGACGGTCGGCGGGGCGTCGGCGGCCGAGGGCAACGTGATTTCGGGGAACCAGGGAGCTGGTATCCAGATGACCGATGGCGGGAGCGCGGGGGAGCCCATCCCGCCGATCGGCTCGCAGATCGTCGGGAACACCATCGGGCTCGCGGCCGGCGGGCTCGCCCCGCTCGGCAACCAGGTCGGGGTCTCGGCCGGGGGGGAGGCCACCGGCTCGGGCGGGCAGTCGCCGGGCGTGCGCGGCGTCGCGATCGGGGAGCCGGACTACCCCCGCAACCTCATCGGCGGCAACCGCCTGATGCAGATCTTCGTCGCCGGCGCCGGCTACGGCGACTACGCTGGGCCAGACGCGACGCCCGAGCAAATCGCGCTGAGCTACGTCTACGTCCGTAACAACTACATCGGGCTGCTCGCGAACGGCCAGGTCGCCCTCTCGGGCACCGACCGGACGCCGCTCGGGGTCCTCGTCGCGGGCGGGGCGAGGGCCGTCATCGGGTCCGAGAACGGGCGGAACGTGATCGGCGGCCACCAGGTGGGGGTCTACCTCGTGTCGCGGAAGAACCTCGTCTTCTCGAACTACATCGGGACAGACCCGACGGGCTTGCAGCCCCGGCCGAACCTCTACGGCCTGTTCATGACGGGCAGCGACAACCTCGTCGGGCGGCCGCCCGCGGACGGGCAGCCGTACACGGGGGAGTACGTGCTCGCGTGGGGCAACCTCGTGTCGGGGAACGAGAACGCCGGGATGGCCCTCGCGCCCGGCATCCCCGTGCCCATCCCCGGTGGTGAGGCGATGTCCCGTCACCTGTCCTCCCTCGGCGGGCCCGACGCCGACACGGTTCGGCGCGGCGGCGTGGAGGAGGGCGGCCCGGCCATCCTCATCGGGAACCGCGTTGGGGTGTCGGCCGCGGGCGGCGCGCTCCCCAACGGCGCGGCGTTCGTGCCCGACCCGAACTTCCCGGAGATGGAGAACGGCGGCGGCGTCCTCGCCTTCCTCGGCGAGTCGTACCTGCTGTGGAACGTGCTGGCGGGCAACGTCGGCGACGGGGTCGGCGTTTACGACGCCCGGGTCCCCGAGCTGGAGGGCCAGACCGTCGCCCACGTCGTCGGCAACTTCATCGGCGTATCGACGACAGCCACCGGGGCGTCGCTCGACCTCCCCAACACGCGCGACGGCGTTTACAACCTCGGCGGGGACGTGCGCGTGGGGCTGCAGCCCGCGGGGGGCGGAATCCCCACGCCCGGCGGGGACTTAAGGAACCTTGTCTGGAACAACGGCCGCAACGGGGTCACGACGGCCGGGTTCGGCCGGCTCTACGTCGCAAACGGCTCGTTCCGCGGGAATGGCGCGCTCGGGATCGACGCCGGCATCGCCGGGCCGAATGGCCCGGGCGTCCCGCCGGGCTTCCTCCTCCCGCCGGGCGTGTTCAACCCCACGCTCCTGGTGGCGGATGGCGACTCCACGCTCCGCCTCCCTACCCGGACGCCCCCCGCAACCGAGGAGGGCGGGACAGTCCAGCATCACGTCGAGGTCTACTTCTCCGGCGCCTGCGACGCGTCCGGCTACGGCGAGGGCCTCGCGTCGATCGCGGCGCGGACGGCGGCGCCCGAGAGCGACGCCGTCGTCGAGATCCCGCTGAACGCGGCGAGCGGCTACTTCCGCCGGCTCGCGGCCCTCGGCGTCTACCTCACGGCCACGGTCACCCAGGAGCTCTCCCCCGGCGGCGGGCTCGCGCCGGTCTTCCGCACGAGCGAGTTCAGCGAGTGCGTTCGCCTGGCCCTCCCCGAGGATGTCACAGAGGCCGACGTAGCCGATGGCGACACGGGGCCCGTCCTCGACGGGGCGGGCGTAGACGTGGACGTGACCGACAACACGGCCGGAACAGTCGCTCGCGGCCATTCATCGCACCTCGTAGGCGGGACCCTCTACGCCTCGCGACACCACGTCGTCCCCGATCAGAACGTGTTCGCCGGTACGGCGACGAGCCCCGACGGCGTGACCGTCGCGCCCGACACAGTCGCCACTCGGTACTGGACGCTCGCCGCCACCGGTCTCTCCGGCGTGACCTACACCGCCTGCCTCGACGCGTCGGGACTTTCTGCTCCACCCACCACGTTCGTCGTCCTCCAGCGCACGCGCATCGGGACGCGCTGGGCAGCCCACGACGCCAGCATCGACGCTGGCTCCGGGCGGATCTGCGCCTCCGGCCTAACCGCCTTTGGGGACCTTGCGCTCGGGGCCCGGTCCGCTGTCGCCGTCGCCGTGTCTGTCGTGGACGGGCAGCGGGGGTGGCGGATGCTCTCGGCCCCTCTCGCCGGCCTCACCGTCGGCGGTCTTGCCGCCCGGAACCTCGTCCAGGGAGTGCCCGGCTTCTACCCCGACGCCGGGACGAACCTCTACACCGGGTTCGACGGCGCGGCGTACGTCGTCCCGTCGGGCGGATCGGAGGCGCTCTTGCCTGGGCACGGGTTCTTCTGGCAGCTCTACGACCTCGATCTCGACCCCGGCGGCCCGAGCGTCAGCCGGTCGCTCCCGATGACGCTTGCGCTCGGCGGCGACGCGCCCCCGACCGAGGTCGTCGTCCCGCTCCACACGGCGGGGGAGGGGTGGAACCTCGTCGGAAACCCGTTCCCGTTCGAGATCGACCTCTCAGGGATCGGGATGTGGGCCGAAGGCGGGGCGCTCGCGAGCTACGTCGGCCAGGTGTGGGACCCCAATGCCGGCTCCACCGGATCCTACGTCCCGACGACGCTTCTCGGCGACCAGCTCCCCGTGTGGTCCGGCATGTTCGTCGAGAACGCTGACGCCGACGCGCTCCGGGTCCCGTCCTCGGCCGCGGTGCCCCCGGCCCCAGCGCAGCCGGACGACCCGGACGACGTGGTGGAGGCGCCCCGGCTCATCGCCTTCGAACTCGCGGGCACGACGTCGTCCGGAGCTCCACTCGTCGACCGAGCCCTCGTGGCCGTATTCCGGGACGGGGCCGGTGAGGGATGGGACTCCTGGGACGCCCGGAAGCTGGTCCCGCTCGGGTCGCCATACCTGACTGCGGCCTTCGTGGGCGAGCGCGGCGGCCAGACTGTCCTCAAGGCTCAGGACAGCCGCGCGCGAGACGCCGCCTCGTTCGACGTCCCCCTCGTCGTGGAGGCCGTCGGGACAGGCCCTGAGCTTACGCTCCGCTGGAGCCAGATCGAGCGCGTCCCATCGTCGTGGAGACTCACCCTCCGCGACCTCGTGACCGGGACGGAGGTGGACCTCCGCACCGCGAACGAGTACGCCTTCGAAGTCGAGCCGTCGGCCTGGGCGGGCCCGACGAACATCATCATGTCTCTGCCGACGCCCCACACGCTCGTGGTGGGCGCAGACGCGCTGGCCACTATGAACCGGTTCGTCCTCCACGTGGAGACGAACGCTGTCGTGGCAAACGAGCTCGACACTCCGACAGTCTTCGCACTTGCGGCCCCGGCCCCGAATCCGACCACTGGTGCAGCCGTGGTGAGCTTCGACGTGCCCGAGACGTCGGCCGTGTCGGTCGCGGTCTACGACCTGCTCGGCCGCCGGGTGGCAGTGCTCGCGCAGGGTCAGGTCGCCGCTGGTCGCCACGCGTCGCGCCTGGAGGCGGGCGCGCTCGCACCGGGCGTCTACGTGGTCCGGATGCAGGCCGGGACGTTCTCGGCGACGCGCCGGGTGACGGTGGTGCGCTAGCCGAGCCGGGCACAGCCAGGACGCACGCGGTGCAGGACTCCGCGCTGCGCACACGTCGTGGCAGATATCATACCGACCTCCACTTAGACTCCTGCCTGCTCTGCAATGCAAGGCTCGTCGTCATCTCGCATAATCATCCGTCCGGCAACCCTGAGCCGAGCCGCGAGGACGTCGCCGTGACGAATCAGCTCGTCGACGCGGGGAAGCTTATGGGCGCCCCGTCCACGACCATCTCATCCTCGCGGGCCACGGCCCGTGCAAGAGCCTCGCCGAGCGCGGGCTGATGTTACAGGCCTGTGGTGGCCCGGGAGATGCGTCGGCTCCCGGGCCACCACGCCGTGGCAGAGCTGCTCCAACACCCTGCGGAGTCAGTGGGCGACCGTCACACGACGGACGACCGTCGCCCGGCCGGCCTCCAAACGGACGACGTAGACGCCTGGGGCGAGCCGGCCCGCTTCCAGACGGCTCTCGTGCGGCCCCGCGGCTTGCTCGCCGCGGGCGAGCACAGCCACCTCGCGACCGAGCACGTCGTAGACGGCCAACAACACGGGGCCCGCATCCGGCAGATCGTAGCGGATGCGGGTGCCGGCGGGGCCGACCGGGACCGGGGCGAGCGTGAGCGTGAGCCCCACCGACGCCCCCGGCTCGGACGGCACCGGATCGAGCCCGGGCGCGTAGAGCTGCCCGTAGACGCCGGGGGCGTATTCGCCGTCCTGCTCGTAGCTCGACCACACGACGACGAAGTCGCCGTCGGCGTCCATCGCCACCGACGGGTTGGTCTGGGCGTTCGCCGTGGTCGTGTTGTTGACCCGGAACTCCGAGCCGAGCGGATCGCCGGCCGAGCCGTACCGCTGGGCGTAGACCCCGTCGCCCGAGCCGTCCTAGCCGCGGCTCGCCCAGGCGACGACGAAGTCGCCGTCGGCGTCCATCGCGACCGAACTGGCGTCTTGGTAGTCCGTCGTATACGTGTTGACCCGGAACTCGGTGCCGACCGGGATCGGCGCCTGGGCACGAGCGGGTACGGACAGAGAGATGGCAACGAGCACGGCCGTCACGACCGGACCCACGCGTCGGAAGGCGCGAAACGGACGGGGGGCTGAGGAAGGGACCATAGGAGAGCGTATAGAGGGGCCGAACAGGCGGGTTGTCGTGACGAGCCAAACATCGTACCACCAGCAACCGGGGGCAATGGAGGCGGTGAGGGGCGTGAGACCGGCCGCTGGCTTAACTAACGATGCGCACGCCGCGCACGCAGCGGTCACCGTGCGACCCGTGCGAGTCGTCTCGCGCACGAAGCGAATCACGTCCTCGACCGATGGTTTGGACTGGCTCATGCGCGGCAGAACAGGTAGCCGCTCACCGGCAGCACGGCGATCGAGTGCCGCGGTGGCTTAGCCCGACCGGCATCACTGGTGGCCGCCGCTGCGCCGGTGGTGCCCGGGCATGCCGCGAGGGTGAGGAGGAAGGGGGCCCATCGCATAGGGGCCGCCCTGCTTACGCGCCTGCCCGTCAGCGCGCGAGCGTGAGCCGCTGCGCCCGCCCGACCCTGCCAGCCTCGAGACGGACGACGTAGAGCCCGGCGCTGTGTCCCTGACCGTCGAAGGCGGCCTCGTGCCAGCCGGCCTCCACCTCCCCATCCACCAGCACGGCCACCTCACGGCCGAGGATGTCGTAGACCACGAGCCGGACGGCCGTCGGCACCGGCAGCGCGTACCGCAACGTCGCACGCGTCGCGAACGGGTTCGGGGACGCCGGGCTCAGCGTGACCTCGTCAGGTAGCGCCCCCGGCGCCTCCGTGGCGACCGGCGTCGCCTCGGCCGAGCCGGTGACGGGCACGGTCCACGCCACCCCGTCGGCACCGAGCACCTCGACCACCGCCGAGAAGCCCCCCCCGTCGGTGGGTGCGAAGGCGACCTCGACCGTGAGCGACTCCCCCGCGCTCAGGACGAAGGGGAGCACTGGCATCCCGGCGATCTGGAACTGCCCGCCGTCGAGGCCGGTCACGTTCAGGTCGGTGACGGTGAGGGCGCCGGCGCCCACGTTCATGATCGTCACCTGCTGCGGCGGACTCGTCCCACCGACCATCACGGCGCCGAACTCGATCGCTGCCGGGGAGAGGGCCATCCTGCTGTCGAACCCCGAGCCATAGCGCCACAGCTCGGCTCCGCTCGTCGGCTCGGCGGCGCTGAAGTAGAGGGCGCCGTCGTACGGAGCGAGGTAGGCCGGGCTGGAGCTCCCTCCGCCGGGGGAGATGTCGGCGACAAGGGTGGCCGCGCCGTCGTAGCGCCACAGCTCCCGCCCGGTCGCGCCGTCGGACGCGCTGAAGTAGAGGGCGCCGTCGGAGCTCGTGAGGTAGCCGGGGTCGGAGCTCTGAGCGCCGGGCAGGAGGTCGGCGGCGAGGGTGGCCGTCGTCCCATCGTAGCGCCACAGCTCCGTCCCGCGCGCGGACGTGTAGGCGGCGGCGTAGAGGGTGCTGTCGCTGACCGCGAGGTCGTACACCTGGACGTCCGCGACGCGCGCGGCGTCCGCCCCGTCGTAGCGCCACAGCCCCCACGCGCTTCCGCGGTAGGCCCCGAAGTAGAGGGCGCCCTCGTACACCGTGAGGTGGCCGGGCGCAGAGGAGAACCCGCCAGGCTCGACGTTAGCGGCGAGAGAGGCCGTCGTCCCGTTGTACCGCCACAGCTCGGTCCCGGTCGCAGACGTGTAGGCACTGAAGTAGAGCGCCCCGTCGTAGACCGCGAGGGAGGTGGGGCTGGAGCTGTCGTTGGCCGTCGAGATATTGGCCGCGAGCGAGGCCCTGGTCCCGTCGTACCGCCACAGCTCCGCCCCGTTCGTCGGCTCGTAGGCGCTGAAGTAGAGCGCCCCGTCGTAGACCGTGAGGTCGCGTGGCTGGGCACCGCCGTCGGCGGCCCACACATCGGCGGCGAGCGAGGCGGCGGCCCCGTCGTAGCGCCAGAGCTCCCGGCCGCTCACGCCGTCGTCCGCGCTGAAGTAGAGGGCGCCGCCGAAGACCACGAGGTACTCGGGCTCGGAGCCGCCGCCGCCGGGGTAGATGTCGGCGGCGAGGGTAGCCGTCGTCCCATCGTACCGCCAGAGCTCTGCCCCGCTCACGCCGTCGGACGCGCTGAAGTAGAGCGCACCGTCGAAGACTGCAAGGGAGGTGGGGCTGGAGCCAGGGGAGGGGGTGTGGACGTCGGTGGTGAGGGTGGCGGCGTCCCCGTCGTAGCGCCACAGCTCCGCCCCTGTCGCACCGTCGTCGGCACTGAAGTAGAGCGCCCCGTCGAAGACCGTGAGGTGCTCGGGCATAGAGCCCCGGGCTCCAGCGGCGACGTCCACGGCGAGGGTGGCCGTCGTTCCGTCGTAGCGCCACAGCTCCCGCCCGGTCGCGCCGTCGGACGCGCTGAGATGGAGGGCCCCGTCGAAGACCGTGAGGTCGATGGGGGCGGCCCCCCCCTCACCGGGGTAGAGGTCGGCGGCGAGGGTAGCCGCAGTCCCGTCGTACCGCCACAGCTCCCGGCCGCTCAGGCCGTCGGACGCGCTGAAGTAGAGCGCCCCGCCGAACACAGTGAGGCACTCGGGGTACGCGTTGCCGTCGGGGTTGATGTCGGCGGCGAGCGAGGCCGTCTCCCCGTCGTAGCGCCAGAGCTCGTACCCACTCGACGGCTCGTACGCGTTGAAGTAGAGCGCCCCATCGTACACCGCGGAGGAGGTGGGGTAGGAGCCGCTCGTCCCGGGCCACACGTCGGCGGCGAGGGCGGCGGTCGCCCCGTCGTACCGCCAGAGCTCCGTCCCGTGCGCGCCGTCGTTGGCGCTGAAGAAGAGCGCCCCGTCGAAGACCGCGAGATCGAAGGGGTACGCGCCGTTGGCGCCGGGCCGGACGTCGGCGGCGAGCGCGGCTGCGGTCCCATCGTACCGCCACAGCTCGTGCCCGCTCGACGGCGCGTACGCATTGAAGTAAAGCGCCCCGTCGTACACCGCGAGGTAGGAGGGCGAGGAGCCGTCCGCACCGGGGGCGATGTCGGCGACCCGCGAAGCCGTCGTCCCGTCGTAGCGCCAGAGCTCCGCCCCCGTCGCACCGTCGTCGGCACTGAAGTAGAGGGCGCCGTCGAAGACCGTGAGGGCCTCGGGGTACGAGCTGCCCGGGCCGAGCCGGACGTCGGCGGCGAGGGTGGTCGTCGTCCCGTCATACCGCCAGAGCTCTGCCCCGCTCACCCCGTCGTCGGCGCTGAAGTAGAGCGCCCCGTCGAAGGCGACGGCCGGCTGGGGGTCCGACGGGTCCGAGATGGTGTTCACGTCCGCCGCCCGCTCGGCCGTGCCACCGGGGGGCAGGTGGAAAGCGAGGGTCCCGCCTGCCGGCCGCGCCACGGCCACCGCACCGAGCGGGGG
>DASWMO010000278.1:0-3001 GCA_036399715.1 Rubricoccaceae bacterium
GTCGGCTGGCGGCCGAGCTCCTGCGCGAGCCGCGCCGACGCCTTGCGCATCTTGCTCAGCGTCCCGACGCGGTTGAGCGGCAGGCGGACCGTCCGGACCTGATCACTCAGGGCCTTAAGGATGCTCTGGCGGACCCACCACACGGCGTACGAGATAAACTTGAACCCGCGCGTCTCGTCGAAGCGCTGGGCGGCCTTGACGAGGCCGTAGTTGCCCTCCGAGATGAGGTCGGCGAGGGACAGCCCCTGGCCCTGGTACTTTTTGGCGACCGAGACGACGAAGCGCAGGTTGGCGCGCACGAGCATGTGCAGCGCCGTCTGGTCGCCCTTCTTGATGCGCTGCGCGAGGTCGACCTCCTGGTCGGGGGTCAGGAGCGGGACGGTCCCGATCTCCTGCAGGTACTGGTCCAGCATCCGTTGCGAACGGGGGACGTACATCGGCGGCCTATTGGTTGGTGGTAAGGATGGGGTGGGCGGAGCAAGGCGAAGCCCGCGAGAGGCAGATGGCCGTCTCTCGCGGGCTTCGGGAACCGCCCGGGCGCAATCGGCGCGATCAAACGTAGGGAATCGCCCGGCGCCGTCCTAGGACTAGCCTGCCTCTTATCGGCCGTGCGGGTGCGAGTTCCTTAACACTTCGGTTTTCGCATCCTGTTCGGTTCCAGAGTGGACGGCGTGGACGGTCTGATCTAACGCACCTCGCCGGGCCAGTCGTGTAGACCGTCCCGGCAAGGCAGAGCGCGGGGCGCACCGTAGGAGCCTAGTGGCCGCTCCCCCCGCCGTGGTCGCCTCCGTGGCCTCCGTGGCCGCCGTGGCCGACGCGTGGCCCGTGGCCGAGGCGGAGGTAGGCCCGCAGTTCGGAGTGGACGAGGTACACCTGCTCTTGAACGTCCGAGAGCAGCGCCGCGACGGCATCGGGGACCACGTTGGCGGACGTCCGGATGTGCGCTGCGCGGAGGTCCGCGAGGACGGAGTCAAGCGCCGTCGCCTCCGCGTCGCTGAGGCCGAGCGCCGTGTTGCGCGCCGCGAGTTCTGCCGCCCGAACCGCCGCCCAGTCGACCGTGAAGCGCGTCGAGTCTGCGTGCGTGTGTGTCGAGTCGGAGCCGGCGCAGGTCGAATCCCGGCCGCCGCCGGGGGCGCGGTGGCCGCGCGGGCCGCGCCCGCTGCCGCGGAGCGCGAGCGTGTCGAGGGCGGCGCGCTGCGCGTCCGTCAGCGTCGGGTTGAGCGCGGCGGCGAGGCGCCACGCGTCGCCGGGCTCGACGGTTGCAAGCTCCGCCGTGGTGAGCGCGACCTGCGCATCCGTCAGCGAGAGGCCGCGCGTCAGGCGCGCGACGAGGCTGTCGGCCGGGTCGAGGCTGCCGGCTTTGTAGTACGCCTCGTCGGCCGCGAGGGAGGCCGTGGCGGTGGCGTCGGTCGCGGCCGAGTCGCAGGCGGCGAGCGCGAGCACGCCAGCGAGCACGGCGGTGAGCGCCGGCCACAGCCGGGGAACGGAACGGGTCATCGGAATACGGAAAGGGTGGAACAGGCGCCGGCAGCGCCGGCGAGTCGTAGAACAACGGCAGTCGCGCCGTGGGCACGTCCGGCCTGTCACGAACGGCACCGGGGCGTCACGAACGGCACTGGACGCCTCGGTCCGAGGTGCGCGGGCAGCGACGCGCCCGAGCGGTGGTGCTACTGCGTCGGGGCCTGCAGCCGTGCGACGAGGGCGTCGCGGCGGCCCCGCGCGACGCGGACGGTCGCGCCGCCGCTCAGGCGGACCGCGTAATCGCCGCCCGGCCCGGTCAGAAAAGCCTCGACGGCGCCGAGGCGGACAATCGCCGAGCGGTGCGCGCGCACGAACATGGCCGGGTCCAGGCGGGCTTCGAACGCCTGCATCTGCTCGCGGACGACGAACGTCTGCCCCGCTGTGTGGACGAGCGCATACGGGCCGTCCTGCGTGACGTGGCTCACGGCGTCGACGGACACGAGGCGGCGCACGCCGCGTACCTCGGCGGCAATGTGGCGGAGGTACGGGGTGACATCGCCGGCGCGTGCCGGTGCCGTGTGGGCCTGAACGGCAGCACGGGCGCGGGCAAGAGCGGTCCGGAAGCGGGCGTCGTCGAACGGCTTGAGCAGGTAGTCGGTCGCCGCGAGGTCGAACGCGCGGAGCGCGTGCTGCGCGTGGGCCGTCACAAAGACGACGGCCGGGACGCCCGCGAGGCGCGAGGCGACGTCGAGGCCCAAGAGGCCGGGCATCTGGATGTCCAGAAAGGCGACATCGGGCGCGTGCTGGTCGGCGAGTGCGAGCGCCTCGTCGCCGGTCGCGGCGGCACCGACCACGGTCACGTCGGGCTCGGCCGCGAGCAGGTCAAGAAGGCGCTTGCGCCCGAGACGCTCGTCGTCGGCGATGAGCACGCGCAGGGGGCCGGAGGGGTCAGGCATGGGCGGCCGAGTGGAAGGGGAGGGCCACCTCGGCGTCGAACGTCCCGTCGGGCGCGTGGCGCAGCGTCAGGGTCGCGTCGGGCCCGGCGTGCGCGGCGAGGCGCGCGCGCGTGTTGGTCAGCCCGACGCGCTCCGACGCCTCGCCGCGCAGACCGCCTCGGCGGGCGTCGTTGCGGACGACGACGATGAGGCGCCGCGCTCCGGCCGGGCCTCCGGGCGCGGCCTCGACGCGGGCGTCGATCTCGACGCGCCCGCCGGCGGCCTCGTCGGCTCCGTGCTCAACGGCATTCTCGACGAGCGGCTGGAGGAGGAACGCTGGCACGAGTGCGCCGAAGGCCTCGGGCTGGACGCTCTCGCGCACGGCGAGGCGGCCCTCGAAGCGGACCTGCTGGATGTCGAGGTAGTCGCGCAGGAACGCCAACTCGTCCGCGAGCGACACCTCGGCGTCGGGCGGGGCGTCGAGCACGCGCCGGAGCAGGCTCGACAGCCGCGCGACGAGGCGGCGGACGGCGTCGGGGTCGTCGCCGGCGAGGGCCGAGACGGCGTTGAGCGCGTTGAACAGGAAGTGCGGGTTGAGCTGCATC
>DASWMO010000279.1:0-8475 GCA_036399715.1 Rubricoccaceae bacterium
GGGCACGCTGAGCATCAGCGGCACGACGATCCAGAACAACACGGCGACCGGCGCGCTCGCGACGAACGGCGGCGGCGGCGTCTTCTCGGACGGCGGGACGGGCCTGACGGTCGACGGCGCGACGATCACGGGCAACCGCGCGACGGGCGCGGCGGGCTCGGGCGGCGGCCTCTTCAACGACATCGGCGCCACGAGCGTCGTGACGAACACGACCATCCAGAACAACACGGCGGTCCGCGCCGGCGGCGGCATCGAGGACAATGCGGGCACGCGCCTGACGCTGACGAACGTCACGCTCTCGGGCAACAACGCGGGCACGGCGCCCGGCAACGGTGGCGGCCTCCACATGAGCGGCGCCGGTACGGTCGTGGTGACGGGCGGGAGCGTCTCCGGCAACACGGCCGTCGAGGGCGGCGGGCTGTGGAAGTCCGCCACGGGCACGCTCACGGCGACGGGCACGCTCATCGACGACAACACGGCGACGGGCGCCATGGCGGACCAGGGCGGCGGCGGCGTCTACAACGACGGTGCCGGCGGCATGCTCACGCTTCGCAGCCTCACGGTCTCGAACAACGACGCGACGGGCGCGGCCGGCTCGGGCGGCGGCCTGCTCAACAACGTCGGCGGGACGAGCGTCCTGCGGGCCGTGACGCTCTCGGCCAACACGGCGGTCCGCGCCGGCGGTGGCATCGAGGACAACGCCGGCATGCGCGTCGCGTTCACCCGCGGCACGATCACGGGCAACACGACGGGGGCGGCGCCGGGCAACGGCGGCGGCATCCACATCACCGGGGCGGGCATGGTCGCCGTCGACAGCAGCGCGGTCCTGAGCAACACGGCCGCCAACCAGGGCGGCGGCGTGTGGAATTCGGGCCTCGGCCGGATGACGGTCCGCTTCTCGACCGTGCAGGGCAACACCGCCGCGACGGGCGGCGGCGTGTACCAGGTCGCCGGCCTGAAGGGCCTCACGACAGTCGAGAACAGCCTCGTCGCGAGCAACGTGGCGTCGGCGGCCGGCGGCGGCCTCGCGGCCGACGGCGCGACCGTCGTCGTGGAGAACACGACCGTCTCGGGCAACCGCGCCGCCACCGGCGGCGGCTTCGCCTCGGGCGGCGGGCGCTTCCTGATCTCCAGCGCGACGGTCGCGCTGAACTCGGCCACGACGTCCGGCGGCGGGTTCTTCCGCATCGTGACGACGGGCGACTCGCTGATTTCGCCGGACAACACGATCGTCGCGGACAACACGGCTCCGACCGGGCCCAACCTCTTCGGCGTCGTCATGTCGCGCGGCTACAACCTGTTCGAGACGACGACCGGCGGGACGATCCTGCGCGACGAGCCGGCCGGGCCGGACCTTATCGGGGTCGAGTCGGACCTGCAGCCGCTCGCCAACAACGGCGGCCCGACGCTCACGCACGCCCTGCTCGCGGGGAGTCCGGCGGCCCGCGCCGGCATGACGGCACTCGTCATCGACCAGCGCGGCTTCTCGCGCCAGACGCGGGCGTCGATCGGCGCGTTCGAGTTTGGCGGCCAGCCCGTCGCAGGCGAGGACGGCCCGGTCGCCGCGGCGCCGGCCACGTTCGGCCTCTCGGCCGCGGCGCCGAACCCGGTCCGCGGAGCGGCGACGCTGCGCGTCACGGCCTCGGCGAGCGAGCCCGTCGAGGTTGCGCTCTACGACGCCCTCGGGCGCCGCGTCGCGACGCTCTACGCGGGCACGCCCGCGGCCGAGCAGACGATCGACGTGCGGGTCGAGGCCGGCAGCCTCGCGCCGGGCGTCTACGTCGTCCGCGCGACGAGCGCGAGCGCGACGGCGACGCAGCGCCTGACGGTCATCCGGTAACCACCACACGGAACCCGTCTCTCACGAGGCCCGGTGCAGCAGTGCGCCGGGCCTCGCGTCGTTCCGGGCGCTACCGGGCCAGGACCGGCCACTCGCCGACGACCTCGTCTCCCTCGACGGCGAACAACACGCGCCGCGTCGCGACGGCCACGCAGGCGTGGTTGGGAACGAGAAAGACCGGGTCGCCGACGTCGTAGATCAGCCCGCCCGGCGTCTCAACGGTGCCGTGCTCCTCGCTGAGGCGCGGCATCCAGGCGTGCATGTTGGCGACCATCGTGCGCGGGCTGTAGAGGACCGTCCCGAAGCCGCGGACGCCCGTGCCGCCGTCGGTCGTGAGCGTCTTGCGGCCGGCGTCGATGATCGCCTGCTCGGTCCCGTCGTCGAAGCGGCGCTTCGAGACAACGGTCGCGACGCACATCAGGGCGCAGTCGCGGAGCTCGACCGCGCCCAGGGCGACCTGCTGCGCGTCGCCGAAGACGTAGGCGCCGGGGCGCCACTCGGTGACGCGGAAACCGTCGCGGGCGGCGCCTTCGAAGACGGACAGCGTGGGCGTCGAGCCGAGCGAGACCTCGGCCGTGGCCGGATCCAGCAGGCCGGCTGCGCCGAGGCGCGCGGCGGCGTCGAGGAGGCCGTCGCGCTCGTCCGCCATCGCGCGGCGGAGGGCGGCGGTCGGCGCCTCACCTTCCTGCGGACCGGCGTAACCGTGGCCGCCGTGCGTGAGCACGCCCGCGAGGCGCAGGCCCGGCAGGTCCGCGACAGCGATCCCCAGTGCGACGGCCTCGGCCGGCGGCACGCCGCAGCGGTGCTGCCCGGTGTCGATCTCCAGAAGGATGTCGACGGGCACGTCGCGGCCCGCGAAGGCGCCCGACGCGAGGCGCGCACCAGCCTCGGTGTCGACCGTGAACGAGACGCGCACGCCGGCATCCAGCAGCGCCGCGATGCGGGCGAGCTTCTGCGGCCCCACGACGGGCGTCGCGAGGCGCAGGTCCATGTGGCCGGCTCCGGCGAACGCCTCGGCCTCGTCGAGCGTCGCGACCGTCATCCCGCGCGCGCCTCGGGTCGCCTGCATCCGGGCGATCTCGGCCGTCCGGTGCGTCTTGGCGTGCGGGCGGAGCGCGACGCCGGCGGCGTCGGCCGCGGCCTGCATCCGGTCCAGGTTGGCCGCGAGGCGCGGCACGTCCACGAGGAGCGCGGGCGTGGGGAGGTCTTGGACGAGCACGGGTGGTGGGCGGGTGGCAACCGTGGACGGCGCGTCACCTCGCCCGGTTCGCCGCGGCGCCGGACGCGCGCTCCACGCGCTCTGCGGGGATCTCCCAGATCCGCACCGGGCGACGGTTGGCAGGACCGCCGGGAGCTTCCGGGACGCGATGCGAGTGCGGAACGGACGGGCGCGCCGGGTCTACCGGGAGCTTCCCTCCCTCTCCCCGTCTCATGTTCTACCACGATCCCCGCCTCCAGTACGAGGTCCGCGTCGACACGCCGAACCCGCTCTTCGCCAAGATGCTCCAGCAGGCCATCGGTGGCATCGAGGGCGAGATCCGCGTCTGCCTCCAGTACCTCTTCCAGGCCTGGGCCAAGCCGCCGTCGCTCGTCAAGTACCGCGACATGCTCCTCCACACCGGGACCGAGGAGATCTCCCACATCGAGATGCTCTGCACGGCGGTCGCGCTCAACCTCGACGGTGCCCCGGCGGAGCTCCAGGACGAGGGTGCCAAAAACCCGATGGTCGCGGCCATCATGGGCGGAATGGACCCGCGGCACTTTCTCTCGGCCGGCCTCTCCGCGATGGCGACGGACGCCAACGGCGTCCCGTTCAACGGGTCGTGGGTCGTCGGAAGTGGCAACCTCATCGCCGACATGACGGCCAACGTCATGGCAGAGTCGACCGGCCGCGTCCTCGCCACCCGCCTGTTCCACATGACCGACGACCCGGGCATGAAGGACATGCTCCGGTTCCTCATCGCCCGCGACACGATGCACCAGAACCAGTGGCTGGCGGTCATCGAGGAACAGGGCGGGTTTGAGGCGGGGATGCCCATCCCCTCATCGTTCCCCCAGCACGAGGAGCGTCAGGCGCCCCACGTCAAGGAGATGAACCTCGACTACGCGTTCATGGGGACCGGCGTCGATGGCAACCTGCCGCCTGCGGGCCGGTGGACGGGTGGGCCGTCGCTCGACGGCAAGGGCGAGTTCTCGGTCATCGAGCAGATGCAGCCGCTCGGGTCCGTCCCGGCCCGCTCCGAACCGCCCCCGTACACGTTCAACCAGGCCCCGAGCCAGCCCGTCCAGGGGATGATGGCCAAGGCCGTCGAGACGGTGAAAGATGTCTTGTCGTAACGCGCGGACGGCCGCGGCCGCCCGAGTCGGCGACGCTCGAGACGTACGTCGCTGACATGCTGCGGCCGATGTGCGACGCGGTCCCGGCGCCCGTCGCGGCATAGCGAGATGCGCGCTGACGCTCAGCGGAGGAGCGTCAGCGCGTGCGTGGCCGCCTGCCCTCCCGAGACCGCGCGGACGGTGTAGCGGCCGGCGGGCAGGCCGGCCGCGTCCCAGACGAGCGTCGTCTCGCCGGCTCCGCGGCGCCCCTCCGCGAGGACGCCCACGCGGCGGCCGGCGGCGTCGAACACGACGACCGACACATCGGTCGTCTCGGGCAGCGTGAGGTACAGGGCCGTGCGGCCGCGGAACGGGTTCGGGCCGGCCGCAGCGAGTGCGAGGCCCGGTGCGGCGCCCGTGCCCTCAGCGGCCGTCGCGCCCGTGAAGGGGTCGGACCAGCGGGCGTCGGTCGCCAGGCCCGGGTCCGAGAGCGTCCGCAAGAACGCGACGAGGGCGGCCTTGTCGGCCGGCGACAGCCCGAGGCGGCGCGCCTGCCCGTTCGGCCCGCGCAGGATCGGGTCCAGGTTGGCGCTCGTCCGGACGTTGTCGTCGTAGAAGTCCACGACCTGCTCCAGCGTCGCGAAGCGCCCGTCGTGCATGAAGGGCGCCGAGAGGGCCACGTTGCGCAGCGAGCCGACCTTGAAGCGCCCGCCGCCCGCGCCGATGTCGGTCACCGTCGCGTCGAGGCCGTTGTTGCGCGCCTGCGTCGCGACGAACGCGTCGCCGCCGTGGCAGCGGTTGCACTGGCCGCGGCCGAAGAAGATCTGGAGGCCCTGGTTTTCCTGCGCCGTCAGGCCTGTCAGCGGCTGCCCGGGCGGGCCGGCGGGACTCGCAACCCGGGCGGCGTCGTAGCGCGAGCCCGTCGGGACGATGGAGCGGACGAACTGCGCGAGGGCGCGGGCGGTCCGCTCGGGCGTGATGTCGGGCGTGCCGAAGGCGCGGGCGAAGAGGTCCGGGTAGAACGCCGTCGCCTGCAGGCGCGCTGTGACCTCGGGGAGCGTCATGCCCATCTCAGTCCCGTCCTGGATCGGCATGAGCACCTGGTCCTCGAGCGTGGCGGCGCGCTCGTCCCAGAAGTAGCGCCCGTTGGGGTAGTAGCGCGCGAACGAGAGGCTCATCGAGTGGCGCGCCGTCTGGCCGCCGCCGAAGCCCGCGGACCGCGGGGCGGGGTCCGAGAAGCCGTCTGCCTGGCGGTGGCATGAGGCGCACGCGATCGTCAGGTTGGACGAGAGGCGCGTGTCGTAGAAGAGGACGCGGCCGAGCGTCGCGCCGTCGTCGGTCGTCGGGTTGGCCGCGGGCGTGTTGTCCTCGGCGAGCACGCCCGGCGCGGTGAGGTGCCCGGGCAGCGTCGGCGTGTAGTCCAGCGGCGTCGCCGGCAGGACCGGCGTGCCGCCGGGGAGGCGGGCTGTGAACGCGCCGAGGACGGCGAGCGAGGCGGCGAGGACGAGGGCGATGAGGCGGGGCAAGGCAGCGCGGGAGGGGTTCTGGGACAACATCGGCTGCCGAGGCCAGACCCGCAAAGCCGAATCGCACCTTAAGTGTCCCGATTCTGTCACGACATGGCCGGGCGTGCACGACATGCACAGCTGGGACGGCAAAAGGCCTGTTTTTGCATGACCTGGGTGCCATCAGCCCGGCGAGGCCGTCGGCCTCAAACAAAGTGAGCGCCCGAGGGGGCGGGCCCTCGGACGCTCTGTGCCGCCGAAGCGGCACGACGGGGAGCACAACCTGGAGGGCGGTCCTGGAAGCGCTCAACCCGAGGCGGCAAGATACGCCCTCCGCGGACTGCTGCTATACTCCGGCGGTCCTCCGCCCTGCCGCGATGCGCGTTCCCGCCCTCCGGACATTCGCCCTGTGCCTGCTCGCGGCCGGCTGTGCGAGTCCGCGCCCCGCTGCCCCGCCGGCAGCACCGCCCGGTCCCGCCGCAACAGACCACGCTGCGACGGACCACGCCGCGATGGACCATTCCGCTATGACACACGGCGCGATGGACATGGGCACTGACCCGAGGCCTGACGTCGTGTTCATGCAGGGCATGATCCCGCACCACGCTCAGGCGCTCGCCATGGCCGCGCTCGTCCCCGGCCGCGGCGCCGGCCGTGAGGTGACGCTCATCGCCGAGCGCATCCGCGTCTCGCAGACCGACGAGATGGCCCGCATGGCGCGCTGGCTCGCTCACCGCGGCGCCGCCGTGCCCGGCCCCGACGCGCACGCAGGCCACCTCATGCCGGGCATGCTCACGCCGGAGCAGATGGCGCAGCTCGCCGCCGCCTCGGGCGCCAACTTCGACCGCCTCTTTCTGCAACTCATGATCCAGCACCACGAAGGCGCTCTCACGATGGTCGGCGAGATTCTCGACGCTCCGCGCGGGACCGAGGCCTCTGAGGTCTACGCGCTCGTGACCGACATCGAGGCCGACCAGATGGCCGAGATCGACCGGATGCAAACCCTCCTCACCCGCTTCTGACGCCCCGCCGCGTCCCTTCTATGCCGCTCCGCATTCCCCGCCTCGCCCTCCCGCTCGTCGCCCTGCTCGCGGGCGCCGCGTCGGCGCAGGCGCCCGACCCGCGCGTCGGCCTCCGCGCCGGCCTCGACGACGCCGGACAGGCCATCCGCGGCCTCGAACTCGTCGCCCACGTCCCGCGCCCGGCGGGCTTCTTCAACCCCGACGACGCGGGCGACTTCGGCTTCGCCAACTCGGACGTCGCCTTCCGCGGGGACCTGATGATCCTCGGCAACTACAGCGGCGTCCAGATGTGGGACATCTCGAACCCCGCGGCCCCGCGTCTCCGCGCGACGCTCGAGTGCCCCGGCGGCCAGGGCGACGTGTCCGTCCACGGCAACCTGCTCTTCATGTCGGTCGAGGAGACGCGCGGGCGCATCGACTGTGGCGCCGGTGGCGTCGAGGCGCCGGTCAGCGCCGAGCGTTTCCGCGGCGTCCGCATCCTGGACATCTCGGACGTCGAGCACCCGCGGCAGGTCGCGGCCGTCCAGACGTGCCGCGGCTCGCACACGCACACGCTCGTCCCGGACCCGACGGACGCAAGCCAGCTCTTCGTCTACGTCTCGGGCACCAGCCGCGTCCGCTCGGGCGAGGAACTCGCGGGCTGCTCGGCGGCATCGCCGGCCGACGACCCCGCCTCGGCGCTCTTCCGCATCGAGGTCATCCGGGTGCCGCTCGCGAGCCCCGAGCAGGCCGCCATCATCGCGACGCCGCGCTTCCTGCTCGGCCTCGACGGCGCGCCCGAGCACGGCCAGGCGCAGGCCGATATCGAGGAGGTCGAGCGGGTCCGCGCCGCGGGCGGCTTCGTCGCTACGGTCGAGGGCGAAGACGTCGTCGTGCCCGAGCAGGCCGTCCAGCAGCTGCTCGGCCAGATGGTCGCGCAGCGCGGCGGGACCGGCGCGCCGACGGCGGCTGACTCGACGGCCCTCCGTGCGGCTCTGCCCGCCATCGTCGCCCAGATGGTCGGCCCGGCGCCTGAGGGCCCGCGCCCCGGCCCCAACCAGTGCCACGACATCACGGTCTATCCCGAGATCGGGCTCGCCGGCGGCGCGTGCGCCGGCTACGGGCTCCTGCTCGACATCTCGAACCCGGCCAACCCGACGCGCATCACCGCCGCGGCCGATTCCAACTTCGCCTACTGGCACTCGGCGACGTTCTCCAACGACGGCCGCCGCGTCGTCTTTACCGACGAGTGGGGCGGCGGCTCGTCCCCGCGCTGCCGCGCGACGGACCGCCCAGAGTGGGGCGCCGACGCCGTCTTCTCGATCTCCGACGCCCGCGAGCTGTCCTTCGACGGCTACTACAAGCTGCCCGCCGCCCAGACCGAGACCGAGAACTGCGTCGCGCACAACGGCTCGCTCGTGCCCGTGCCCGGCCGCGACCTCATGGTGCAGGCGTGGTACCAGGGTGGCCTCTCGCTGTTCGACTTCACGAATCCGACCCGGCCGGTCGAAGTCGCCTACTTCGACCGCGGGCCCGCCGACGCTGACCACCTCGTCGTGGCCGGCTACTGGTCCGTCTACTGGTACAACGGCTACATCTACGCCTCCGAGATTGGCCGCGGGCTGGACGTGTTCCGCCTCGCCCCCGGCGACGGGATGACACCGGCCGAAATCGCCGCAGCCGAGGCGATCCGCATGGACGCGTTCAACCCGCAGACGCAGACGCGCGTCTCGTGGCCTGCCACGGCGGAGGTCGCCCGCGCCTACGTCGACGGGCTGGCCCGCGACGGCGTGTTCACGCCCGCCGAGGTGAC
>DASWMO010000280.1:0-11864 GCA_036399715.1 Rubricoccaceae bacterium
GCAGCGAGGGAGAGCGGCGTCCCGCCCGCGTCGTCGAACGTGTACGTCCGGTTGGCGACGCGGAAGTTTCCGATCACGTCGGAGAACAGGACGATGCTGGCACCGTTCGGCGCGACGAGGAGGACGTCGATGTCGGAGGCCCACGTGTGGGTGATCCCACGGACGGTGACGTTGACGTCGGTCACGACGCCCGTCATCCCCGTCACCGCGACGGTGGAGGGATAGGGGTTCCCGGGGAAGGGGGCCGTCTGCGTTCCCTGAGTGAGCTGGATCGGCGTGGTGTTGGAGAACGTCGCCGTCTGCGCGCCGGCCGAGGCCGTAAGCACGAGTGCGAAGAGGGGCAGCACAAGGGGCCGCCAGAGGGTAGAGTGGGGCATATCAGCTAACAGTTTGAGGGCGTGTGAGCGGGTTGAGGCCTTCCCGGGAGGCCTGAGCATCCCCGACATTACGTCACATCGGTTCCGAGTGCAACGGAAGCTTCACACATATCTCGAACAGGCGCCCTTAAGACGCGGCACGGGGCTGGACGCCCTGGGCATCCGGTCCCGCATTGCTCTATCCCCGCTCGAACGCCTGACCGCCAATTCCGCTACTCGTCACGTCCGTGGACCTCAGCCGGCGGGCTCGTCGCCTCGACGGCCACGAGGTCCTCGACGACGACGTACTGCCGCTCGGCGCCGTCCGGGACGAGGTAGCTGTCGCCCGCCCGGCACGTGATGACGTCGCCCGAGACGTGGATCTCGACCGCGCCCGAGATGACGTACCCGACCGTCTCGTAGTCGCGTGTGTGCGGCTCGCCGGCGTCGCCGGCCGGCTCCTCCCAGAGGCGCATCGAGAGCGCCTTGCCGGAGGCGAGGTACTTCTGGCCCATCGCCCCGTGGGGTGATGCGGACGAATCGATCTTCTTGACGGAGTGGTCGGACATGAGAACGGCGGGTGGAGAATGGGCCGTTTGAATCCGCTGGGCGCCGCGGGGGTTTCGGCCTCTCCCTTGCCCCGGCCCGCCCCGTGACCTACGGCGACCTCCTCATCGACGCGCTTCCCGAGGGCCGCTTCACGGTCGGCCTCGACAAGCGATTCGTGCCGCACGCCGAGGGTGATGCCGCACGGCCCGGAACGCTCTTCATCTCGGTCACTCCGTTTCTCGTCCGCATGCCGTCCGAGACGCTCCTGCTCGACGCCGGCCTCGGCGAGTGGGCGACGGGGCGCGGGACCGAGGTTCTCCTCGGCGGTCTCGCCGCGCGCGGCGTCGCGCCCGAGCGCGTCGACCGCGTCGTCCTGTCGCACCTGCACTTCGACCACGCCGGCGGGGCCGTCGCGAGCGTCCACGGCGAGTGGCGGCCGACGTTCCAGAATGCCGAGTACGCGGTCCAGCGCGCGGAGTTGACCGCGGCCGGCTACACGGGCGAGTCGGTCCGCGCCCGCGACCTCGTCGTGGACACGCTGGACCGCGCCGGCCAGCTCGTCCTCCTCGACGGCGACGGGCCCGTGCCCGGCAGCCGCGCCGAGACCACCGTCACGGGCGGCCACACGGGGGCGCACCAGATCGTCCGGATCCCCTCGGGCGGCCTGACGGCCGTCTACGGCGGCGACGTGATGGGCACGCCGGGGCAGGTCGTCCGGCGCTTCGTCGCCAAGTACGACGCCGACGGCGCGGCTAGCCAGCGCTGGCGCGAGACGCTCGCGCGCGAGGCCGCCGAGGGCGGCCACCTGCTGCTGTTCTACCACTCGACGGGCGCCCCGGCCGCGTTCGTCTCGGAGTCCGCAAAGGGACCACTCGTCGTCGAGCCGGTCGAGGCGTAACCTCGGCGCTCACCCGCCGCGCCTGCATGTCGACCCGCGTCCCGCTCTTCTGGTTTCACTTCGAAGACGCCGACGATGCGCGGGCGGTGACGCGCCGCGCGGCTTATGCCGGCATCGCGTCGGCCGTGGTGACGGCTGCCCTCGCCACATGGGCGCTCGCCTCGCCGGAGGGCGTCTTCGGCGGCGCCCTCGACGGGTGGGCGTTTCTGGACGTCGCGCTCCTGCTCGCCCTCAGCGCCGGCACGTACCGCGGCAACCGCTTCGCAGCGACGGCCTTGCTCGTCGTCTACGTCGTGGAGCAGATCGCCAGCCGCGTCACGACGGGCAACACGGGCGGGCTTTTGGTCTCAGGCCTCTTTACGGTTCTGTTCGTCCAGGGCATGCTCGGCGCGTTCGCACTGCACCGGCTGCGGCCAGACGACGAGATCGACGGCCAGATCGCGGCGCTCGAAGCCGGCGACCCGCCGGCGCGCCTTGCTCAATAACCGCTACGGTTGGACCGCGACCCAGGACCGCGCAAAGTCCCACCGGACAACTTCGGAGTCGGTGTTCGACGTCTCGGATCCGCGGAAGCCAATGGCTCGCCCTCCGTTGAGCAGTTGAAAAGCGCCTGTTCGGGTCCGGTCCAGTCGGATCGCGATGGAGAGGTCGGATGTCCGCGACACGACGGTGGTCAAGGTGCCCGAGTACACGATCGCCACCTGCTGTCCGTCGGGCGAGAACGACAGGATCGCCGGCCGCGAGGTGATCTCCCGGCGCTCTGCCTGAACCGTCCCGGTCGCGGCATCTCGGATGCGGACCGCTTGCGTCGAGGCATCTAGCACGGAGCGGCTATCCGGACTGAATAGCAGCGGCAGGTCCGCCGGAGCAACGTCGCGGGCCGTCCAAAGGACCGTTCCAGAGACAACGTCTATGCCTGTCACCTCGCGGTTGGCGCTGACCGTCGAGGCGGAAGAGACGACGGCGTGTGTGCCGTCCAGCGCGAGGTCCAGCGCGAGGGCTCGCGTGCCAGGCAGCACAACGGCCCGGACTGGCTGCCCACCGTCGGGCCCCCACACGGCGAGCAGGAAGCGGTCCGGCGACGACGTCGCGCACAATCCGACGAACGTCTGCAGGTCCGCCGATGCCCGAATCGTCAGCGGCGCGACCGAGATACAGCCGTTGGGCCCACTGGCAAAGAGTGTCCGCCGGGACTGCTGCGTCTGCCGGTCGTAGATCCGCACCGCCGCATCTGGCCCCGTGGTCGACTCCGTGATGAGCACACGCGCGCCTCCGAGGCGCGACAGGAGGCCACGCACCGCGGTGAGGGTGGCAAGAGCGTCGCCGGTGACCGTGTTAGAGACGAACAGCGTCGAGAGGCCGGTGGCGAACAGCGTGCCTCCATCGTCGGAGAAGCCCCCCTGGCCCGTGAGGCCGGGCACGGTGTAGCCCACCACGTCGACCGGGAAGCGGATGGTGAGCGTATCGCTCGGGACGCTCGGGCGCCCGCCGTCCCCGAGGGCGATGACGCGGTAGCGCCGGTCCGCCGTGCCATCCGGACCCGTCGGGTTCAGCCCCGTATCGGTGTAGGAGGTCGCATCGGGCGAGAGCGTCGCAATCGTCGAGAAAGACCCCACGCCGAGGGCGCGCTGGACCTGCACGCCGGTCTCGAACGAGCTGCGATCGGTCCACGCAATCGAAACGGCGGTCGGCGTCGAACCGGTGATCGTCACGCCTTCCGGGCTCGTCGCGATGCGCGCCCCGTCGAAGAGGGGGTCGTACGGGTTCGTCGGGACCGGGTCCGTCGGGAGGTCGCAGCCGGCGAGGACGGCGAGGACCGCGACGGCGGCGAGACGGGCAGGGAGCATCGAAAAGGGCATTAGAACCGGAGGGCGAGGCCCGCGCCGCCGCCGGTGACGTTCAGGCGGACAGACGAAAACTCCCGAAGGCGCGAGACCAGCACGGGCGCGCCGACGTGGCGCACGAACGCGTCGACGACGGAGACCGCGTAGACGACCCCGACGGCGACGAGCGCGCCGCCGCGGGCCTGGCGCGACGACCGGACGGTCCCAATGAGGCGGGTCAGGTCCTCGCGGGCCGCGACGGCGTCGGGCTCGGACGTCGCCGCGTCGTAACGCGCCTGCGCGGCGGCCGTGTCCCCCACAGCCTGCGCGGCGCGGAACGTCAGCACGCCCGCCGCAGCCAGCCCGCCCACGACGGCAACCGCGTACGCGGTGCCCATCCGGCGGCGCCCGTCACGAAGTTGCACGAGGCCCGGCGCCGCGAAGGCGGTCAGGGCGCGGCCCGCGCGGAACTGGCGCCCGCCATACTGGACGGCCGTCTCGCGCTCCGCCGAGACGGGGACGGTCGCCGTCAGGGTCTGCGCGCCGGGAAGCGTCACGGCGACCTCGATATCGCCTACGGGCACGCGCGTTCCCGCGCGGTACGGCTGCCCGCCGACGGTGACCGTCGCGCCAGCCGGGAGGCCGTCGAACGCGATCCGCCCGGATGGTTGCTGGAGCTGCGCCACCACCGTGACCCTCCCAGCAGCTTCGACGGTGACGGTCGCTTCGAACGGCGCGTAACCGTCGAGCAGGACGCGGACGCGGTGGACGCCCGCCGCGACCGGCACCTCGAGCGGTGTCGGCTGGCCGACGAGCGAGATGTCGTTCAGGACCACGCGGGCACCCGCGGGCTCGCTCTCGATCCGTAGAACGCCCCCGTCCTGCGCGCGCGGCGCAGCCGCCATCAGACACAAACAGACAGCAGAAAACAGGCGCATAAGCCAGAGGAGACACACGGGCCTCGAAGATAGCCTCTTAGGAGGCTAAGACGAGGACCGTGTGCCTGCGCCCCGCTAGGCCCGCGTGAGCTTGCGGTGCGGCGCGCTCGGCAGGTCGGCCGCGTCGCCGATGCGTGCGCGGCGGTCCTCCTCGTACTCCGAGTACGAGCCCGGGAAGAACCGGACCTCGCCGTCGCCCTCGAAGGCCAGCGTGTGCGTCGCGACGCGGTCGAGGAACCAGCGGTCGTGGCTGATGACGACCGCGCAGCCGCCGAAGCTCAGCAGCGCCTCTTCGAGCGCGCGGAGCGTGTTGATGTCGAGGTCGTTCGTCGGCTCGTCGAGCAGGAGCACGTTGGCGCCCTCGCGGAGCGTGTTCGCGAGGTGGAGCCGCCCGCGCTCGCCGCCCGAGAGGTCGCCGACCTTCTTCTGCTGGTCCGTCCCGTTGAAGTTGAACCGCCCGGCGTACGCCCGGCTGTTGATCTCCTTGGTGCCGAGCTTGATAAAGTCCGCGCCGCCCGAGATCGTCTGCCAGACCGTCTTGTCGGGGTCGAGCGGCCGGTTCTGGTCCACGTAGCCGATCTGGACCGTCTCGCCGACCGTGAAGTCGCCCGCGTCGGCTTTCTCGGCGCCGGTGATCATGCGGAAGAGCGTCGTCTTGCCCGCGCCGTTTGGCCCGATCACGCCGACGATGCCGCCCGGCGGGAGTGAGAACGTGAGGTGCTCGACGAGCGTCCGCCCGTCATACCCCTTCTTGACGTTCTCGGCCTCGACGACGACGTTGCCGAGACGCGGGCCCGGCGGGATGTAGATCTCCAGCTCGGCGATGCGCGCCTCGCTCGCGCCGGCCTGCAGCTCGTCGTAGGCCGCGAGGCGCGCCTTGGACTTCGTCCGGCGGCCCTTGGCGTTCTGGCGGACCCACTCCAGCTCCTGCTGGAGCGACTTCTGGCGGCTGGACGCCTGCTTCTCCTCGGTCCGGAGGCGAGCCTCCTTCTGCTCCAGCCAGCGCGTGTAGTTGCCCTCGAACGGGATGCCCTTGCCGCGGTCCAGTTCCAGCATCCACCCGGCGACGTTGTCGAGGAAGTAGCGGTCGTGGGTGACGGCGATGACCGTGCCGGGGAAGGCGGCGAGGTACTGCTCCAGCCACTCGACCGACTCGGCGTCGAGGTGGTTCGTCGGCTCGTCGAGGAGCAGGACGTCGGGGTTGGAGAGCAGCAAACGGACGAGCGCGACGCGGCGCTTCTCGCCACCCGAGAGCGGGCCGACGGGGCTGTCGGCGGGCGGGCAGCGCAGCGCATCCATGGCCTGCTGCAGGCGCGCGTCGAGGTCCCACGCGTCGAGGCGGTCGATCTCTTCCTGGAGCTTCGCCTGCTCGGCCATGATGGCGTCGAAGTCCGCGTCGGGGTCCGAGTACTTCTCGTTGACGGCCTCATAGGCCTTCAGCAGGTCCACTGTCGACTGCATGCCCTCCTCGACGACCTCGCGGACGGTCCGCGTCGGGTCGCCGAGGTCGGGCTCCTGTGCGAGCATCCCGATCGTCAGGCCCGGCTGCGCCTGGATCGTGCCGTCGTGGTTCTTGTCCAGCCCGGCGATGATCTTGAGCAGCGTGGACTTGCCGGAGCCGTTCAGCCCGAGCACGCCGATCTTGGCGCCGTAGTAGAACGAGAGGTAGATGTTGTCGAGAATCTTCTTGCCGGTCGGGAGGGTCTTGCCCACGCCGACCATCGAGAAGATGATTTTCTGGTCGCTCACGCTGGAGTCCGGGTCAGGTTGATGGCCCCAAGCTAGCGGAGCGGGCGCGGTCCGGGCAGTGGATAAGCGGTGGATCGCCCGTGCCTCGGCCGGCCCGTTCAGTCGTCCTCGAATACGGCCTTGCCCTGGCCGAGCGTGTCGGCCTCGTCGAGAAGGGCCTGGTAGCGCCGCGCCCAGTCGGTCGCGTCCTCCCACGTCGCCGCGTCGAGGCCGAGGCGCGCGGCGACCTCGCGGACGGCCTCGGTCTCGCGCGGGTCCAGCCGGCCGTCCGAGTAGGCGACGAGCAGCAGCTCGAGCACGACCACGACGCGGGAGCGCTCGGACGGGAACAGCAGGTTGAGGTCGCCGACGCCGCCGGGCGCGTCGGCCATCTCGGCCGGGACGCCGGCCTCGACGTAGAGCCGGTCCAGCCGCTCGACTTCCTGGATCGCGAGGCGCCGGTCGGCATCAATGATCTGGCGGGCGAGGACGAGGAACGCGCGGCGCTGCTCGGGCGAGAGGTCGTGGAGAAACATAGCCGGGGCGGAAAGGGTCGAGGCTGGCGCCGCGGAGGCGGCCGGCGGGAATGTGGTGCAAAGGTGCCTGACGTACGCCGCGACGCGAGGAGGCGTTCGGCCCGAGCCTCAACCGACCTGCGGAACGGTGGCCCGGGGTGCCCGTTGGTTGCTCCTCCACCCGTCCGGACCGATGCAAGAGGCCCCGACCGCTGCCGACTCGACGCTCGCCCCGCTCGACGTGTCCGACTACGTCGGGTCGCTCGCGGTCAAGCTCAACGAGTGGGTCCGCGCCCTCGTCCTGCACCTCCCGAACCTCCTGCTGGCCGTCGTGATCGTCGTCGTCGGGGCGTTCGTGGCCCGCGCCGCCCGGTCGGTCGTCCGCCGCGTGCTGACCCGCGCGACCGAGCACGCCCCGCATGCCCGCAACGTCGTCGACCTGCTAGCGACGCTGTCGTACGTCGCCGTGATGGCGGCGGGGACGTTCATCGCGCTCGGCGTGCTCAACCTCGACGGCGTCGTGACGAGCCTGCTTGCGGGCGCGGGCATCCTCGGGCTCGCGCTCGGGTTCGCCTTCCAGGACATCGCGTCCAACTTTATCGCAGGCGTCCTGATGGCCGTCCGGGCCCCATTCCTCGTCGGGCAGATGGTCGAGACGAACGGGTTCACAGGGACCGTCGCCCAGATCTCGCTCCGCTCGACCGTCCTGACGACGTTCCAGGGCCAGCGGGTCATCCTGCCCAACGCGAAGGTCTACGGCGACGCGATCACCAACTTCTCGGCCCGCCGCGAGCGCCGCATCGACCTCTCTGGCGGCGTCGGCTACGGCGACGACCTCGACGTGGCCGAGCGTGCCGCGGTCGCAGCCGTCGAGGCCCTCCCGGTGCGCAAGGCGGACCGGCCCGTCCATCTCTACTACACGGCCTTCGGGGAATCGTCCATCGAGTTCTCGCTCCGCTTCTGGATTGACTTCACGGAGCAGACCGACTTTTTCGGTGCGCAGAGCGAGGCCATCAAAGCCATCAAAGCCGCCTTCGATGCGCACGGCATCACGATTCCCTTCCCGATCCGGACGCTGGAGTTTGGCCCCAGCGGAGGCGTCGCCCTCCGCGAGGCGCTTCCAGACGAGCGGCCTGTCGGCTGACCCGTGTCACGCGTTCAGTTCCAGGGCAGCTCCACCATCACGTCCTCGTGCAGCGCCGCGCGGACGTAGGCGAGCAGGGCCCGCCGGCCGGTCCCGTGGCGCCCGAGGCGGCTGGGGTCGGTCTTCATCCGGACGCGGCAGACCGGCAGGCCGGGGATCACCACGACGCCGTCGACGAGCGCGCGCCCCTCGGACTCGCTGGTGACGATGCGGACGAACGCGGGCGTCGGGTCCGGGAAGCCGAAGCCGGCGAAGTCGAGCGGGAGGCGGGGCAGATCCATCGGCGCAGCGGAAGGCGAGCCCTGGACATCGGCCCGGTCGCGGCGGCTGTAAACGGACGCCTCCGGAGTCCGGCGGGCGACTCCGGGTGGGCGGTCGTTTAAGAGACGGGCGACCGACGGACGGCCACGCGGCGGGCTAGCGGGCCGTCCGCAGGATCCAGGCTGAGACGGCCGTCAGCGCCTCGGGCGACATCGTCTCCTCGATCTGGCCGTACTCGCCCGGTGAGCCCGTCTCGGCGCTCTGGAAAAGGTGGTTCTTACCCGCGAGCACGACGACCTCGGAGCCCGGCCGGGCAGCGAGCGCGGCCCGCATCGGCGGTGCGTTCTGGTCCGCCGGGACCTGCGTGTCGAGGCCGCCATAAACCGCGAGCGCGGGCACGCGCAGGGCAGCGAGCGCCGACGCAGGGTCTGAGAGGAGGATGCCGCGGAGTTCGGGCGAGAGCATCCCGGCAACCGTCTGGCGGCGGCGCTCGGCGTAGCCGCCGCCGGCGAGGCCGAGGCGGGTCCGGGCGGCCGTTGGGACCGCCATGAGGCCGGTGTTGAGCGCCGCCTCCATCGGGGCCTGGAGCACGCTGTCGGGCGCGGCCGGTGCGTCGAGGAGCGGCTGCATCGTCGTGGCGATGGCGGCGCCATAAGCGGCTGCGGCTGTCGAGTCGATGCCGCTCGCGCGGGCGATGCGCTCGTTCTGGAGGGCGAACAGATCGGAGCCGCGCACGGACGGCGCAGCGAGCATCACCACGAAGTCGGCCCCGGCGACGCGCGGCGCGACGAGCCCCCCGAGGCTGTGCCCGACAATGCCGGCCTGCGCGACGCCGGGCCGCGCGCGAAGCACGGCGAGGGCCGCCCGCGCGTCTGCCGCGAGGTCGGGGAGCGTCGCCGTGGCGTAGTCGCCCGTCGAAGCGCCCTCGCCGCGGTCGTCGAGGCGCAGCGAGGCGATGCCCTGCCGCGCGAGGTGGTCCGCAAGGACGGCGAACGGGCGGTGCCCGAAGAGGCTCTCGTCGCGGTCCTGCGCGCCCGAGCCCGAGAGCAGCAGGACCGCGGGGAACGGGCCCGCGCCGGCCGGGCGGACGAACGTCCCGGCGAGCGTCACGCCCGGCGCTGCCTCGACGGTCACGGCCTCCTCGGTGTACGGAAACGGTGCGGCCGGCGTCTGCGGACGCGCGAGAACGATCGCGCCCGGCCCGAGCGTCACGGGCAGCGTGCCCGGGCCCTGCGAGAACGTCCCCCGCAGCGAGTCCGGGGCCACGGCGAGGTCGAGGCGCCCGCCAAAGACGGCGTAGGTCACGACGAGGCTGTCGTTGCGGAACGTCGTCGTGGTCGCCGGCAGACCGAGGGCGCCCTGCTGCGGGATGTCGATCGTCGACGCGAGCGAGTCGCCGGTGGCGGTGATGCGGATCGAAAAGGCGAGCGGGGCGGGCGCGCCGGGGATGGCGAGCGCGCCGTTCCAGTCGCCCACGGGCGCCTGGGCGCGGGCAGTGGGAAGGACGGCGAGAGCGAGAACGAGCGCAACCAGAAGGCGGCTCGCGGACGGAGTCCGAGACATCGAGACAGGCGGTGAGGATCCGCCCGCTACGTGCCGAGGTCCGCCCTGTTTCGGGCGGCTGTGCCGGCTACGTGTCGCGCCGGCTACGCGGCGGGGTCGCGGTAGGCCGTGCCATCCTCCACCCGCGCCGGCGCGTCGACGTAGCGGCCGTGTTCGGGGACGGCGACGGCCTCGAAGTCGCGGGCGAGCGTGTGCAGCGCGGCGCGCATCGCCGGGCCCTCCATCGCCCGGCCGTGGCCCGTCACCACGACGTGCGGCTCGAGCACGGCGAGCGCGCGGACCGACGCCGCTGCCGCTTCCCAGTCGGGCGTGAAGTACATCGGCGGGCCGTGCATCGCCGGCGCCTGCGTCGCCGCGGCGTACGCCGACTCCTGCGCGGTCGTCACGAACGCGTCGCCGACGATGAGCACGCGGTCGGCCTCGCGCCACAGCGAGACGTGGCCCGCCGCGTGGCCCGGCGTGTGGATCCACCGCC
This sequence comes from Rubricoccaceae bacterium, assembly GCA_036399715.1. Classification (GTDB taxonomy): domain Bacteria; phylum Bacteroidota; class Rhodothermia; order Rhodothermales; family Rubricoccaceae; genus DASVSE01. The sequence continues at coordinate 10,251 of DASWMO010000280.1, forward strand.
AGCCCGGCAGGTGCGGGATGCTGCCGTCGGCCGGGAGCGTGCGCAGCCGCGCCCCGACGTCGACCGGGGACGACGGAAACAGGGGCGACAGGCGGGCGACGAGGCCGCCACCGACCGACGGGTCCGGCGGCGGGTACGCGGCCGTCCCGTCGAGGTACGGCCGTTCGAGCGCGTGCGCGAAGACCGGCACGTCCCAGTGCTCGGCGAGCGTGACGAGGGCGCCGACGTGGTCGAAGTGGCCGTGCGTCATCACGATGGCAGCGGGCCGTGCGCCGTCGCCGAAGCGTGCCGCCGCCGCCGCCTCGATGGCGCCCGCCGACCCGTGAATCCCAGCGTCGACGAGGACCCAGCCGCGGTCCCCCGCTCCTGGCATCCCGACGAAGACGACGTTGACGATGGCGAGGCGGGCGTAGGCGAGGTCCGGGCGAACCTCGTGCGTCCCGTCGTCGCGGGCGGCGTCGGCATCGGGGTCGTCGGCGCGGGCGGAGGCGTCGAGCGGTACAGAGTGGCTCATAGGGGACAACAGCAGAGTGGTCCGGTCGGACGAGCGACGCCGTGACCGGTGCCGCTCAACCTGCCCTCTCAGGGCGTTCCGGGCCGCCCACCCGGGGTTCTCCCTACACTGCCCCGTGCGATGCGGCCGGCGCTACTGCCGGACGACCCGGAGCGTGCGGACCTCGCGGGCGGCCTGCACGCGCACGACGTACACGCCGGCCGGCACGTCCGTGGCGTCCCACAGCACACGCGTCGCGCCCGCGCGGGCGTCGAGGCGCGCGACGAGGCGGCCGAGCGCGTCGTAGACGTTCGCCTCAGCGCCGACGGGCAGCGGGGCGCCCGTCTCGACCGTTAGCACGCCGGTGACGGGGTTGGGGAAGGCCCGCAGGTCGAGCGCAGCCGGCGTGTCCTCAACCGCGACCTGCGTCGGGTTGACCGCGCCGGGTGTGGGCACGCCGAAGGCGATGAACGGGCCGGTCGCGTTGGGCGAGCGGCCCGTCGAGATGTCGGTCGTCTGCGGGCCGAACGTGACCGCGTCGGCCTGCGCGCCCGACCGGAACAGGCCGACAGCCTCGCCCGAGGCGCCGAGCTTGAACGCCGCGTGGAGCGCGCCCTCGGCGGCCTCGTCGTCGGCCCAGACGATGAGGTAGCCGCCGGCGGCGAGGCTCACGTCGGGGAAGGCCCACTTGGCCGGGTTGCCGAGATCGTCGGTGAGCGTGTAGCCGAGCATCGAGACCGACGCGGCCGTCGGGTTGTGGATCTCGATCCAGTCGTCGGCGTCGCCGGCCTCGTCGCGGAGGGCCGCGCCGGTGCTGGAGGCCATGAACTCGTTGACGACGAGGCCGAGCGCGGGCGCGGCCACGCGGACCGTCCGAAACGGCGTCGTGCGCGCCTGGCCGATGGCGTCCACGGCCCGCACGGCCACCTCGACCGTCGCCGGGCCCCCGAGCGCGGCGATCCGGCCCGTAAAGAGGCCGTCGCCGGCCGCGGCGTCGCCCTGCGTCCCGTCGTCGTGCATCGGCGTCTCGGCCGTCGTGCCGGCGTCAACGACGGTGAGCAGCGTCACGCTCGCCGGCACCGCCTCGTCCTCGACGCGGGCCGTGACGGTGAGCACGTCGG
>DASWMO010000281.1:0-17739 GCA_036399715.1 Rubricoccaceae bacterium
CCCGACCACGAGGAACGGCCGCATGGTCCCGTTGATCGACGAGATCTGGACGAGCCCGGCGATGTGGAGAAAGTCCTCCTGGATCCCGCCGTCGGGCATGTAGAGGACCGGGAGGCGGAGCGAGTCCGACTCGGCGTAGCCGTACGGGGCGTACACGTTGATCCGCCGGGTCTCGCCGAGAATCGCGGAGCGCATCGTGAACGAGTCCCCGATCGCGAGGGGCGACGGCTGGATCTCGCGCTCGGCCGCCGGAGGCGCCTCGCCAGGGGCTCCCGGCGGTCTCGTGAATCCCTGTGCGTCCAGCCACTGGTAGAGCGCCTCGATCCAGTGGTCGCTGCTCGTGCCCTGCCGCCGCATGCCGAACCCGTGGCCGCCGGAGGCGAAGACGTGGACCTCGGGCCGGTGGCCCACAGCCGTCAACGCGTCGTGCCACCGCACCACGGGGTCGAGGGCGACGGCGTCGTCCTGCGCCCACGCGAGGAAGACGGGCGGAAGCTCCGCCGGGATGGCGGGCATCACCCCGAACGGGCCGCCGTAGATCATCGCGGCGAAGCTCGGGCGCGCCCCGGGGTCCGACTGGGTCAGAGCCCCGGCGGTGACCATGGCCCCGGCCGAGAACCCGAGCAGGCCGACGCGGTCGGGGGAGAGGCCCCACTCCGCGGCGTGCTCCCGGACGACGCGGAGCGCCTGGATCCCGTCGGCGATCCCGTAGCGGCCCGCCTCGTCCATGTTCATCCCCACGGGAACGCCGTCGCCGACCTTTTCCATGATCCGGTACTTCAGCACGAACGCGGCGATGCCTCGATCCTGGAGCCACCGTGCGACATCGTGCCCTTCGAGGTCGAGGGCGAGGGCGACGAAGTAGCCGCCCGGGGCGATGATGACGCCGGTTCCCGTAGCCCGGGCCGGGTCCGGGAGGTACGCCGTCAGCGTCGGGGTGACCACGTTGAAGGCGACGGCCCCGAGGGGCGTGTCCTCCACGGTCCGCTCGGTCTGAGTCCAGCCCTCGGAGCCCGGGGCTACGCCGGGCCAGACGTTGACGACCTGCTGCGCGCGAGCCGCCCCGGCCACCAGTAAGGCGAGCGCGACCATGGCCGCGAGACACGCGGCTGTCCGCCTCGCGACCCTCTTCCACTCTCCATGCTGAGTGTCTGCGTGGGCAGAGCGATGGCGGGGCCTCACCTCATGCGTCGAGCAGGCTAGCGCGACTGGATTCGTTTCAGGCATGAGCGTGTCGAGGCGTGTGAGGGTGTCGCGGCCCGAGGCGAGGCTGCGCGCCAGCGCATTGGTCGCCGCGTCTCGGGGCTGGCCGAACCGGCGGGTCATGCCCGCGTCTTCCGCGCCAGCTCGCGGAGCATGAAGAGGTAGAGCCCCTCGACCTTCTCGCGGGCCCACGGCGTCTTGCGGAGAAACGTGAGGCTCGACCGCACGCTCGGGTCGCTCGTGAAGCACCGGATCCGGATCTGCTCGCTCAGCCCGTCCCACCCGAAATAGTCGACCAACTCGTTCAGCATCCGCTCCAGCGTGACGCCATGGAGCGGGTCTCGGGGCTGGTGTTCGGGTGCGGTCATGGCGAGCGGGGAGACAGCGGCCGACGGCCACGAGACGGAGCATATGCGACCCGAGAAACGCGCCGACAGGCGACTCGGTTCAGGCCGCTCGGTCGCCGCGTGGCGACGCGGCACGGAAGCTCCGTCGGCCCCGTCCTTCGGGCATCACCAGATCCGGACCCGCTCCTCGGGGGCCAGAAAGAGCGCCTGGCCGGGCTCGACCGCGAATGCGTCGACCCACGCATCGAGGTTGCGCACCGTCAGCGCGCGGTACGGGCCGGGCGCGTGCCCGTCGGTCAGCAGGCGCTGCCGGAGGGCCGCGTCGCGGTAGGCCGTCCGCCAGACCTGGGCGAAGCTGAGGAAAAACTGCTGGTCGCCGGTGAGCCCGCCGACGACCGGCGCCTCGCGTCCGCCGAGCGAGGCGCGCCAGGCGTCGTAGGCCGCCGCGAGGCCGGCGAGGTCCGCGATGTTCTCCGTCAGCGTCAGCCCGCCGTTGACGGCGAGGTCCGGGAAGGGGTGGTAGGCGTCGTACTGCCGGGCGAGCGCGTCCGTAGAGGCGGTAAAGTGGGCGAGGTCCTCGGCCGTCCACCAGTTCCGGAGCCGCCCGTCGGCGTCGAAGTTGGCCCCGAGGTTGTCGAAGCTGTGGCTGATCTCGTGGCCGATGACGGCGCCGATCGCGGCGTAGTTCATCGCGTCGGAGCGGTCGGGGTCGAAGAACGGGGGCTGGAGGATCGCGGCGGGGAAGTTCAGGGCGTTCATGGCCGGCATGTTCACCGCGTTCACCATCTGCGGCGTCATCGACCACGCGTCGCGGTCGACGGGCTGCGCGAGCGTCGCGAGCGCCTGCGCGTACTCGAAGCGCTCCACGCGCTCGGCGTTGCCGTACGCGTCGCGGGCGTCCACGTCGAGCCCGGCGTAGCCCGGCCACACGTCGGGATAGCCGACGCTCACGCGGAGCGTCTGGAGCTTGCGCCGCGCCTCGGCCTTGGTCTCCGGAGCCATCCAGCCGAGTGCCTCGATACGGGCGTCGAACGCGGCGACGATGCCGGCCACCATCGCCTCGGCGCGGGCCTTCGCACCCGCCGAAAAGGCGCGCTCGACGTACTGCCGCCCGACGGCAAACCCGAGCGCCGCGCTCGTCGCCGACACGGCGCGCGCCTCTCGCGGGCCCTGCTGCGGCGTCCCGCTCAGCGTTCGGCCGAAGAAGGCGAACGCCTCCCGGCCGAACGCGGCCGGGAGGACGGCTGCACGGTGCTCGGCCGCGTGGTACGCGAGGAGCGCCTTCCACGACGCGAGCGGCGCGCTCGCCACGAGCGCCGAGAGGCCGGTGATGGCGCTCGGCTGCCACGCGACGAGCGTGTCGAGCCCGCCGAGGCCGGCGGCCTCGAAGAACGTGTCCCAGTCGAGGCCCGGGGCCCGCGCCGCGAGGTCCGCCCGCGACCAGTGCGTGTTGCCCTTGACGACGTCCCACGTGTCCTCACGCTCCCAGTGTGCCTGCGCGATGCGCGTTTCGAGGGCGAGGACCGAGTCGGCCTTCGCGCTGGGGTCGGGAATGCCGGCGAGGCCCAGCATCGCGGCCACGTGCGCCCGGTACGCCGTCCGGATCTCGACCATCGCGGGCGACGGGTCGAGGTAGTAGCTCCGGTCGGGCATCGCGAGGCCGCCCTGCAGGAGGGCGGCCGAGTTGCGCGTCGGCTGGTCGAAGTCCTGGTCCACCCAGAGCCCGAAGAGGTTGTCGGTGTGGAGCGAGCCGTCGTTGATCACGTCAACGTCGGCGCGGAGCGTGGCGCCGAGAAAGCGGGCCAGCGCCGTGCGGCTGTCGATGGCCTCGATCTGTGCGAGCAGCGGTCGGAGCGGGGAAAGCCCCGCCTCCTCGATGGCCGTCGTGTCGATGAGGGCGGTGTAGTAGTCGCCGATCCTCCGGAGGTCCGAGCCCGCGGGCGCGCCGGCCGCCGCGGCCTCGCGGACGAGGGCACTCACCTCGGCGTCGGCGAGCGCGGCGGCGGTGTTGAAGGACCCGTAGGCGCTCCGGTCGGCCGGAATCTCGATCTCCCGGAGCCAGGTGCCGTTGGCGTACCGGTAAAAGTCGTCGCCCGGGAGGACCGAGCGGTCCATCCCGGCGGCGTCGAGCCCCGGGACAGCCGGCGTCTGGGCTGCCAGCGGGGCGGCCAGCGGGAGCACGAGCGCGAGCGCGCACAGGCGCCGCACGAACAGAGGAGTGAGCAGGCGGGTCATGGCGTTAGGCGCGTGGGCGGGGCGAGCATACACCCGTTCCGGTCCGCCGCCCCGGGCCGGGCCGTCACAGGGACGTTCCGACGAGCGCCCCGACGCCGGCCGTGATCGCCATCGCGAGGGCGCCCCAGAACGCGACGCGCACCGCCCCGCGGACGACCGACGCCCCGCCGACGCGTCCGGCGAGGCCGCCGAGCACGGCGAGCGTCGCGAGCGTCACGCCCGCCACGGCCACGCTCGCGACGGCCGCCGGCGCTGCGACGGCCGCGGCGACCGGCAGCGCGGCCCCGACGGCGAAGGCGGCCGCCGACGCCAGCGCGGCCTGGACCGGCCGCGCTCGCAGGGCCTCGGTGATCCCGAGCTCGTCGCGGGCGTGCGCCCCAAGCGCGTCGTGCGCGGTGAGCTGCTCGGCGACGCGCAGGGCCAACTCGTCGTCGAGCCCGCGCTCGCGGTAGATCCCGGCCAGCTCGGCCAGCTCGCCTTCGGGATCCTCGGCCAGCTCGCGCCGCTCGCGGACGAGGTCGGCCCCCTCGGTGTCGGCCTGGGACTGGACCGAGACGTACTCGCCGGCCGCCATCGACATGGCCCCGGCGACGAGCCCGGCGACGCCGGCGAGGAGGATGTCGGCCCGCGGCGCGCCCGACGCTGCCACGCCGACGACGAGGCTCGCGACGGAGACGACGCCGTCGTTGGCGCCGAGGACGGCGGCCCGGAGCCAGCCGATCTGGCCGGTCCGGTGCGCTTCCTTGTGCGGGAGAACCATAGGAGGGAGCAGGGGAGGAGGCGTCACGAGGCGCCGATGGCGTCTTCCGGCGGGATGCGGACCGCGAGCAGGGCCGCGGTGAGCACGCTGAACCCGCGGCTGTGATCCACGGGCCGTGGACGAGTGGGCCGCCGCGGTCTCGGCGGCGCCGGCGTCGTGTCCCGGCGCAGGTCGCGTGCTGCGCGTGGCGTCCGTTCGCCCTGTCGGGCATGGATATGTTTCAGATCCCGCTCTCCGCCGATGCCCGTGCCCGACTCCGTCCTCGCCGCCATCCGCACGGTCGCCGACTTCCCCGCGCCCGGCGTGGCGTTCAAGGACCTCACGCCCGTCCTCGCGGACCCTGCGCTGTTCGCCGAGGCGTTGGAGCGCCTCGCGGCGCCGTGGGTGACGGCCGGCGTGACGCACGTCGTCGGGGTCGAGGCACGGGGCTTCTGGTTCGGCCCGGCCCTCGCCGCCCGTCTCGGCGCAGGCTTCGTGCCAGCCCGCAAGCCGGGCAAGCTGCCGACGGGACCGGGCTCGCCCGGCGTCCGGAGCGCGTCCTACGCCCTCGAATACGGGACCGACGCGGTCGAACTTCTCGCCGACGCGCTGGGGCCCGGCGCGCGCGTGCTCGTCCACGACGACGTGCTCGCGACCGGCGGGACGGCCCAGGCGGTCTGTGCGCTCGTCGCCGCGATGGGTGCCAGCCTCGCGGGCGTCTCGGTCGTGCTGGAGATCGCGGTCCTCGGCGGGCGAAGCCGGCTGCCGGCCCGCATGCCCGTCGAGGCGGTGCTGGCCGTCTGAACGGCCCGGCGAGGCCGCCCCGCTAGCGCACGGCGACGCACGCGATCTGGACGCGCGCGCCGCGGGGCAGCGTCCCGATCTCGACCGTGCTCCGGGCGGGCTGCGCCGCGGAGACGTAGCGCGCGTAAACCTCGTTGACCGGCGCGTAGTCCGAGATCTCGCACAGGTAGACGGTCGCCTGGACGACGTGGCGGAAGTCCATGTCGGCGGCCGCGAGCACGGCACCGATGTTGTCCAGCACGCGGGCGGCCTCCTCCTGGATGTCGCCGCGGACCATCTGGCCCGTGGCGGGCTCGAGCGCGATCTGGCCCGAGACGTAGAGCGTGTCGCCGACGAGCAGGCCCTGGCTGTACGGCCCGATCTCGGCCGGCGCGCCGGGGGCGTGGAGGCGCTCGCGGCGCGACGGCGGGGGGACGGACACGGGCGAGCGGTGAGCGTGAACCGCTAAGGTGAACCCGCCCGCCGCTGCGGCCAAGCGAAGACGCGCGCAACTCGGCATGGCGCACATACCTGGCGGGCAGCTCCGGCTATTTTGCAGGCTGTTCCACCCTCGGGTTCCCCGCGCCCATGAGCCGTCACGGCCGCGTTCTCGTCGCGATGAGCGGCGGCGTCGACTCGTCGGTCGCCGCGGTCCTGCTGCACGAGCAGGGCTACGAGGTTGTCGGGGCGACGATGAAGACGTGGGACTACGAAACCTCGCTCGGCGGTTCGGAGGTGCGCCGCGACGGTACGGGTGGCGCCAAGCGCGTCTCGGGCTGCTGCTCGCTCGACGACATGAACGACGCCCGCGCCGTCGCCGTCGGACTCGGCGCGACGCACCTCGTCGTCGACCTCCGCGACGAGTTCGGGACGGCCGTCACGGACCGCTTTGTCTCGGACTACCTCGCCGGCCGGACGCCCAATCCGTGCGTGCTGTGCAACACGCACGTAAAGTGGGGCGCGCTCGCCCGCCGTGCCGACGCGCTCGGCTGCGAGCACATCGCGACGGGCCACTATGCCCGCACGGGCACGCGCGTCAGCCCCGATGGTGCGCTCCGCCACACAGTCTCGCGCGGCCTCGACCGCGGCAAGGACCAGTCGTACGTCCTGTGGGGCGTCTCGCAGGCGCACCTCGCGCGGACGCTGCTGCCGCTCGGCGGCCTCCAGAAGACCGAGATCCGCGCGCTCGCAGCCGAGGCGGCCCTGAGTGTGGCGGCCAAAAAGGACTCGTACGAGATCTGCTTCGTCCCCGACGACGATTACCGCGGCTACCTCCGCCGCCGCGTTCCCGGCCTCGACGCGCAGGTCGATGGCGGACCGTTCGTGCACGCCCTCACCGGCGAGACGGTCGGGCGGCACCGCGGCGCGCCGTTCTACACCGTCGGTCAGCGTCGTGGTCTGGGGCTCGCCCTCGGCGAGCCGGCCTACGTGATCGCCATCGACGTGGCCACGAACACCGTCACCGTCGGGCCCCGGTCCGCCCTTGGCGCCCGCGCGCTCGCTGCCGACGGCGTCGTGTGGGGCGCGGCCGGCCGCTTCGCAGACGAGACGCCGGTGCTCGCGCAGGTCCGCGCCCACGGCCCGGCCGAGCCGGCACTCGCGCGCCAGTCCGCGCCAGACACGCTCGACGTCGTGTTCGCGTCCCCCAGATCGGCCGTCGCGCCCGGGCAGGCCGTCGTTCTCTACGACGGCGCAGATGGCGGCGAGACGGTCCTCGCCGGCGGCTGGATTGCCACGACGGAGGCCGCGCATCATGCCGAGTCGCTGCCCGATTCAGATTTTGTCGCCCTCCCGACACTGTGACCGCCCCTCTTGCCGAGCCGATGCGCGAGTGCCCCGCCTGCGCCCTTGACGCGCCGGCTGGCACGCCGGAGTGCCCGTTCTGCGGCTACGAGTTTCCCGTCGCCCGGGCCGGGACGCGCGCCTCGGCGTGGCTCATGATCGCGCTCATGGCTGGGGGCGGTTCGGTCGTGGCCTATCTGCTCGGCTGGTTCGGCTGAGGCCGCGTGTCAGAGCACCGGCGACAGCAGGCGCGTCGCACTCGTGGCGAAGCGGAATGCGAACGACTTGCCCGCCAGGTCCTCGCGTGAGAGCGGCGTCGCCTGCGCGAAGTCCGCTTCCAGCATCTCCGCCGTCGCGTCGCAGAAGGCCTGGTCGCGCACGACGACCGTCGTCTCGAAGTTGAGCCGGAACGAGCGGTTGTCGACGTTGGCTGTCCCGACGGTTGCGAAGTCGCGGTCCACGAGGCAGACCTTCTGGTGCAGAAACCCCGGCTCGTAGAGGAAGACCCGCACGCCGACCAGCGTGATCTCGTCGAGGAACGCGTACGGGGCGAATTTGAAGAGAACGCTGTCGCTGCGGCGCGGCATCAGCACGCGGACATCGACGCCGCGGAGCGCGGCCAGCTCCAGCGCGCCGAGGATGCGCCCGTCGGGGATGAAGTACGGGGTCGCGATCCACAACCGCGTCTCGGCGGACTCGATGGCATGTGTGTACAGCAGCCCGCACGTCTCGACAGCGTCCGACGGGCCCGACGAGAGCACGAGCGCCGTCAGGTCCTCGGGGGCGGCGTGCGGCGTCCATGCCAGCCCGCTGATTTCCTTGCGGCAGGCGTAGAACCAGTCGCGGGCGAACGAGAGCTGGAGTGCCTGCACGGCCGGCCCCTCGACGGCGAGGTGCGTGTCCCGCCACGGCCCGATCCTGGCGTGCCCGAGGTACTCTTCGCCGACGTTGAGCCCGCCGACGAACGCCCGGCAGCCATCCACGACGACGATCTTGCGGTGGTTGCGGAAGTTCAGGCGCAGCTTCTTGAGCCAGTTGCGCGGGCCTGTAAACGACGACACCTCGACGCCACCCTTGCGGAGCGTGCGGAGGTAGCGCCGGCCGAGGCCGAGACTGCCCACGGCGTCGAAGAGCAGGCACACCTGCACGCCACGGGCCGCCGCGCGCAGCAGGCACGCCTGGAAGTCCAGCCCTATCTGGTCGCCGCGGACGGTGTAGAACTGCGCGAGGACGGTGTGCTCGGCGGCGTCGATGCCGGCGAAGATGGCCGCGAACGTCTCCTCGCCGTCGACGAGCAGGCGGGCGCTGTTGCCGCACGTGAACGGGATCGTGCCCAGCGCGCCGAAGGCCCGGACCTCGCCCTCGCCGCGGCCCTCGGCGGGCGCCGGCCGAAACGGCTCCTCCGAGAGGGCCTCGCACAGCCGCCGCTCCGCTCCGTCGTCGAAATCGGCGAGCGCGGCGAGGTAGTCCCCGAACGTGAACCGCCCGACGACCCAGTACAGCGGCACGGCGACGAACGGGAACGCGACGAGTGCGCACACCCACGCCGTCGAGCCCTGCGGCGTCCGCGACGTCATCACGGCATTGACGGCCGTCGCGACGCCGACGAGGTAGAACAGCGGCACCGCGACGAGCGCTGCATCGCCGAGCGAGAAGTGGGTGGCGTTGAGCGCCTCGGTGACAGAGTCCATGGCCGAAGGTAGCCGGCCGCCAGACGCGCCTGTCGATGCGCCTCGGGCGACCCGCAGTGGGGCGGCGTAGCTTGGCCCGTCCCCTCCGGCCCGATGGCGTTCTCCGACCTCCTCGTTTTCGTCGACCAGGTCCGCCACAGCGGCGGCGCCATCGGGGCCGTGCTGCCGAGCAGTCGCGCGCTCGCGCGGCGGATGCTGGACGGCCTGCCGGCGGCCGGCGCGCCGCGTCGCGTGCTCGAAGTCGGGGCTGGCACCGGCGCCTTCACGCGCGTGCTCATCGAGCGTCTCGGGCCGGCCGATACGCTGGTGGTCGTAGAGCTCAACCCGGCCTTCTGCGCGCGCCTGCGCGTCCAGATCGCCGAGTGGACGCAGGCGCCCGGCGCGCCGGCCGTCGAGTTGATCGAGGGCGATGTGCTGGCGCTCGAGCCCCCCGCGCCGTTCAGCTACATCGTCTCGTCGCTGCCGCTCAACGCCTTCCCCGAGGCCCTCGTGGCGCAGATCGTCCGCAAGCTGGAGGCCGTGCTCGCGCCCGGCGGGACGCTGGCGTACTTCGAGTACACCGGCTTCCGAAGCGTCCGCGAGGGCGTACGTCGCGCACGCGGCGAGCGCGGGCCGTCGGCGGTCGAGGCGGCACTCGCGCCGCACGTCGTCGGGTCGCGGCAGGTGCTGTGGAACGTGCCGCCGGCGACGGTCCGGCAGGTCCGCTTCGGCCGCCCGGTGGCAGACCCCACCCGCCGCCCGCTCGCCGCCGGCGGGTAAGCGGCATTTTTCGGAGCCCTCGTTCCGAAACGAACTGCCCGAGCGAGGGCACTGCTTCAGAGCTAAGTGCCTGATGGGAACGGCTTGGCAGGATGTGGGCGGTCTGGCGCAGTGCTTGCAGGCAGTCGCGGTCCACCAACTTGCGTCCGTGCTATGGGCCAGCAGCAGCTTCTCCTCCTCGTCCTCGGCATCGTCTTGGTCGGCCTCGCGGTTGTCGTCGGCATCGGGGCATTCAACGAGAACAAGGCCAAGACGAACCTCGACATGCTCACCAGCGATGCCGTGCGGCTCTCGACGGCCGTGCAGGCGTGGAAGATGAAGCCCCGCGCCGCGGGCGGTGGCCAGTCGGACACAAACTTCGACCGCGCAACATTCGAGCAACTCGGCATCCAGCCGCAGTCCGGCACGGGTCGCAATTCGACCTACGAAACCGGCAGCGGGAGGTTCAGGATCAAGACGTTCATCGTCTCGGGGGATGTCGCGTACGTCGCACAGCAGCAGTACGGCATTACCGACACCGGCAACGCGGTCGCGATCGTCGGGCTGAGCAAGGACGGCACTCAGTCGGTGATGATCGCCATCTTTGCCTCGAACCCGGACCGGGCGGTGACGATCTTGCAGCACCCGTACAACACGGAGGTGTACAACACGCCGTGATACGGCGGAGAGGGCATAGCGAGATTTCGTGGTCCGGGGGCGTTTCCGAGCACAGCTTGGCACGGCCCAACCCGCATCCGCCATGTCCCGCGCCGTCTTCTATGCTGCTCTGCTCGTCCTCGCCGGATGCCGGAGCGCCGCCCCGCTCGTCGTGCCAAGCGCGGCCGTGCCCGTCGTCGTCGACGGCGACGCGTCGGAGTGGACCTCTGGCCTGCGGCCCGTTCCGGGCGAGACGGGTCTGAGTCTCGGCCTGCGCAACACGCCCGACGCACTCGTCGTGGCGGTCATCGCAGGCGACGAGTGGCAGGCACGCCGCATCGCCGACGGCGGGCTGACGCTGTGGCTGGACCCGGCAGTCGGCTCGGCGCGGCGCGTCGGGCTGCGCTTCCCAGTTGGCGCAGGGATCGCGCCGGAGGCCAGCGCGGACGTGCGCCCGGACGACGGATCGCTGCGCGCGGCGTTCGCCGCGGCGTCGGAGCGCCTCGCGACGGTGCGCGGCGAGGACGTGCGGGCGGTCGCCTTCGGCGGCGTGCCGGGCGTCGAGACGGCGGCGTCGTGGACCACCCGCGGGCTCGTGGTCGAGGTGCGGCTGCCGCTGCGCGGACCGAACGCCGTCGCCTTCGCCGGCGAGGCGGCAGGCGCGACGGTCGGGCTCGGCGTCGAACTCGCGCAGGTCGTCCGCGGCGGGGCCTCGGCGCCCCCGCCGGCCTCGATGACGGGCCGCAGCCCCGACGGCCGCGTCGACGGCTACGGCGCGGACCGCCGTGCGACGGGCCGCGAGACAGCCGCCCCGCAGGAGACGACAGCGGCGCGAGCACGAGGGACCAAGACGACGTGGGTCGTCGTCTCGCTCGCGCCCTAACCCCCGCGCCGAGCGGGCGTCAGGCGGGCCGGACGAGCGCCCGCACGGCCGCGACCTCGTCCGCCGAGACCGAATGCCCGAGGCCGGGCAGGACGCGGAAGTCGGCGCGGGCACCGAGGTGTTCGAACAGGGCCGCCGAGAGCGCGAAGCGAGCAGCCGGCACATGCGCGTCGCGCGGGTCGCACCCGGCAAAGACCGGCATCCCGCCGAGCGGTGCGTCGTAGGCGAACGCGGTCTCGCCGTCCGGGCCGTCGGCGGTCCCGATCAGGGCGCCCGACAGGCCGAAGGCGGCCGCGAGGCCGAGCGCAGCGCCGTGCCGGGCCGCGACTTCGAGCGCGAGGCACGCGCCCTGCGAGAAGCCGCCGAGGACGACGCGCCCGGCCCCTGCCACGCGGGCCGCCTCGACGGCTGCGACGACCGTCCGGACGGCGGCACTGAGGTGCGGCTCGTTGGCCGCATGCGGCGCGAGGAACGAGTGCGGGTACCACGAGCCGCCCGCCGGCCCGCCCGGCGCCTGCGGCGCGACGAGCGCAAGGCCGGTGTCGGCGCTGCCGTCCGGGCCGCGGGCGATCTCGGCCCCGAGGGCGAGGATGCTCGCAGCCGTCGCGCCGCGGCCGTGGACGAGCACGAGCGCGGTGTGAGCGCCATCGAGCGGCGCGCCAGCCATTAGCAGATCGGGCATCGAGTTCGTCGGGAAGAGCTGTAGAGACGCGCCATGGCGCGTCTCGGTCCCCGGCGCGCTCAGTCCCGCGGAGTTCTACCGCCGGTGTCGCAAACGCCGCGCGGCCCGCCTCTGCCGGAGAGACGGGCCGCGCGCAGGACACGAGGCGTGGCCTACCGGGTCAGGCGTAGATGCCGCGGAGCTTGAGGGCCCCGGCGACCTTCTCGATGCCGATGACGTAGGCCCCGATCCGCAGGCTCGTGCCGTGCTTCTGCGCCGCGTCGTAGACCTTGTTGAAGGCCTCGGCCATCATCCGGTTGAGGCGGTTGTTGACCCGCTCCTCGCTCCAGAAGTAGCCCTGACGGTCCTGGACCCACTCGAAGTACGAGACGGTCACGCCGCCCGCGTTGGCGAGAATGTCCGGGATGACGAGGATGCCCTTGGCGTCGAGGATCGCGTCCGCCTCGGGCGTCGTCGGGCCGTTGGCGCCTTCGGCGATGATCTTGGCCCGGACGGCGTCCGCGTTACGCTCGGTGATCTGGTTCTCCTTGGCGCACGGCGCGAGCACGTCGACGTCGAGCGCGAGGAGGGCCTCGTTGGTGATCGACTCGGCGCCGCCGAAGCCGGCGAGCTTGCCGCCGTTCGCAGCCGCGTAGGCCATCGCCGCGGGGATGTCGATGCCGGCGGCGTTGTAGTAGCCGCCCGTGACGTCGCTCACGGCGACGATCGTGCAGCCCTGCTCGGCGAGCAACTGCGCGGCGATCGAGCCGACGTTGCCGAAGCCCTGCACGGCGACCGTGCACTCGCTCGGCGTCAGTCCGAGGCGCTCCATCGCGGCGAGGGTCGTCGTCATGACGCCGCGGCCGGTCGCCTCGCGGCGGCCCTGCGAGCCGCCGATGAGGATCGGCTTGCCCGTCACGACGGCTGTCTCGGTCCGTTTGACGTGCATCGAGTACGTGTCCAGAATCCACGCCATCGTCTGCTCGTTCGTGTTCATGTCTGGCGCCGGGATGTCCTTTTCCGGCCCGAAGACGTCCATCAGGTTGGCGGTGTAGCGCCGCGTGAGGCGCTCCAACTCACCGTTGGACATTGAGTGCGGGTCGCAGGTGATGCCGCCCTTGGCGCCGCCGAAGGGCACGCCGACGACGGCGCACTTCCACGTCATCCACGCCGCGAGCGCCTTGACCTCGTCGAGGTGGACGTCGGGCGCGAAGCGGATGCCGCCCTTCGAGGGCCCGAGGACCTCGTTGTGGATCACGCGGAAGCCCTCGAAAACCTTGAGCTCGCCCGAGTCCATCATCACCGGCACGGACGTGATGTGGATGCGGCTCGGGCTGCGGAGGTACTCATAGAGGCCGGTGTCGAGCTCGAGCAACTCGGCGGCGACGTCAAACCGCTCCATCATGTCCTGGAACGGGTTGTCTTTGTCGAGGTGCGGCGTGGGCTCCTGGTAGACGGCGCGGCTGTGCGCGTCGCGTTTGAAGGCGGTAGGCATGCGACCCGGAAGGGCAGGTGGGGAGGACGGCGGCGAAGGTACGCGGCGGCGGGATCGGGGCGCCCGCGGCGACCTGCCAAAGCGGGCAGATCGCGCCAAGAACGCATCGGAAGCGCTTCCGAATTTTTTGCCCGTGACCCCTGTCGGTGCATCCAGAGCGGCGTGCTCGGGCCCTATGTCGGGCGCGTATCCTGTCGGTTTCCCTGGCCACGACGGCCCGCCCCCGATGACCCGGCAGCGCCTCCACGACCTCTCCTCGCTCCACCGCCGCCGCGGTCGCGACGCCCACGGCGTGTTTCTCGTCGAGGGCGTCCGCTCGGTCGAGGCGGCCGTCGCGGCCGGCGCGCCGCTCGTCGAGATCGTCGTCGCCGAGGACGCCGTCGGGCAGCCGCGCGTGGCCGACGTCGCCGCGCGGGCTGGGGTGCGCGTCTCGGTCGTGCCGGCCCACGAGGTCGAGCGGATCTCGGACGCGCAGGCGTCGCAGGGCATCGTGGCGGTCGCGCGGCGCGTCGTCACCCAGGACGTGCACGCGCTCGCGGCGATGCACGCGGTCGTGCTGCTGGACGGGGTGCAGGACCCCGGCAACGTCGGTGCGCTCGTCCGCTCGGCCGCGTGGTTCGGCGTCGATGCCGTCGTCGTCGACGCCCAATCGGCCGACCCCGAGGGGCCGAAGGCGGTCCGGGCGGCGATGGGCGGCCTGTGGGACGTCGCGCTCGTCCGCGTGCCCGACCTCGGCGCGGCGCTCGCGGTGCTCGCGGCTTCGGGCGCCGCGCTGTGGGGCGCAGACCTCGGTGGGACGAGCGCCTCGGCGTGGGTGCCGCCCGCGCGTACGGCGCTGGTGTTCGGCAGCGAGGCGCACGGCCTGTCGCCGGCCGTCGCCGAGCGACTCGACGCCCGCGTCTCCATCGCCCGCGGCGGCCCGCCGTCCGACCGCGTGCCGGGCGTCGAGTCGCTCAACGTGGTCGTGGCGGCCGGCATCCTGCTGCACCGCTGGCTCGGGTAGGGAGAGGGCCGTCTCGCTCGGGCTGACCTGTTTGAGGCGCACCGTCCACCCCCGTGGCGTCGCCCGTACCTTCCGGCAACCGACTCCAGCGGCATGGAACTCCCGGGCCTCCAGGCCGACCCCGTCCTCATCCCGCGCGAGCAGCGCGCGGCCGTCGCCGACCTCACGACGCGCCTGCGCGTCGGCATCCCGAGCGAGGCGCCGAACGGCGAGCGCCGCGTCGCGCTCGCGCCGTATGCCGCGGGCCTGCTCGTCGCCAACGGCCACGAGGTCCGCATCGAGGCCGGCGCGGGGGCCGCGTCGCAGTTCGCAGACCACGAGTACTCGGACGCCGGCTGCTCGGTCGTCGCGTCGCCGGCCGAGGTCTACGGCCAGTCCGATCTCATCGCGAAGGTGTTCCCGCCGCGCGAGGACGAACTCGACCTGATGCAGGAGCGCCAGGTCATCATCTCGGCCCTCCACCTCGGCGACCTCCGGCCGGACACGCTCAAGCGCTTGATGGACCTGCGCGTGACGGCCATCGGCTTCGAGTTCATCGCCGACGCCGACGGCACGCTGCCCATCGTGCGCATGATGCACGAGATCTCGGGCTCGATGGCCGTCCAGACAGCGGCGCGCCTCCTCGAATCCGGTTCGCAGGCGGACGGCCGGCCCGGGCGCGGGCTCATGCTTGGCGGCATCTCGGGCGTCCCGCCCGCCTCGGTCGTCATCCTCGGCGCGGGCGTCATCGGCGAGTGGGCGGCGCGGACGGCCATCGGCTTCGGCGCCCACACGGTCGTCCTCGACACCGACCTGCCCGCGCTCCGGCACATCGAGCACACGCTCGACCGCCGCGTCACGACGGCTATGGCGAACCCGCAGTACGTCCGCCAGGCCGTCGCCGGGGCCGACGTCGTCATCGGGGCCATGATGGCGCAGGGCCAGCGCTCGCCGGTCGTCGTGACCGAGGAGATGGTCGCCTCGATGCGGGCCGGCTCGGTCGTCGTCGACCTCGTGATTGACCAGGGCGGCTGCATCGAGACGTCCCGCCCGACGACGCCCGACGCGCCGACGTTCACAGCCCACGGCGTCGTGCACCACTGCGTGCCCAACCTGCCGTCGTCCGTCGCCCGGACGGCGACGTACGCGCTCTCGAACGCGCTCACGCCGTACCTGCTGGACATCGGCCACGCGGGCTCGGTCAACGACGCGCTCTGGACCAACGTCTCGCTGCGGACAGGCACCTACGTCTACCGCCGGCATCTCACCAAGAAGAGCCTCGCGACGATGTTCGGGATGCCGCACCGCGACATCGAGCTTCTGATCGCGTCGGGAATCGGCGGCTAGCATGGGGTGCAGGTCCGCTGAGGCAGACTCGGGCGCCGTCCATTCCTCACAGACGCCTGTTGGAACGAGGACCGCGGCGCGGCGTGCGAGGCGCTCACTTCCGACGCCCCGTATGTCCCGCTCTTCTCTGCTCGCGCTCGCGCTCGTCCTCTCCACCTCGGCGTGCCAGACGACGGCGCCGGCCGACACGTCCACCCCCGCATCGGCAACCGACCGATATGCCGGCGAGATGCGCCACGAGCACGCCGGCGAGACGCCGAGCGCATCGGGCGCGACGGCAGGAGCCGATGCGCTCGATGTCGTCTCGGAGACCGTGACGTACGCGACCGTCGGCGGTCAGGCCGTCTCGGGCACGCTCGTCACGCCGCGCGGGGCCGCGCCGGGCCTGCCCGGGCTCATCGTCGTCCACGAGTGGTGGGGCCTCAACGACAACATCCGCGCGATGGCCGCGCGCTACGCCAACGAGGGCTACGCCGTCCTCGCGGTCGACCTCTACGGCGGTGAGGCCGCCGCCACGCCCGACGCCGCGATGGCGCTCATGCAGGCTGCCTTCGCGGCGCCGGACGCTCAGCGGGATAACCTCCGTCAGGCCTACGCCTACCTGACGGGCCGCGGCGCCGAGCGCGTCGGGGTGCTCGGGTGGTGCTTCGGCGGCAACCGCGCCCTCGAAGCCGCCCTCGCCCTGCCCGAGGAGATCGACGCGACGGTGATCTTCTACGGCGGCAACCCGCCGAGCGACGCGGCTGCACTGCGCCCGCTCCAGATGCCGGTCCTCGGCCTCTACGGCGGCGCCGACGCGTCGATTCCGGCAGAGGCCGTCTCGGCCTTCGACGCCGCGCTGACGCAGGCGGGCGTCGAGCACGAGTTCCACGTGTACCCCGGCGCGAACCACGCCTTCGCCAACCCGTCGGGCCAGAGCTACGAGCCGACCGCAGCGACGGACGCGTGGACGCGTACGACGGCCTTTCTCGCGGCGAACCTGAAGTAGCCCGCTACGGGTCGCCTGCTACCGGGCGGCGTCGATGGCATCGCGAAACGCGGCGGCCGCTGCTGTGACGTCGGGCGCGCACACGACGGCCGACAGAACCGCAATGCCCCACGCGCCGGCGCCGAGCACGTCCGCGACGCGGGCAGGCGTCATGCCGCCGATGGCAACGACCGGGATGCGAACGGCTGCGCATGCCGCGGCGAGGCCGTCCAGGCCCGGCGCCGGCGCCGGGTTCTCCTTCGACGCCGTCCCGAAGACGGGCCCGAAGCCGATGTAGCTCGCCCCGGCCGCCTCGGCGTCGAGGGCTTCCGACACCGTCGACGCCGTCGCGCCGACGGTTACCGCCGGCCCGAGCAGGCGCCGCACGACATCGACCGGCAGGTCCGCCTGCCCGATGTGGACCCCCGCCCCTATGGCCAGCGCGAGGTCCGCGTGATCGTCGACGATGAGGGCGACGCCCGCGGCATGGCACGCCTCGGCCGTCTCGGTGAGGGCCCCCCAACGTGCACGCATCGGGCCGTGCTTGTGCCGAAACTGCACCGTGTCGGCTCCACCGAGGGCTGCGAGGCGCGCCAGCTCGGCATGTGGATGGCGCGTCTGCAACCGCGTGTCGGTTACGACGTGCAGCCGACCTGTCGGGGCGGTGGAGTCGAGGAGCATAGGGAAAGTCCCGGAGTGGGATGAAATGCAGTTCCGAAACGCGACATGCCTACTATGGGGCGTTGCGAGAGGGTATCGTGCCCTGCAAACAGCCCATCCAGCATGCCCGACGCTACGACTCCGATCCGCGCGCTCGTCGTCGACGACGAGACCGATGTCCAGTTTCTGTTCACCCAGAAGTTCCGGCGCGAGGTGCGCCAGGGCCTGCTCGAGTTCGTGTTCGCCACGAGTGGGCAGGAGGCTCTCGAAAAGCTCCGCCACGGCGCGGCGGCTGATGTCGTCGTCGTGCTGTCGGACATCAATATGCCGGGCATGAGTGGCCTCGAACTGCTCTCGACCGTCACGGACGAGTTTCCCGGCCTCGAGGTTTACATGGTGACGGCCTACGACGACGGTCAGCTCAAGACGACCGCTCTCGAAGGCGGCGCCCGCGGCTATCTCACGAAGCCCATCGACTTCTCGACGCTCAAAGAGGAGGTCTTCGGACTCAACGGGGCCTGACTTTCCCGAAACGGACGACGCCCGGGCCCGCATCACGCAGGTCCGGG
>DASWMO010000282.1:0-2220 GCA_036399715.1 Rubricoccaceae bacterium
CGGGTTGAGCTGCATCCGCAGCGCGTCGAGGCGGGCCGCGGCGAGTTGCCCGGCGAGGCGCTCCCGCTCGGCGTCGAGCCGCTGCGCGTGCGCGCGCAGGCGGTCCGCCTCGGCCTGCCGCTCGGCGAGCTGCTGCGCCGAAGCGCGCGCCACGCCGACGCCGAGCACGACGAGGTACGCCGCGACCTGGAACGAGAGCGGCAGCAGCGGCCCGCCTGCGTCCGGCCCGCCCGGACCACCTCGGCTGCCACCCGGCTCGTCATCCATCATGCCCGGCCCGCCGGGCGGCATCGCGCCGACGGGTGGCATCGCGTCTAGGCCCGGCATTGCACCCAGGCCGGGGGGCGGACCCAGCAGAGGCATCCCGACCGTCTGCACGGCCGTCGCAAACGCAATCGCGGCGACGGCCGCGACGGCATGCACGCCGACACGTGCCGCCCACCGCTCGCGCCGCAGCGGTACCCGCCGCGCGAGCCACAGCACGACCGGCGTCACGAGCAGCCACGGCCCGACCTCGACCACGGACACGGCGACCGTGTGGCCCGTCACCGGGATCGGGTCCAGCAGCCCCCGGCGCACGACCGAGACAGCCCCGACCAGCGCCCACGCCCCGACGACCGCCAGCGCCTCCGCCGCACGCGGCGGGACGAGCGCCGCGCGCAGCCGATCAGGCGGGCCGGGGGAGACGGTCGGATCGGCGTCGATGGTGGCGGGCGGCAGGCGAGACGCCAAGCTAGGCGCGCTCCGGCAGGCGCCCGCCGCAGACGCACGCCCGGCCGGTGCCGTTCGTGACGCCCCGGTGCCGTTGGTGACACCCGGCGTACATGCCGCGCCGCGGCGCCGTTGTTTGCGGGCACGCCACAAGGCGGGCACACCCCTTCCACCCGCCTCGACTCCGATGAACCCGACCCCCATCCACGACGACGAGGACAACGACGACGAGCCCGTCGGGACCGTGCTGACACGCCGCCGCGCGATCGCGCTTCTCGGGATGGCGCCCTTCGCCGCGTGGCTCGCCGCGTGCTCCGCGTCCGATCCGGTCGACTCCGGGACCGGCACGACGGCCGGCTCGTGCGTCGCCCAGCCCGAGCTCACCGAAGGGCCGTACTACGTCGACGAGAACCTCAACCGATCAGACATCCGCATCAACACGCCGACCGGCGCGGTCTCGGCGGGCGTCCCGCTCGTGCTCACCTTCAACGTCTCGCGGCTGACCGCCGGCGCCTGCACGACGCTCCCCGACGCCATCGTGGACGTGTGGCACGCCGACGCACTCGGCAACTACTCGGACGTCGGCTCTTTCCGCGGCCAGGACTTTCTGCGCGGCCTCCAGGTCACGGACGCCAGCGGCCAGGCGCGCTTCACGACGGTCTACCCCGGCTGGTACCAGGGGCGCGCGGTCCACATCCACTTCAAGATCCGCTCGGCCGCCTCGGCGAGCCAGACCTACGAGTTCACGTCGCAGCTCTTCTTCGACGACAACGTCTCGCGGGCCCTCTTCACGAGCACGGCGCCGTACTCGCAGAAGGGCGCTCAGACGACGCTCAACAGCGGCGACGGCATCTACCGCCAGGGCGGCACGGGCCTGCTCCTCGCTCCGACGCGCACCGCCGACGGCTACGCGGCGACCTTCGACATCGCCCTCACCCTCTGACACCGAGGCCCCGCCGGAACCCCGGTGGCGCCCCGCACCCGACGCGCTCATGGAACCGACTTCCCGCCGCAACCTCCTCAAAGGCCTCGGCCTCGCCGGCTTCGGCGGCCTCGCCGGGACGGCCGGCCTCACCGGGCTCGCCCCGCGCGCCTCGGCTGCGGCCCCCCGGATTGCTGGCATGGCGACGTGCCAGAATCCGACGTGCGTCCTGATGCCGTCGGCGACGGTCGGGCCCTACTACTTCGACGCCAACCAGATCCGGCAGGACATCACCGAGGGCCGCCCCGGCACGCCGATGACGCTCGTCGTCGGGCTCGTCGACACGGACACGTGCACGCCGATTCCGAATGCCCTCGTGGACATCTGGCACGCCGATGCCGGCGGTCTCTACTCGGGCTACAACCAGCCCGGGGCCGATACGCGGGGGCAGGACTTTATGCGCGGCATCCAGATCTCAGATGCCAACGGCGAAGCAGCGTTCACGACTGTCTTTCCGGGGTGGTACAACGGCCGCGTGACGCACATCCACTTCAAGGTCCGCTTCGGCCAGGCGACGTACGTCACGA
>DASWMO010000283.1:0-4077 GCA_036399715.1 Rubricoccaceae bacterium
ACCTGCTCCTCGACCAAACCGCGGCCGGCGTCACGTCAGCCGGCGCGCCGCTCGACGTCCGCACGAGCCCCGTCGGGCCGCACTCGCGTCTCGTCGTCGTGGACGGCCGCCCGACGGTCGCGACGGTCGAGCGGATCGGCAAGACGGCACGCGTGACGATCGGCGGCCACACGGTCGAGGTGGCCATCCGGACCGAGACGGACCTGCTGCTGGAGCGCTTCGGCATGGACACGGCCGACGCGTCGGCCGAGCGCGAGGTGCGGGCGCCGATGCCGGGCCTCGTGCTGCGCGTGCTCGCGGCGCCCGGCGAGGCCGTTGAGGCGGGGCAGGGCCTCGTCGTGCTCGAAGCGATGAAGATGGAGAACGAGCTCAAGGCGCCCGCGGCCGGCGTCGTCGCGGCCGTTCACGCCGCCCCCGGCGCGGCCGTCTCCAAGGGCGACCTGCTCGTCGAACTCGCGCCGTGACGCCGGTCCCGGCGGGAGGCTCGACCGGGCAGGCGGGTGGCCCCACGGTGCGGCCCGTGCTCGTGACGGGCGCGACGGGCCTCGTCGGCGCGGCCGTCGTGCGGCACCTGCTCGCGCAGGGCGTCGCGGTCCGCATCCTGCGCCGCGACACCTCGCGGCTGGACCTCCTCGGAGACGCTGCGGCGCGCGTCGAGCACGCCACGGGGGACGTCACCGACCCCGACGCGGTCCGCGAGGCGGTTCGCGGAGCCGAGGCCGTCTTCCACGTCGCCGGCGTCGTCGCGCTCGCGCCCTCGGCGCGGCGGCGCGTGTTCGCCGTCAACGCCCGCGGCTCGGCGCACGTCGTGGACGCCTGCCTCGCCGAGGGCGTGGCCGCTCTCGTGCACACGTCGAGCATCGCCGCACTCGGCCGGCCCGAGGCCACGCCCGAGAAGGGGCGCGTCGTGCTCGACGAGACGGCCGTCTGGACGCCCTCCAAGACCAACACGGCGTACGCCGAGAGCAAGCGCGCCGGCGAGCGCGAGGCGCTCCGCGGGGCCGCCGAGGGGCTGCACGCGGTCGTCGTCAACCCCGCGCTCGCGTTCGGGCCGGGCCGCGCGGATGAGGGCACGGGCGCGGTCGTGGAACGCCTCCGCCGCGGGCGCCTTCCGGCTGCGCCGCCCGGGGAGACGGCCGTCGTGGACGTCGAGGACGTGGCGGCCGGGCACGTCGCGGCGTGGCGCCGAGGCGTTTCGGGCGAGCGGTACATCCTCGCGGGCGAGTCGCTGCCGTGGACCGAGATCCTGGCCGTGCTTGGGCAGGCGTTCGGCGTCGCCGCGCCGCGACGCGTGGCCCCCGTCTGGGCCGTGTGGGCGGCGGGCGCGCTCGCCGAGGCGCTCGACGCGCTCGGCGGGCCCGAGGCGGCGCTCTCGCGCGACGGGGCGCGGGCCGCAGCGGGCGCGTTCGCGTATTCGGCGGCGAAGGCCGAGCGCGACCTCGGCGTGACGTTCCGGCCGTTCGCGGAGACGGCGGCGCGCATCGCGGCAGGCGGTGTTGACGGCGTCCACGCGTAACGGCTGCCCGCACCGGCGGGGCCGCGCGCTATCTTGGCCGGCCGCGCCCCGACGGGGGGCGCACTCTCCCGAGCGCCTCCGAACATGGGCAAGGTCATCGCCGTCGCGAATCAGAAAGGCGGGGTCGGCAAGACCACGACGGCCGTGAACCTCGCGGCCTCGCTCGCGGCGACCGAGCACCCGACGCTGCTCATCGACGCGGATCCGCAGGCCAACGGCTCGTCGAGCGTGGGCGTCGAGAGCCGGACCGTCGCGTCGTCGATCTACGACGTCCTCACGGGAGCCGTCACGGTCGAGGAGGCGGCGCTCCACACCGCGATGCCGTTTCTCGACGTCGTCCCGAGCCACATCAACCTCGTCGGCGCGGAGATCGAGATGATCGACCTTCACGAGCGCGAGCGGGTCCTCAAGAAGGCGCTCGCCCGCGCGCGGCGGCACTACCACTTCGTCGTCATCGACTGCCCGCCGAGCCTCGGCCTGCTGACGCTCAACGCACTCACGGCGGCGGACTCGGTCCTGATCCCGGTCCAGACGGAGTACTTCGCGCTCGAAGGCCTCGGGCAGCTCCTCAACACGATCAAGATCGTCCGGCAGCACCTCAACCCGGACCTCGAGATCGAGGGCGTGCTGCTGACGATGGTCGACGGGCGGCTGCGGCTGAGCAACCAGGTTGCGGCCGAGGTGCGGCGCTACTTCGGCGACCGCGTCTTCGAGGCCGTCGTCGTGCGCAACGTGCGCGTGTCCGAGGCGCCGAGCTTCGGCAAGCCCGTCCTGCTGTACGACGCCGTCTCGGCGGGGACGCGCAACTACATGGCGCTCGCGGCCGAGGTCCTGCGCAACAACCAGCGCTTTCTCGCGGCCGAAGAGACGTCCGAGCCCGCCGAGGCGCCCGCGCCCCCCCCGGCGCCGCTGCCCGTGACGCCCGCGCCCGCCGCGTCGGCACCCCCCGCACCGGTCTTCTCGCCGACCGAGGCGCTCCGCTCGTCCGCCTCGCCTCCGCGCACGGACCCGCCGCGTCCCGAGGTACCGCATTCCGACCCGACCCGCGCCGAGGCGCCGCGGTCCGAGGTTCCGGCGGCTCCTCCGGTCGTCTCGCCGCGGTCGTCCGACGGCGGCGACGGCTCGGGCCGCAGTGGCCGCATCGTGCTCGCGTCGCGGGCGACGCCCTCGCGCGAGGCCATCGCCCGCGACGCGGCCCGCGAGGCCGCCCGCCACGACGCCTCGGGCGACGGCGCCTCGGACACCCCACGGGACGTCTCCCCTCCACGCGGCACCGCCGACCCCGACGGCGCGGACGCCGCCCCCCTCTGACGCCTGTCGTCCCCCGCATGGCAACGCCCAAATCCGCCCTCGGCAAAGGCCTCTCGGCCCTCCTCCCCCAGACCGCGACCGACGACGGCGTGGACGACGGGACGGGCACGCGCACGCGGCTCTACAACTTCGAGGAGCGCCGCCGCCTCGCCGGCCGCGTCGCCGAGCTGGAGGTCGAGGCCATCCGGCCCAACCCGTACCAGCCGCGCAAAGACTTCGACGAGGCAGCCCTCGACGAGCTCTCGGCGTCGATTCGCCAGCTCGGCATCATCCAGCCGATCACGGTCCGCGCGCTCGGCGACGGCCGCTACGAACTCATTTCGGGCGAGCGCCGCCTCCGTGCGTCCCGCCGCGCAGGCCTCAAGCGCGTCCCGGCCTATGTCCGCGAGGCGGACACCGAGGCGATGCTCGAAATGGCCATCGTCGAGAACGTCCAGCGCGAGGACCTCAACCCGGTCGAGGTCGCCATCGGCTACCAGCGCCTCATGGAAGAGGTCGGGCTGACGCAGGAGCAGGTCGCCGACAAGGTCGGCAAGAGCCGCCCTAGCGTCGCCAACGTGCTGCGGCTGCTG
The DNA here is from genome assembly GCA_036399715.1 of Rubricoccaceae bacterium. Lineage (GTDB taxonomy): Bacteria > Bacteroidota > Rhodothermia > Rhodothermales > Rubricoccaceae > DASVSE01. Next base: position 3,400 of record DASWMO010000283.1, read on the forward strand.
AAGCTGCCGCCGCGCATCCAGGCCTCGCTCCGCGACGGCTCGCTCTCGACGGGCCACGCGCGTGCCCTCGTGACGGTCGAGCACGAGGCGGACCAGATCGGCCTGCTCCGCGCCGTCCTCGACGACGGCCTGTCGGTTCGCGAGGTCGAGCGCCGCGTGCGCGCGCTCCGCGGGCCCGCCGACGTGCCCGAGTCCGCCCGGGCTCCTGCTGAGGCGGCGCCCGCCGCGCCTTCACCCCATCCCAACGCGGAGAACCGTGCGCCCGAGAACCGGGCCCCGGCCGAGACGGATGAGTTACCTGCATCGGCGACGCCAACCGCGCAGCGGCCTGCGGGCGACGCCGGCGCGCCGGCCGTCCTCACGCCCCGCGAGCGCCTCGAAATCGAAGGCTTCGAGGACCGCCTCCGGGAAGCCGTCGCCAGCCAGGTCGCCATCCGCCACCGTACGGACGGCGCGGGCAAGATCGAGATCGCCTACTACTCGACGGCCGACCTCGAACGCGTCATGGACCGGCTGCTCGGGCGGTGACGCGCGCGCTCCGCGTCGCCGCCGTCGCGCTGCTCGCGCTCGCCGGGCCTGTCGCGGCGCAGACGCCCGGCTCGATCCCGGCCGGCGTGCTCGCGCCGGACACGGTCGCCCTCGACTCGCTCTCGGCGGCGCGCGCGGCGCTGTCCGTCG
>DASWMO010000284.1:0-4886 GCA_036399715.1 Rubricoccaceae bacterium
AGAGGTGCGCATCGACCTGCGCGAGCAGGTCGCGGTTCGTCGCCGCGACGACGCGCACGTCGACCGGGATCGAGCGGTCGCCGCCGACACGCGTGATGCGGCTCTCCTGAAGGGCCCGAAGCACCTTGGCCTGGGCGTCCAGGCTCATATCGCCGATCTCGTCGAGGAAGAGCGTCCCGCCGTCGGCCTGCTCGAACTTGCCGACGCGCTGCTTGGTCGCGCCCGTGAAGGCGCCCTTCTCGTGGCCGAACAGCTCGGACTCGATGAGTTCGCTCGGGATGGCCGCGCAGTTGACCTCGACGAGCGGGCCATCGCGGCGACCGCTCTGTGCGTGGAGGTGCCGCGCGACGAGCTCCTTGCCCGTGCCGGGCTCGCCGGTGATGAGCACGCGCGCCTCGGTCGGCGCGACGCGCGCGACCGTCGCCTGGATGCGCGCAATCGCCGGGCTGTCACCGACGACCGGCGTGAGGTCCACGCGGGCGTCGTCGCGGACGACCTGCTTCAGGCGCGTGTTCTCGACCTGGAGCTGCCCGCGCGAGAGCGCCCCGCGGACGGTCACGAGGAGGCGGTTGAGGTCCGGCGGCTTTTCGAGAAAGTCCACGGCCCCGAGTTGCGTCGCCTCGACGGCCGTCTCGACGGTCCCGTGGCCCGAGATCATTACGACCGGGACCATGCTCTCGGCGTCGTGGAGCGCCTTGAGGACCTCCATGCCGTCGCGCTTCGGCATCTTGATGTCGAGCAGCACCAGGTCGATGCCGCCCGCGCGGGCCTTAGCGAACGCCTCGTCGCCGTCGATGGCCTCGACGACGGCGTAGCCCTCGAACTCGAGGATCTCGCGGAGCGCGCGGCGGATCGCGGGCTCGTCGTCGGCGAGGAGGATCGTTTGGGCCTCGGTCTGAGCCATCGGCAGGTCGGGGAGCGGGCGGCCAAAGTAGCGCTGCGGCCGGTCCGCCTCAGACGCGCGGCCCAGGCGCGACGCTTCGGCGGCGCTACTGCGCGGCCGCGGGAGCCGGCGTCGCGGCGGGCGCTGCGGTGACGCCCGGCGGAAGCGTCGGGACGGCCGGCGTGGCCGTAGAGTCCACGGCGGGGGCAGGCTGGACGACTCCCGTAGCGCGGCCGACGGCGGCGGCGGCGGCCGCCGTGCGGCCGATCTCGATCTGCGCCGTCTGCGCCTCGGGCGTGTCGGCGTAGTCGTCGAGGATGGTCTGGAGCGAGGCCTGAGCCTGGTCCGCGTGGCCCGCCGCGGCGTGCGCGCGGGCGGCCGAGAGGAGGTAGCCCGGGGCCGAGGCCGGCGTCGGGTCGGCCTCGGCCGCGTCGTCGTAGAGGTCGGCGGCCTGCGCGTTCTCGCCCTTGGTCTCGGCGATGGCGGCGCGGCCGGCGAGGGCCGAGGCGCGGAAGAGGCCTTCGCCGTCGTACGCCTCGAACATGGCGAGCGCCTCGTCGGTCCGGCCAAGCTGGAAGAGCGCGTCGGCGGCGAGGAACGTGGCCTGCTGGCCCGTCGGCGTCGAGCCGTAGTCGTTGGCGATGTCGAGCAGGCCGGGGGCGTCGGCCGTGCCGTCGAGCGCGGCCTGCCAGTTGCCGGCCTGGTACTGGTTGATGACGGCGCCGAGCAGCTGCTGCGCCTCCTCGGAGCGGTTGGCCTGGTAGGCGCGGTAGCCGACGAACGCCGCCACGAGGACGGCGAGGGCGATGAGGGCGGCGATCACGGCCGTCCGGTGCTGCTCGAAAAAGACCTCGCCCTCGACGACGGCCGTCTGGAGCCCGTCCTCGCGGAGGGCGTGACGGCGGGAAAGCGGCTTGGGCGGGTTGATCTGGGCCATCGGGAGCGGTCGGGCGGGCGGAGTCGGGGCGGCGCGGGTCGGCGGAGTGCCACGCGCGTAGCCGCCGAAGGTAGCGGCCGCAGGCGCCTGGCCGCAACGCGCACATGCGGTGGCCGGGCGCCTGCGGACGGCGGGAGCCGCATTTGCGCCGGTTTTCACCGAATGCCGCCCGCCCGCTCTGCACTGAGCCCCTAACCTGCCGTCCCTCTCCCCCACCCGCACGCGCACGCAAATGGCCACCACCATCGGGATCAACGGCTTCGGCCGCATCGGCCGCCTCGTCCTCCGGTCCGTCCTCGAACGCCGCGCCGCCGGCGGGACGGACATCGACGTCGTCGCCGTGAACGACCTCACCGACGCCGCGACGCTCGCGCACCTGCTCAAGTACGACTCGGTCCACGGCGTGCTCCGCGAGGAGGTCCGCGTCGAGGGCGACTCGATCCACGTCGGCGGCGAGTCGTTCCGCGTCTTCTCCGAGCGCGACCCGGCGAACCTCCCGTGGGGCGACCTCGGCTGCGACGTCGTGGTCGAGTCGACGGGCCACTTCACCAACCCCGAGGGCGCGGGCAAGCACCTCACGGCCGGCGCCAAAAAGGTCGTCATCTCGGCGCCCGCCTCGGGCGGCGTCAAGACGGTCGTCCTCGGCGTCAACGACGACACGCTCGACGGGACAGAAACGATCGTCTCCAACGCGTCCTGCACGACGAACTGCCTCGCGCCGATGGTCAAGGTTCTCCACGACACGTTCGGCGTCGAGAAAGGTGTCATGACGACGGTCCACGCCTACACGGCGGACCAGAACCTCCAGGACGCGCCGCACAAGGACCTCCGCCGCGCCCGCGCGGCCGCCCTCTCGATCGTGCCCACGACGACCGGTGCCGCCAAGGCCGTCGGCCTCGTGCTGCCCGAACTCGCCGGCCGCCTCGACGGCTTTGCCCTCCGGGTCCCGATCCCCGACGGCTCGCTGACTGACTTCACGGCCATCCTCGCCCGCGAGGCGACCGTGGAGGAGATCAACGCCGCCTTTCAGGCCGCTGCTGCGGGCCCGCTCGCAGGCATCCTCGAGTTTTCGACCGCGCCGCTCGTCTCGACCGACATCGTCCACAACCCGCACTCCTGCATCTTCGACTCGGCGCTGACGATGGCGCAGGGCACACAGGTCAAGGTCGTCGGCTGGTACGACAACGAGTGGGGCTACGCGAGCCGGACGGTCGACCTCGTCGCGCGCCTGATGGCGTAACGAGACCAGATGGGGAGTGGCGACTGGCTCTGGACCGTCGCACTCTCGATGGAATCCTCAGCCAGTCCCCTCCCCCATGACCTCGCTTTCTGACCTCGACCTCGCCGGCCGCCGCGTGCTCGTCCGCGTGGACTTCAACGTCCCGATGAAGGACGGAGCGATCACCGACGACACGCGGATCCGCGCAGCTCTGCCGACGATCGCGGCGATCCTCGATGGCGGCGGGCAGCCGGTCCTGATGTCGCATCTCGGGCGCCCGAAAGGCGCGCCCGAGGCGAAGTACTCGCTGAAGCCCGTCGCGGACCACCTCAGGACGCTGGTGGACGCGCCCGTCGTGTTCTGCCCGGCGACCGTCGGCCCCGAGGCGGAGGCGTGCATTGCAGACGCGCCCGAGGGATCTGTCGTGCTGCTGGAAAACACGCGCTTCCTGCACGGTGAGACTGAGAACGACGCGGCCCTCGCGGACCAGATGGCGCGCCTCGGCGACGTCTTCGTGAGCGATGCCTTCGGGTCCGTCCACCGCGCACACGCCTCGACCGAGGGCGTCGCGCACCGCCTGCCGAACGCAGCCGGGATGCTGCTCGCCCGTGAGGTCGAGTTCCTCACGAAGGCGCTCGACACGCCCGAGCACCCGTTCGTGGCCGTCCTCGGCGGTGCCAAGGTATCGGACAAGATCGGCGTCATCGAGGCGCTCGCGCCCAAGGTGGACCGGCTGCTCATCGGCGGCGCGATGGCGTACACGTTTCTCAAGGCGCAGGGCCACGCCGTCGGCGCGAGCCTCGTCGAGGAGGACCGGCTCGACGTCGCGCACGACCTGCTCGCCCGGTTCGGCGACACACTCGTTCTCCCGACCGACCACGTGACCGCGGACCGCTTCGCCGCCGATGCGGACGTGCAGACGGCGGCCGGAGACATCCCGGACGGGCGGCTCGGCCTCGACATCGGGCCTGAGACGCAGGCGCGCTACGCCGAGGCCGTCCGCGGCGCCAAGACGGTCGTCTGGAACGGCCCGATGGGCGTCTTCGAGATGGCCCCGTTCGCGGCCGGCACGCTGGCCGTCGCGCACGCGATGGCGGATGCGACCACGTCTGGCGCCCTCACCGTCATCGGCGGCGGCGACTCGGTCGCGGCCATCGAAGCGGCGGGCCTCGCCGACGCCGTCACGCACGTCTCGACGGGCGGCGGGGCGATGCTGGAGTTCATGGAGGGCCAGTCGCTCCCCGGCCTCGCCGCCCTCGGCGCCTGACGCCCCGCCAGATGCCCCCGCTGTTCGACACCCTGCTCGACCGCGCCGCCAACCGGGAGACCCTCCTGGGCCTCGGCGAGACGGCGGTGCGCGTCGTGCTGACGGTCGCGCTCGCGCTCGTCGTGCTCCGGCTCGTCCGCCGGATCAAGCGGCGGTGGGTGAGCCGGGCGCAGGCGACGACGCACCTCGGCCACCGCGCGCGCATGCTCACGCTCGCCGACCTGCTCGGGTCGGTCGCGCGCTACGCCGTCTGGACGATCGCGACCGTGATGGTCCTCTCGGACGTCGGCCTCGAGGTGGGGCCGCTGCTCGCCTCGGCGGGCGTCGCCGGGCTCGCCATCGGCTTCGGCGCGCAGACGCTCGTCAAGGACGTCATCTCGGGCTTCTTCCTGCTCTTCGACAACACGGTCGGCTCGGGCGACCTCATCACGTTCAACGGCCGCGAGGGAACGGTCGAGTACGTCGGGCTACGGCTCATCAAGGTCCGGGCGTTCGATGGCGAGCTCATCATGATCCCGGCCGGCGAGATGCGCGTCTTCGGCAACAGGTCGCTCGGCTTCGCCCGCGCGATTGTGACGGT
>DASWMO010000285.1:0-8187 GCA_036399715.1 Rubricoccaceae bacterium
GGTCGTCGTGCAGGCGTACGAGAAGCCGTTCCTGTCGATGCTGTGGCTCGGGACGATCGTGCTCGGGCTGGGCTTCGCCGTCTCGTTCGGGCGCCGCCTCTCGGAGAGCCGGCGCTAGTTCGCCCGCGTGCGGACGGCGCCGCGCTCGCGGGCGCGGCGGACGGCCCGGCGCAGCCCGAAGGCCTCGCCCGTGAGCCACGCGCCGGATTCGGTCTGCTCGACGAGGCCGCGCCGCGCGAGCGTCCCGAGCGCCACCTCGACGTCCGGCTTCGGCGCGGCGAGGCGCGCGCCGAGCGCGGCCGGCGTCGCGCCGTCGGCCTCGAAGAGGACCCGCAGCAGACGCGCCTCGGCCAGCCCGAGGCCCGTGTGCTCCAATTCCTCGGCGGCCGCGTCCGCGAGCGTGTCGGCGAGGCGGTACACCGCACCACTCACGTCGGCCACGCGGCCCGGGGTCAGTTCGTAGGCGGTGTACGGCGTCATGGCGCTGGTCGGGAGACAGTGGCCTGAACGTAGCGGACAGAAGGTTCCCGCATCGTGATCCTTTTCCCGATTCGGCCAGCGGGGAAGCCGGACACCCCCGTACGGCCCCATAAACCGCGCTCGGCGTGTTCCCTAGAACTGCGCGGACTCGGTCGAGTGGGCCATCGCGCCCGTCGACGCCGTGCCCTGCGTGACGGCCTCGCGGATGCGGTCGAAGTAGCCCGTGCCGACCTCGCGCTGGTGCCGCGTCGCCGTGTAGCCGCGCGCCTCGTCCGCGAACTCGGCCTGCTGGAGGCGGCTGTAGGCGGCCATCCCCTCGCGGGCGTAGCCGTGCGCGAGGCCGAACATGGAGTGGTTGAGGGCGTGGAAGCCGGCGAGCGTGACAAACTGGAAGGCGTAGCCGAGGGCGCCGAGCTGCTGCTGGAACGTCGCGATGGTGTCCGCGTCGAGCTTCGCCTCCCAGTTGAAGCTCGGCGAGCAGTTGTAGGCCAGCTTCTTCCCGGGGAACTGCGCGTGGATGGCCTCGGCGAAGGCGCGGGCCTGGTCGAGGTCCGGCGTGGAGGTCTCCATCCAGAGCAGGTCCGCGTAGGGCGCGTAGGCGAGGCCACGGGTGATGGACGCGTCGAGGCCGTTCAGGACGGGGTAGAAGCCCTCGGCGGTGCGGCTCTGCGCCGGGTCGATGAACGGCTGGTCGCGGGCGTCGACATCGGACGTGAGCAGCGTCGCCGAGTCGGCGTCCGTCCGGGCGACGAGGACGGTCGGGATGCCCGCGACGTCGGCGGCGAGGCGGGCGGCGACGAGCTTGGTGACGAACTCGGCCGTCGGGACGAGGACCTTGCCGCCGAGGTGGCCGCACTTTTTCTCGCTGGCGAGCTGGTCCTCGAAGTGGACGCCGGCCGCTCCGGCCTCGATCATGGCCCGCATGAGTTCGTAGGCGTTGAGGGCGCCGCCGAAGCCCGCCTCGGCGTCGGCGACGATGGGCGCGAGCCAGTGCGTCGCGTCGCCCTGCCCTTCGGAGACCGCGATCTGGTCCGCCCGCAGGAGCGCCCGGTTGACGCGCTCGACGACGGTCGGGACGGAGGTGGCGGGGTAGAGGCTCTGGTCCGGGTAGACCTGCCCGGCGAGGTTGGCGTCGGCCGCGACCTGCCAGCCCGAGAGGTAGACCGCGTCGAGGCCGGCGCGGACCTGCTGGACGGCCTGCCCGCCGGTCATCGCGCCGAGGGCGGCGACGTACGGGCGCTCGTGGAGGAGCGCCCAGAGGCGCTCGGCGCCGAGGCGCGCGATTGTGTGCTCGACGGCGACGGAGCCGCGGAGCGCGACGACATCGGCGGCCGAATACGGGCGCTCGACGCCGGCCCAGCGGGGGTTCGTGACCCAGTCGTGGGCGAGGTCGTCGGCGGGGAGGTGGCGGGCAGCGTGGAGTTCCATCGGGGTGGAGAGGTGGACGGGAGAAGGGCTGTGGGGCACGGGGCCGATTCGGCACGGCGGGGCCGTCGGAGCGCATCGGGGGATGCGCCCTGCAGTCGTCATCGTCGGGTGCGCGTGGTCCGGGCGCGCGGGACAGGCGTCAGAGCACGGGGACGGCGTCGGCGACGTGGCCGTCGCCGGACGTGCCGGGCGCGGTATGGGCGAGCGGCGCGAGCGGGCTTACGGTCGCGAGGAATGGGCGCATGTCGCGCTCCAGGAAGACCATTCGGGCGTCGCGGGCGGCGTGCATCCAGCGCTCGGCCTCGTCGCCGACGGCCTGTACCTCGGCAAGGATCGCGGCCGTCTCGGACTCGAACAGGTCCGAGACGAGCGCGTCCGTGACCGTCTCGCCGGACTCCAGGCGGACGCCGTGGTGGCGCCACTGGACGGTCTGCGCGCGCGAGATTTCGAGCGTCGCGAGGTCCTCCATGAGGTCGTCCCAGGCGACGCAGCCGAGGTCGTCGTTCCAGCCCTTGAGGTAGGCGATGCCGACGCGGACGTTGGTCCGGAGGCCGGCGAGGGTGTACGGCCCGCCGCCGAGCGGCATCAGGTCCGGCCGCGGCGCGATGTCCGGGTGGACGCCGAGCTGGTTCGGGGCGCCCGCGAGCGCGTCGAGGAACGGCCCGAAGGCGGGGCCGATGAAATACGGGTGCGAGACCCAGCAGCCGTCGTGCCCGATGGACGCCTCGAACTGCTTGTCCGCTATCACCTTTTCCGTCTGCGCCTGGCGGGCGGCGGCGTCGCGGCCGGGCGTGAAGGCGGCCATGCCGCCCATCGCGAAGGCGCCGTGGCGGTGGCAGATGTCGATGAGGTGGCGGGCGTAGGCGCGCATCCACGGGCGGTTCATCCCGATCGAGGCGCGGTCGGCGAGGACGCGGTCCGGGTGCGTCCGGAGGCACTTGATGTCCGAGAAGATCTTGTCCCAGCGGCCGCCGTTGAGGCCGGCGGCGTGGTCGCGGAGCTCGTAAAGGATCTCCTCCATCTGGAACGTGGCCGGGAGCGTCTCGATGAGGAACGTCGCGCGGACGGTGCTGCGGGGCAGGCCGAGGGCGTCCTCGGTGAGGGCGAAGAGGCGGCTCCACCAGCGCGCTTCGAGAAAGTGCTCGACCTTGGGCACGTAGAATGCGGGCGTCTTACCGAGCGCGATGAGCGCCGGCGCGGAGTGGACCATGCACAGCGCAAAGTCCAGCAGGCCGCCCGCGACGGGTTGGTCGTCGACGCGCACGTTGGCCTCGTCGAGGTGGAGGCCGCGGACGCGGACCATCAGCGTCGGCATGTCGTCGGGGTCGAGGCGGTACTCCTTGGCCACGTTGCCGTCGGCGTCATACTTGGCCGCTGTCAGCGTGCCGGCGGCGGCCGCGGCGACGTTCTCGACGGCAGCCGTGACGTTGGCCCACGAGGGCTTCATCGAGTCCTCCAAGTCGACCATCGCCGCGTCGGCGCGCTGCCCGTCCGCCCCGCGCGAGAGCATGTTGATGACCATGCGGGCGTCGCTCGCGGGCCCCGTGATCTCGACGCGGCGCGTGAGCAGGTCCGCGGGGAGCGGCGCGACGTGCCAGCGGCGGTGCGCCTCGGGGTGGGCCTCGCGGGGCAGGTAGCCGGGGGCGGCGCCCGCGTCCCAGCGCGCCTGCCGGTCCTGCCGGGCGGCGAGGTGGTACGCGCGGTCCGTCGCGAGGGCGCGGTGCAGGCGCACGATGAGCGCGACGGCGTCGGGCGTGAGCAGGCGGCGGGCGGCGGGCGTGTCGGCGCCGGCGTGGAGCGCGAGGCCGTCGCCGACGGGGACGGAGGCGAAAGGGCCGTGGAGGGGCGTGCGGGACATGGCGGAGGGGGCGCGAGCGAAACTTCGCTGAGCATAGGATTTCGCTCGCCTCGGGCGCAACCTGAATCCACCTGATCTCCCCATTCGAGACGCCAGGGCACATTTTCGTCCGGCGACTCCGCGGCGAGCGAAACGCGTAACCGCTTACACGTTCGACAGGTAGCCCGAGCTTTGACGCGCTGCGACATTCTGGAGGCCGAACCGGGCCGCGCTGGATGGGTCAGCCTCGTGCCATAGCCAGACGTGCCACAGCGCGTCTCTACGGAGAACCCAGCCGACGTGCCCAACCCGACATCGGTAGGGACGTGCCATGGCGCGTCTCCGCCGCGACGTCTCCGATTCCTACCCCGCCGCGGCGCCGAGCGCGCGAATCGCCTCGGCGACCGTTACGTGCGACCCGGTCACGAGGAGCACGTCGCCGGGGCGGCGGTGCGCGTGGAACCATGCGAGCGCATGGGCGACGCTCGGACCGGCGTCTTCGACCGTCACGCCGCCGGCCCGGAGCGCGTCCGCGAGCGCGGTGCGCCCGAGCGCACGGTCGCCGGGGAGGGCGACGGGAAGCGCGACGGCGCAAGCCTCGGCGAGGCGCTGCGCGAGGGCCGCCGCGTCCTTGTCCGCCATCACGCCGACGAGGGCGAACAGGCGCGCGGGCCGGGCCGGCGCCGCAGCAGCGAGCGCGACGCGCCAGCCGTCGGCATTGTGGGCCACGTCGAGCACGATGCCCCCGCCGACGTGCTCCCCACGCCCGCGCAGGCCGCTCAGGTGCGCGACGTTCATCAGCCCGGAATCGACGGCCGCGGTCGTGAGGCCTGGCACGGCGATTTCGGCCGCACGGACGGCGAGCGCCACGTTCCACGCCTGGTGCGCGCCCGGCAGCCCGATTCGGACGCGCCCGTACTCGACTGCGGGAGTCGCGAGGTGGACGCCGTCGGGCGCGGTGAAGGCCGCTCGGCACGTCTCGCGGACCGCCTCGACGGACGCGCCGGCTGCCCGGGCTGTCGCCTCGATGGCGCCTCGGGCGCTCGCATCCTCGACCGCGTGGAGGAGCGGCACCCCGCGTTTGGCGATGCCCGCCTTCTCGCGAGCGATCTCGGCGAGCGTCTCGCCGAGCAGGTCCGTGTGGTCCAGCCCGACCGACGTGACGACCGACATGACGGGCGTGAGGACGTTCGTCGCGTCGAGGCGCCCGCCGAGGCCGACCTCGACCACGGCGAGGTCGACGGCCGCCTCGGCGAAGCGGAGGAAGGAGAGGGCCGTCGTGGCCTCGAAAAAGCTCGGCCCGACGCGGGCGAACAGACTGGCGTGGCGCTCGGTCGCCTCCGCTATCCACGCATCGGTCGCCGGAAGGCCGCCGACGCGCATTCGCTCGCCGAGGGCGACGAGGTGCGGCGACGTGTGCAGCCCGACGCGCAGGCCGGCCGCCGAGGCAATGGACGCGGCGAGCGACGCCGTCGAGCCCTTCCCGTTCGTCCCGGCGACGTGGACGCTCGGGAACGCCTGGTCGGGGCGGCCCATCCCGTCGAGCAGCGCGTGCATCCGCTCCAGGCCGGGGCGGTACGCGGCGCCCCCGGCGTCGGCGAAGCGCGGAAGCGCGAGGAGGCGGTCGAGGGCGTCGGACATGGTTCGCGAGGCTATCTCGCGACGTGCGCGATGCGCCGCCGGTCGCCGCCGAGCGGCGTCAGCGCGAGGTGGAGCGTGCCGGGCGGGAGCGCGCCGAAGGCATGGTCGGGCCACTCGACGAGCGCGACGGCGTCACCCGAGAGCAGTTCGCCGAGGCCGAGGCGGGCGGCCTCGGCGGGCGTCTCGATGCGGTAGAGGTCGAGGTGGAGCAGGCGGCCGTCGTCGTGCTCGTGGACGAGCGTGAACGTCGGCGACGTGACGTCGTCCGGGTCCAACCCGAGGCCTTCGGCAACACCTTTGGCGAGGTGCGTCTTGCCCGCGCCGAGGCCTCCGTGGAGAGCCAGGACGTCGCCGGGGCGCAAGCGGGCCGCGAGCGACCGCCCGAGCGTGCGCGTCGCGTCGGGCGAGTCCGTCTCGGCGGGCAGCAGGTCGGAAAAGGGCATCGTGCTAGCCCGCCATGCCGTCGGTGAAGCCCATCTGGCCGGCGGCCGCCTCGAGCGCGGCGTCGCGCGGGTGAGCCGTGTCGTGTGGGAGCGAGCCGCGGTCCGAGCGGAGGTAGACGAAGGGCGAGTAGTGGAGAAAGTTGGCCACGCGAGCCGTGTAGATGTCGGCCGAGGCCTCGATCTGGCGCGCGAGGTGGCTCTTGTCGGTCCCCGCCCGCAGGAGCGGCCCCCAGCGCTCGTTCACGAGCTGGGACGCGGCGCGGGCGAGCGGCGCGATGCGCGCGTCGAGGTCCACCAAGCGGGCGCGGAGGGCGTGGAAGCCGGCTTCGAGCGCGTCGGCCGGGCGGTCGGTCTGCGGGCCGTAGCCGGCGACGTTGCGCTGGCGCTCTAGGCGGAGGGCCGAGGCATAGGCTTCGAGGCGCTCCTTCTCGTTCATCAGGGCCGTGAGCTGCTCCTGCTGCGGGCGGAAGGCGTCGGTCGCGGCGATCTCGTCTTCGAGCGGGCGCAGGATGAGGGCCGTCCGCCACCGGAGGACGTCCTTGGAGGCGCGGACGTCGGCGTAGACGTGGTCGCCGACGTAGAGGATCTCGGAGCCGCGGAGGCCGAGGCTGGCCTCGACGAGCGCGGCGTTGCCGCCGGCGTAGGCGTGTCCCTCGCGGAGCGGCCCGACGTGGCTCCGGAGGACCGCCCGCCCGTCCTCGTCTTCGGAGACGATCTCGTAGGCCGGCGCGTGCTCGGAGAAGAAGGCGGGCTTGCGGGAGTTGACGATCGCGAGGTCGAACAGGTCGCGCCACGTCATCTCGCCGGGCAGGTGCGGGTCGAAGGCGAAGGTCAGGATCGGGGCCGCGTACTCCCACTCCGAGTTGGTGATCAGCAGCACCTTCTTGCCGGCGTGCTTCTGGTCCAGAAGGGCGAGGGGCACCTCGGCGTCGGGCACGATAAAGCGCGCCGGGTCCGCGAGGATGTCGGCCTTGAGGAGGCCTTCGAGGTGGGCCGCATCGAGCGTCCGCCGGACGGCCTCGTAGAGATCGTCGTAGCCCAGCGACGGCGGCAGCTTGCCGGCGTCGAGCAGGTCGACGAGTTGGAGGTAGATGCCGGCCTCGGAAATCGAAAACAGCGTGTTCAGGAACTGCCACCGCGTGTCGTGGAGGTCCACGAGCGTCTGGCGGTACGTCTCGCGCTGCTCGTCGTAGGGCATCGGCTGCGTGCCGTGGAAGGCCGTCTTGACGTAGCCGAAGCGGTTCGGCTTGACGACGTTGCCGCGCTCGGTGTCCATCACCAGGCCCTGCACGACGAGGTCCGGGTCGAACACGAGGCTCTCGACGGGCCAGCCCTGCGCGAGCAGACCGGCCTTGACGTAGCTGTACGCGCGCTCCTCCCACAGCTCGACGCGGTAGTGGACGAGCGTGTAGTCCATGTCGTACCCGATGGCCCCGATGTTGCGGAGGTTGAGGGTCCGGTTGCAGAAGAGCCCGCGGGGGTGCTCGAAGGCGTCGGGGACGTCGAGGGGGCTGTGTGTGCCGGAGGAAACGGTCGCGTCCATGTTATGCGTGATGTTCGGCCGTCAACGCCCGAGGTATGGGCGCGTGTCCCGGCCGCTGCGTCTTTGCACAAAGGTGAACGGAGGCCGGGGAGATGCGAGGCGTTTGTGAGGCTGGCTCAGCTCGCTGAACCCGCCCTTCCCGTGTCGTCCTGCCGGTAGCTCAGCGCGTGCGCGAGGCGCGTCGGCTCGGGAATCTTGAAGCGGCCCGTCGTGCGGAGCGTGAGGGCTACGGCGTCGGCGAGCGTGCAGCGGTGGCCGACGCTCACGAAGACGGGCAGCACGCGTGCCCGCGTCCGGACGGCCATCCCGACCGTCTCGCCGCGGTGGACGAGCGGGGCGGTGCTTCCCTTGTCCTCGCCGAGATCCGCGAAGCGCCCGACGAAGAGCGACTTGGCTACGCCGATGGCGGGCCGGTCCAGGAGCACGCCGAGGTGGCACGCGAGGCCGAAGCGCCTCGGGTGCGCGCGACCGTGCGCGTCCAGCACGAGCACGTCCGGGAGCGCGCTCAGGCGTTCGAGGGCCGGCATCAGGGCCGGGATCTCGCGGAAGCTCAGCAGGCCCGGCACGTACGGAAACGCGACGGGCCCCTCCCAGACGGCCTCGTCCACGACGGCCAGCGTCGCCGCGTCCAGCACCACGACGGCAGCGCGGACGCGGTCGCCACGCACACTCACATCGAGCCCACCGACGGTCTGCACGGCCGCCGCGTCGAGCGGCGTCTCGCGAACGAGCGGTTCGAGGCGACGCTGCACGGCGACGGCCTCCGTGGGCGAGACGTCGAACGGGTGCGCGTGGGCGAGCGGTACGGTCACGGC
>DASWMO010000286.1:0-15930 GCA_036399715.1 Rubricoccaceae bacterium
GGTCCGCGGCAAGCACGACGCCGGCGACGTCCTCCTGAAGCCGGCCTCGGACGGTACGGGCGTCATCGCCGGTGGCGGCGTCCGCGCCGTCCTCGAGTGCGCGGGCATCCGCAACGTGCTCTCGAAGAGCCAGGGCTCGTCCAACCCGCACAACCAGGTCGGAGCGACGATGGCCGCCCTCCGCCAGCTTCAGGACCCGGCCGAGGTCGCGGCGCGCCGCGGCATCACCATCAAGCAGGTTTTCCAGGGTTAGGAGAGCCGGGCCGACCGCCGGGGAGACCCGCCGCGTCGGCCCGCCGTCCGTTCCCGCATTCTCTCCGACCATGGCGACAATCAAGATCACGCAGGTCCGCAGCATCATCCGCACGCCGGGCGACCAGAAGCGGACGATGGAGGCCCTCGGCCTCCGCCGGATGAACCAGACCGTCGAGCACGAGGCGACGCCTCAGATCCGCGGCATGGTGACGAAGGTGAGCCACCTCGTCCGCGTCGACGAGGCGGGCGCCGAGGCGTAGCGCCCGAGGCCGGACATGGCGGGGTGCTTCATCTAAAAGGCACCCGGTCGGGTCCGGCCGAGTCTGCCGCCTCCGTCTATCTTTCCTGACTGCGCTGGCGACCCGCGCTGCGCGGCCCGTCCGCGCCGCGCGGCTTCTGCCACGCACCACGCGAGTCCGTCCCGGACGCGACCCCGGCCCCGGCCGGCGTCGGGCCGGGACCGGGCGTTTCTAGCACCACCCGACGACAATGGATCTCAGCAACCTCACGCCGGCCCCCGGGTCGACGAAGAACAAGAAGCGCGTCGGCCGCGGCGAGGGCTCCGGCTCCGCTGGCACGGCCGGCAAGGGACACAAGGGCCAGAAGGCCCGCTCGGGCGGCGGCGTCCCGACGTGGTTCGAGGGCGGCCAGATGCCGCTCCAGCGGCGCGTCCCCAAGTACGGCTTCAAGAACCGTGACCGCGTCGCCTACGACCCGGTGAACCTCGGCCGCCTCTCCGAGCTCGTCTCCAAGGGCACGCTCGGCGACACGATCACGCCGGAGACGCTGAGCGCGCACGGCATCGGCGGCAAGAACGGCCGCGTCAAGATCCTCGGCGACGGCACGCTCCGTGCGGCGCTGACGGTCCACGCGCACGCCTTCTCGGCTTCGGCCCGGGAGAAGATCGAGGCCGCAGGCGGCACCGCAACCGTCGTCGCCTAGCAGGCGCACAGCGCGCGGCCCCGGCACCACGCCGGGCGCCGCACGTGACCTGCATCCCGCCTCTCGCATCCTGAACCCACAACGATGGCATCGGTCGGCGAAAGCATTCGCAACATCTGGAAGATTCACGAGCTTCGGCAGCGGATCCTCTTCACGCTCGGCGTCCTCGTCGTGTACCGGCTCGGGTCCTTCGTGACCCTGCCGGGCATCGACGCGTCCGTCCTTCAGAGCCTCACGGACAGCTCGAACAACCAGGGCGGCCTCTTCGGGCTGTTCAACCTGTTCGTCGGCGGCGCCTTCTTCCGGGCCGGCGTGTTCGCGCTCGGCATCATGCCGTACATCACGGCGAGCATCATCATCCAGCTGATGGGGGCGGTTGTGCCGTACTTCCAGAAGCTGCAGCGCGAAGGAGAGGACGGCCGCCAGAAGATCACGCAGCTCACACGCTACGGGACCATCGGCATCACGCTGCTCCAGTCCATCGGCTACGCGATCAACCTCCGCTCGACGAGTGGGCAGGCCATCGTGATCCCGCAGGCGGAGTTCATGGTCACGACCGTGATCTGCCTCACCATCGGGACGCTGTTCGTCATGTGGCTCGGCGAGCGGATTACCGAGAAGGGCATCGGCAACGGGATCTCGCTGATCATCATGATCGGCATCATCGCCTTCCTGCCGGCCTCGATCGCCAACGAGATCGGCCGCGACGGCTCCAACGTCTTCATCTTCCTGATCGAGGTCGCGGCCCTGTTCATCGTCACGATGGGCGTCGTGTACGTCACCCAGGGCACGCGCCGCATCCCCGTCCAGTACGCCAAGCGCGTCGTCGGGCGGAAGCAGATGGGCGGCACAACGCAGTACCTCCCGCTGCGCGTCAACGCGGCCGGCGTCATGCCAATCATCTTCGCGCAGTCGATCATGTTCATCCCGAGCACGATCGCGCAGTTCTTCCCCGACAGCGGCTTCTGGGTCGCCATCGGCGAGGCGACGGGTAACGTCTTCGGCGTGTGGTACTCGGTGCTATTCTTTACGATCTGCGTCTTCTTTACCTACTTCTACACGGCCATTGCCGTCAACCCGCAGGAGATGGCGGACACGATGAAGCGCCAGGGCGGCTTTATCCCGGGCGTCCGCCCGGGCCGTCAGACGAGCGAGTTCATCGACACCATCCTGACGCGGATCACGCTTCCGGGCGCCATCTTTATCGGGACCGTCGCCATCCTGCCGTCCATCGCGGCACAGGCGGGCATCGTGCAGGGCTTCGCCCACTTCTTCGGCGGGACGAGCCTGCTGATCCTCGTCGGCGTGACGCTGGACACGCTCCAGCAGGTCGAGAGCCACCTCCTCATGCGCCACTACGACGGGTTCATGAAGACCGGCCGCGTCCGCGGCCGCCGCCGCTAACCGACATGGCGACGGGCCCGATCGTCCTGAAGACCGAGAGCGACGTCGCTGGCATCCGCGAGGCCGCGGCTGTCGTGGAGCGCGTGCTCACGGCCGCGGCCGAGCTCGTCGCGCCTGGCGTTCCGACGCTGCGGCTGGACGAGATGGCCGAAGAGATCATCCGTGACGCGGGCGGCCGGCCGGCCTTCAAGGGATACCAGTCGGGTGGTGTGGGCACGCCGTTCCCCGGCTCGCTCTGCATCTCCGTCAACGACGTCGTCGTGCACGGTATCCCGTCCGAGGTGCCGCTGCGCGAGGGCGACATCGTCACCGTGGACTGCGGCGTCGAACTCGGCGGCTACTTCGGGGACTTCGCGTACACGTTCCCGGTCGGCGAGATCTCGGAGGCGGCGCAGCGTCTGCTGGCCACGACGAAGGCGTCCTTGAACGCAGGCGTTGAGCAGGCCGTCGCGGGTCACCGTCTGGGCGACATCGGCTCGGCCGTGCAGCGCATGTGCGAGGGCGCCGGTTACGGCGTCGTCCGCGACCTCGTCGGGCACGGCGTCGGCAAGCGGCTCCACGAAGCGCCCAACGTGCCCAACGTCGGACGCCGCGGGCTCGGCAAGAAGCTCCTCGCGGGCATGACGATCTGCATCGAGCCGATGATCAACGGCGGCACGGGCGACGTCAACATCGACACCGACGGCTGGACGGTCCGCACGGCCGACGGTGCGCTGAGCGCGCACTTCGAACACATGGTTCACGTCCGCCGCGGACCAGCCGAGGTCCTCTCATCGTTTGAAGGGATTGAGCGTGCGCTCGCGGCCGCCCGCGGCGACCACGCCCCGACGCTCCTCTCCGCCGATTAACCCTCTGCGCCTCCCCGCGCGACACCGACCGAATGGCCAAGCAGAACGCGATCCGACAGGACGGACAGGTGACCGAAGCGCTCCCCAACGCGCAGTTCCGCGTCACGCTCGAAAACGGGCACGCCATCCTCGGCCTGCTCTCGGGCAAGATGCGGAAGTTCTACATCAAGATCCTCCCCGGCGACCGCGTCACTGTCGAGCTCTCGCCCTACGACCTCACCAAGGGCCGCATCGTCTACCGCTACAAGTAGCCCCGGCTACCGACAGCGCCGCACGGTCAGCCCGCTTACCCTGAAACCATGAAAGTTCGAGCCAGCGTCAAGAAGCGTTCCGCCGACGACAAGATCGTCCGCCGCAAGGGGCGCATCTACATCATCAACAAGAAGAACCCCAAGCACAAGCAGCGCCAGGGGTGATTCGCACGTCTGCCGACAGACGACCCACACCAACCCGTTTTCCGTTATGCCACGTATTGCAGGAGTCGACGTTCCCGGCACGAAGCGCGCCGAGATCGCTCTGACGAGCATCTTCGGGGTCGGCCTGCGCCGGTCGCAGGAGATCCTCGACCGAGCCGGCATCGACCACAACTCGAAGCTTGACTCGTGGAGCGAGGAGGAGACGCGCCTCGTGCGCTCGATCATTGAGGACAACTACGTCGTCGAGGGGTCTCTCCGGACCGAGGTCCAGCTCAACATCAAGCGCCTGATGGACATCGGCTGCTACCGGGGCCTCCGCCACCGGAAGAGCCTGCCCGTCCGCGGCCAGCGTACCAAGACCAACGCCCGCACCCGCAAGGGCCGCAAGCGGACCGTCGCAGGCAAGAAGAAGGCCCCGCGCAAGTAGCGCGTCCGCCTCGTTTTCAGCGGGAGCCCTGCACGCCAGCCTGCCTCTGGGTCTCAGAGGCTCACGCTGGACGCCGACGCCCCGGACTCCAAACACCTCCAGCGGTCCGCTCGCGGTCCGCTCCACCGAATTACGACAATGGCAAAGCAGCAGCGCGCCGGACGCGCGACCAAGAAGAAGGTCCAGGTCGAGTCGAACGGCGCCGCCTACGTCAAGGCGACGTTCAACAACGTCCTCATCACCATCACCGACGCCTACGGCAACGCGATCTCGTGGTCGTCGTCGGGCAAGATGGGCTTCCGCGGCTCGCGTAAGAACACGCCGTACGCGGCGCAGGTCGCGGCCGCCGAGGCGGCCAAGGAGGCCTTTGACCTCGGCCTCCGCCGCGTGGATGTCCACGTGAAGGGCCCGGGCTCGGGCCGCGAGGGCGCCGTGCGCGCGCTCGCCAACGCGGGCCTCGAGGTGCTCTCGATCCGCGACACCACCCCCATCCCCCACAACGGTTGCCGGCCGCCGAAGCGCCGCCGTGTCTGAGTGGACTGGAAGGCAGGGCGTGGGACGAGCAGATCTGCTCTCCACGCCTCGTCTTTCATCCGCTCGCACGATACGCGACGGCATAAATCCGGTTTCGGCACCTGTCCGCTCCGAGGCTCGCGCCTCGCACGCGGTCGAGAGAACAGTGCACCGGCGACACGCGTCGCCCGTGCCGGGGACCTCTCCGCGGGTGTGCCGAACGTCTGTCCTCATTCTCTGACACACGACTTACCATGGCCCGTTACCGCGGCCCCAAGCAGAAGATCGCCCGCCGCTTCGGCGAGCCCATCTTCGGTCCCTCCAAAGCGCTCGACCGCAAGCCCTACGCGCCCGGCCAGCACGGCAACGCCCGCCGCCGGAAGGAGAGCGAGTACTCCGTCCAGCTCAAGGAGAAGCAGAAGGCGAAGTACACGTATGGCCTCCTCGAGCGCCAGTTCCGCAACCTGTTCGAGAAGGCGGCGCGCAAGAAGGGCGTCACCGGCGAAAACCTGCTCAAGTTCCTTGAGGCCCGTCTCGACAACGTGGTGTACCGCCTCGGCTTCGCGCGCACGCGCCGCCAGGCCCGCCAGCTCGTCAACCACGGCCACGTGATGGTCAACGACCGCGTCTCGGGCATCCCGAGCCACCAGCTCCGCGCTGGCGACGTCGTCGAGATCCGGCCCAAGAGCAAGAACCTGCCCGTCGTTCGCGACGCGGTCACGGGCACGCGCCGGCAGTTCCCGCACCTCGAGGTCGACCGCGAGCGCCTGATGGGCCGCTTCCTCGACCTGCCCGAGCGCGAGGACATCCCGGAAAACATCCGGGAGCAGCTCATCGTCGAGCTCTACTCGAAGTAAGCCCGCCCGTCGCGGCCCCGGCACCCTGTGCGGCCGGGGCTGCACACTGCGTCACCATCGACCCCAACTAGAAATATGGCTCAGATCCAGCTCCAGATGCCCGACGGCGTCACGGTCGAGGAGATGAACGAGACCTACGGGCGCTTCGTCGTGCAGCCGCTCGAACCCGGCTACGGCGTCACGATCGGCAACGCGTTCCGCCGCGTGCTGCTCTCAAGCCTCTCCGGGACCGCCATCACGGCCGTCCGCATCGACGGCGTCCAGCACGAGTTCTCGACCGTCCCCGGCGTCACCGAGGACGTGTCGGACATCATCCTGAACCTCAAGGGCGTCCGCTTCCGCGCCGAGGACGAGGACGAGGGCTCCGTCTCGATGCACCTCGAAGGCCCCGGCACGTGGACCGCCGCCGACATCGCCAAGGTGTCGGCCGACTTCGAGGTTCTCAACCCCGATCACCTCATCGCCACGCTCGCCGACGACGCCGACCTCCGCGTCGACCTCCGGATCGAGCAGGGCCGAGGCTACGTCCCGGCGGACGAGAATAAGCGGTCGGACGATCCCATCGGCGTCGTCGCCGTGGACTCGATCTTCACGCCGATTCTCAACGTCAAGTACACGATCACGCCGACCCGCGTCGGGCAGAAGATCGACTACGAGCGCCTGACGCTCGAGGTCAACACCGACGGTTCGATCTCGGCCGAGGACGCCCTCACGCAGGCCGCCTCGATCCTCCGGGACCACATCGGTCTGTTCGTCGAGGTCGAGGCCGCGTCCGAGCAGTCGGCCGAGGAGACCGAGATCGACGCCGAGGTCCAGCGCGTCCGCGCCGTCCTCAACCAGCCGGTCGACGACCTCGACCTGTCGGTCCGCGCGCAGAACTGCCTCCGGGCAGCGTCGATCAAATCCATCGGCGACCTCGTGCGCCGGGATGAGAGCGAGATGCTCAAGTTCCGCAACTTCGGCCGCAAGTCCCTCCTCGAACTGATGCAGGTGCTCGAAGAGCGCGGGCTGCGGTTCGGGATGGACGTCGAGCGCTACGACAACGTCTAAAACCCGTGACAGGTGGCACGTGAGCAAGTGGCAGGTGCCGCTCTCACCTGCCACTTGCCACCTGAACACCTGAATACACCATGCGACACGGACTCAAGATCAAAAAGATCGGGCGCAACGCGGCACACCGGAAGGCGACGCTGCAGTCGATGTCGATCGCGCTGATCACGCACAAGCGCATCGAGACGACCCTCGGCAAGGCTAAGGCCCTCCGCATCTTCGTCGAGCCGATTCTCAACCGCGCCAAGGACCCCTCGACGGGCGCGCGCCGCCAGGCGTTCCGCCGGCTCCAGGACAAGGAGGCCGTGAAGGCCCTTTACGGCGAGGTCGCCTCGGCGATCGCGGACCGCCCCGGCGGCTACACGCGCATCGTCAAGATCGGCCAGCGCGCCGGCGACTCGGCCGAGATGGCCGTCATCGAGATCGTCGACTTCAACGACGTGCGCCCCGAGGGCGCGGCCCAGACGAAGCGCCGCACGCGCCGCTCGCGCTCCAAGACCGGCACCGGCGACGCCGCCCTCTCGCCGAAGGCGGCGGCTCCGTCTGCGACAACGGCCCCGGCTCCTGTGCTGACAGCCTCCGAGGCTCCGGCCGACGAGACGGAGGCGACGGACGACGCGCCCGACACGACGGGCGCCGAGGCTCCGGCCGAGGACGCCAAGGCCGAGGCATTCGGGACGGGCTCGGCTACGCCGGACACAGCCGGTAACCCGGTCATTCCGCAGACGCCGCAGAACTCGGACCACCCCGATGCTCAGCAGGGCGCACCGCCACTCACGGGCGAGCCGCCGCCGGAGTCCGAGCCGACGAACCGGGGCCGGAGCGGGGACCGCGGGTAGGTTTCTCTGCGACCATGAGCGTGCGGGGCCGCGTCCAACTCTGGACGCGGCCCCGCACGCGTTTCGCCCTAACCGGCTCTCCAGCCGGTTCTACCTTCGAGACCGCCGACCATCGGCACGCCGCGCACTGACTGCATGATCCACGCCTCCGAGACGCTCAACACGCAGCTGGACTCGCTCGTGGTCATCCCCGAGTATGAGCGGCGCCTCCGCGTGCTCCTCGAACACGCGCGCCGCAACCTCCCGAGCGTCGACGAGGGCCTCATCCGGCGCGCGTTCCGCGTCGCGTACTGGGCGCACCGCGACGACCGCCGCGCCTCGGGCGAGATGTACATCTCACACCCGCTCGAAGTCGCGCTCATCGCCGCCCGCGATATCCGCGCCGACGACGTGACGGTGGCCGCGGCGCTCCTGCACGACACGGTCGAAGACACGGACCTCTCGCTCGACCTCATCCGGAGCGAGTTCGGCGACGACGTCGCCGCGATCACGGACGGCGTGACCAAGATCGGGTCCGTCGTTGGCGGGCGCGGGATGAAGCACGACGAGAACGTCCGGAAGCTCATGCTCTCGATGGCCTCGGACGTCCGGGTCATCCTCGTCAAGTTTGCCGACCGCCTCCACAACATGCGGACGCTCGGCGGGCTCGCGCGCGAGAAGCAGGTCCGCATCGCGACCGAGACGCGGGACCTCTACGCGCCGCTCGCGCACCGCTTCGGCCTCCACGAGGTCAAGACGGAGCTCGAAGACCTGTCGCTGAAGTTTCTCGAGCCCGACGCGTACCGCGCCATCGCGGACGGCCTCCACGCCAAGCGCCGCCAGCGCGAGCGCTACGTCGAGCGCTTTATCGAGCCCGTGCGGACCGAACTCACCGAGGCCGGCTTCGACTTCGAGATCGTCGGCCGGCCCAAGAGCATCTACTCCATCTGGCGCAAGATGCGCAAGCAGGAGATCGAACTTGACGACGTCTACGACCTCTTCGCGATTCGGATCATCCTCCGGAGCGAGGGCAAGCAGGGCCGCGAGGACTGCTGGCGCGTCTACTCTGTCCTCACGGCGCTCTACCAGCCCATCGCGGCACGCTTCCGCGACTTTGTCTCGGTCCCGAAATCGAACGGCTACCAGAGCCTCCACACGACCGTCATCGGGCCCGAGGGCAAGCCCGTCGAGATCCAGGTCCGCACCGCCGAGATGCACGACATTGCCGAGCGCGGCGTCGCGGCCCACTGGAAGTACAAGGAGGGCAGCGCGGCCGCGACGGGCCACGAGGCCCGCATGGAGAAGATGGTCTCGTGGGTCCGCGACCTCCTGGAGACGCCACGCCCGGACGACGCCGGCGAGTTCGTCCGTGAGTTCCAGCTCCAGCTCTATGACGAGGAGATCTACGTCTTCACGCCCAAGGGCCAACTCGTCACGCTCCCGACCGGTGCGACGCCCGTCGACTTCGCCTTCCAGATCCACACCGAGGTCGGCTTCCACTGCATCGGCGCCAAGGTGGACGGCAAGATGGTGCCGCTCTCGTATGTGCTGCACTCGGGCGAGCAGGTCGAGATCCTGACGTCCAAGCGGCAGACGCCCAACCCGGACTGGACGACGTTCGTCGTCACGCACAAGGCGCAGACGCGCATCCGCCACTGGGTCAACGAGCGCCGCCGCAAGGCCGTGGCCCTCGGCCGGGACCTGCTGGACAAGAAGCTCAAGCGCGCGCGCCTCGTCCTAGACGAGCAGGAGATCAACCGCCTCTCGGCGCGGCTCAAGTTTCCCAACGCGGCGCAGCTGTTCTTCGAAATCGGGGCGGGCCTGTTCGACCCCGCGGACTTCGTCGAGCTCGCCCGAAACGGGCATCCCGAGGACGACGCGCCGGCCACCGGGACCGTCTCGCCGGCGCTCCTCGAAGTCGACAGCCTCGCGACGTACGTCCGCGACAACGCGCGCGAGCGCGGCGCGCCGACGCTCGTCATCGACGGCGAGCGCCACGAAGACCTCGCGGTCGACTACGCGCCGTGCTGCGGCCCCATCCCCGGAGACGACGTCTTCGGCTACCTCTCCAAGACGGGCAACGTGCGCATCCACCGTCGCTCGTGCAAGAATGCGCCGCACCTGTTCACGGACCACGCCGAGCGCATCATCCGCGTCGAGTGGAGCCGCCAGAAGGACGTCCAGTTCCCGGCGACTCTCCGCCTCGTCGGCGAGGACCGCGTCGGAATCGTGAGCGACATCACGACGGTGATCTCGAAGAGCCTCAAAACCAACATCCGCTCGATCACAGTCACGAGCGAGGACGGCATGTTCGAGGGCCAGATCGTGCTCTATGTTTCGGACACGGCGCAGCTGACGCGCGTCGTGAAGCGCCTCGGCCGGCTCGACGGGATCTACGGCGTCCACCGTGAAGGCTGACTTGGGCGGCGTATCTCAGGGAAAACCCATGTGCGGAACCGGGGAAAGCGGAGCGGGCTAAGGCGGCCAATATCTGGAGGACATGCCCAAAATGGGCAAAACGGGCTGTTGTCGGAGTGCGGTCCGGCCGGGTGGCAGGTCCGAATGGAAGTGGCGGCACACCCGATTTCGGGTGTACGTACGTTGGACATATGAATCCAGCCCGCATCCCTTCGATGGAACTGCAGACCGACCGCGTCCCGACGCTGACCAAGAAAGACCTTGCCCGACGCGTCTCCGAGCGCCTCGGCGAGCCCCTGTATCGCTCCGAGCCGTGGGTCCACGCGACGGTCGAGGCGCTGCGCGACCTCATGGCCGAAGCGGACCCGGAGGTCCGGATCGAACTCCGCGACTTCGGCGTGTTCGAGGTCAAGAAGACGCGCGCGAAGCCCAAGGCGCGCAACCCGAAGACGAACGAGACGGTCTTCATCCCGGCCCGCCGCAAGACCCACTTCAAGCCCAGCAAGAAGCTGCGGTCGTCGCTTCAGAAGCCGCTCGAGGACCTCGGCTACTCAGTCCCCGATGGAAGCGCCGAGCAGCCCGAAGGTGCCACGCTCCCGGTCCGCCGCGCCGCCTGAGCGTCCCCGTTTTGCGATCCTGCGTCGGGTCGCTGGGTAGCTTGGCGGCTCTCCGCTTCACGCCCGTGCCCGACGTCTCGCCCCGCTCTGTCTCGCGTATCGCCGCCATCGACGTCGGGCTGAAGCGCGTGGGCGTGGCCGTGACGGACCCGCTGCAGATGTTCGCGCAGCCCGTCGGGGCGTTCGGTCAGGCCGACGCGCTGGCCGAGATGGCCCGCCTGCACGCGGATCTGGGCCTCGAAGCGGTCGTCGTCGGGTGGCCCCTCGACGAGGACGGCTCCGAGGGCGCGGCCGTCGCGCGCATCCGGCCATTTCTGGGGCGCCTCAAAGGCGTTCTGCCCGGCGTCCGGTTCGAGGTTCAGGACGAGACGGGCTCGTCGCGGCGGGCCCTCGACGCGCTCGTCGCGGCCGGGTCTCGGCGCAGTGCACGGCGCGAAAAGGGCCGCATCGACGCTGCCGCAGCGTGCGTCATCCTGGAGGACTACCTCCGCGAGGCGGCCGGCGAGTAGCAGCGGGCCATGCCGTGCCTGCCGAAGACAGAGTGAGGACGCGCGCCCGGAGCCCTGCTGCCGGGCGCGGCGTCTAGCTTTCCACGTCCCGCCAGCCTGTCCCGCCCCGTGGTCCTCCCGATTTACACGTACGGCCAGCCCATCCTCCGGCAGCGCGCAACGCCGGTCGCGGGCGACAGCCTCGAGCTGCAGCAGCTCATCGACGACATGGTCGAGACAATGCTCGGCGCGACGGGCGTCGGCCTCGCCGCGCCGCAGGTCGGGCAGAGCGTGCGCGTGTTCACGGTCGACCTCGCGCCGTTCGCGGACGACCTCGCGGCCGAGAATGGGGGCGTCGTCCCACCGTTCGCGCTGGGGCCGTTCGCGCTCATCAACCCCGTCGCCGAGCCGATGCCCGACGCCGAGGACGAGGGCTACGAGGAGGGCTGTCTCTCGATGCCCGACATCCGCGAGACGGTCATCCGCCCGACGCGCATCCGGCTGCACTACCTCGACCGCGCCTTCGTGCCGCAGGAGACCGTCGCGTCGGGCATGTTCGCGCGCGTCGCGCAGCACGAGATCGACCACCTCGACGGCGTCCTGTTCACGGATCACCTCTCGGCGCTGCGTCGGCGGCTGCTCCAGCGCCGCCTCCGCGCGATGGCGCGCGGCGAGGTCGACGCCGAGTACCCGGTCGCACCGGCCGAGATGCGGGCAGGCTAGGCATCGCGACCGGGCGAACCGCGGCGGCGCGGTCGCGTACAGCGGCTCCACTCCCCGCACCCGTCATGGCCGACCTTTCCGAAAAGAAGGACCCTCTCCACCTGCGCGAGGAGCGCCCGGACTACGTCGAGGACCGCGTTGGCAAGGGCGACCACGACGGCGATGACGTCTCGGAGACGACCCCGCCGACTGTTAGCTCCGAGGACGTGAGCGACCCGGGCAACATCGCCTCGGTCCAGAAGCCGGTCATCACGCTGGACCCCGAGAAGGTGGCGCAGGCCGAACGCGAGGGCAAAGGCTACGCTGCCGACGCGTAACGTCCCCTGCCGGGCGTGCCGGCTTTCAGTTTCTCCAGACCGTGCCTGCCGTGCCCGCCTGGGCCTACGCGCTCCTGAGCGTCGCCGCCATCTCGTTCGTCTCGCTGGCCGGTGTGAGCGTGCTCGCATTCGGCCGGCAACGGCTGGAGCGCGTCCTGTTTCTGCTCGTCGCCTTTGCCGTGGGCGCGATGTTCGGCGGAGCGGTGCTGCACCTCATCCCCGAGGCGTACGCCGCGCTCGGGCCGGGTCTGCTGCCGGGGCTGCTTGTGCTGGCCGGCGTCGGCTCCTTCTTTGTGCTGGAGAAGTTCCTCCACTGGCACCACGCCCATGACCTGCCGGGCGGCGAAGACGGAGGGCACTTGCACGGGGGGCATTCGCACGGGCATCACCACGCCAGGGGCGCGCCGGGCCACGTCGCGGCGATGAGCCTCGCCGGAAACGTCGCGCACAACTTTATCGACGGTGCCATCGTCGCGGCCTCCTACCTCGTCTCGGTCGAGACCGGACTGGTGACGACCTTGGCCGTCGTGTTGCACGAGATCCCGCAGGAGATCGGCAACTTCGGCATCCTCGTCTACGGCGGGTACACGCCGCGGCGGGCGCTGGCGGTCAACTTCGCGTCTGGCCTGGCAGGCCTGTTGGGAGCAGGCGTAGCGATCGTTGCTGGGCAGGCCGTCGAGGGGCTCGCGAACGTCTTGCTCCCCTTTACGGCCGGCGGCTTTCTCTACATCGCCGGCAGCGATCTCATCCCGGAACTGAACCTGCGGCACAGCCACACCGCGGCGAAGTCGGCGTGGCAGCTGGTGATGATGGCCCTCGGCGTGGCGCTGATGACGCTGCCGCTGCTGCTGGAGGGGTAGGGCGTCCGGTCTGTCTGACGGTCCCGGGACCACTGCCTGCCCCGCGACGCGACTCAACGCGTTCCGCACGAGGGGACACCCGCGGCTGCACGGCTTTCTCACAGCGCGTAGCGTAGGAAACGGGCCCGCGGCGTCCTATTTTTCGCGGCTCCCCGAGCACCATGCCTGCGTGATTGTTGCCCTCGACGGCCCGGCCGGGTCCGGCAAATCCACGACGGCGCGGCGTGTCGCCGACCGGCTCGGCTGGCTCTACCTCGACACCGGCGCGATGTACCGGGCCGTCGGACTCGCCTTCGGCGACCAGAGCCTGCCGTTTACGGAAGACGCCGCTGCGGCCCTCGTCCCCGGTCTTGCCATCGGCCTCGTGCCCGCCCCGGACGGTGTCCACGTCTCCCTCGGGGGACAGGACGTCACCGCCCGGATCCGGACGCCCGAAGCCGCCGAGGCCGCCAGTCGCGTGAGCGCCCTCGCTCCGGTCCGCACCGCGATGGTGGCCCAGCAACGGGCCGTCGCCGCGGCACACCGGGGCGGCGTGGTCGTCGAGGGGCGCGACATCGGCACCGTCGTCTTCCCCGACGCGGCCGTCAAGTTCTTTCTCGTAGCCGACCTCGACGCCCGCGCGCGCCGCCGCCTCGACGACCTCACGGTGCTGTCGGAGCGAACCGGGGCACCCGTGCCGTCGTTCGAGACGGTCCGCGATGAGATGGCCGCGCGCGATGCGCGCGACACCTCCCGCGACCTCGCGCCGCTCGTCGCGGCGCCCGACGCCGTCCTGCTCGACACGACCACGCTGACGGTCGACGAGCAGGTCGAGACCGTCGTCCAGGCCGCGCTCGCCGCGGCTGCCCCACATCCGGCCCGCTAACCGCGAGCCCCGGCTCCCCGAGCCCTCCCCATACCCGCCCTGCGCCCGGCCCGTCCGGGACGAGACACCGCCTGGCGGGCCGTTTTCCTCTTTTCCAACCCCATCGGCCGTCGTCCACGTCTCACATCCCTCCGGGGAGGACGACCGCCGGGAACCCTGTATGGCTGACACCCCGCAGAACGCGCCCGACCAGGACGCAGACCAGACGTCCACGGACGTCCAGAACACGGACGCCGCGGCGTCCACCGACGCGAACGGCTCGCCGTCGCTCGCCGACCGCCTCGGCAGCGCCGTCACGGCGCTCGCCGATGGCGCAAAGACCGTCGCCGACGGCATCGCCGACGTCGTCTCCGAGGCGACCGAGCGGACGCGCACGGACGACGTGCCCGACGACGCCCCGTTGCTCGACCGCGTCGGTGCGGCCGCGCGTGCCACCGCCGCCGTCGTGACGGAGCGGGTGACGAACGCCGTGTCCGGCGACACGTCGGATGCGGCCCCCGCTGCTGATGCACCGGCTGCTGAGCCGGCCGCCGAGGCCGCTCCGGCTGCTGAGGCCCCCGCCGATGCACCGGCGACCGAGGAGACCCCGTCGGTCGTCGAGACGGTCGTCGCTGCTGCATCGTCGGCCGCTGCGACCGTCGTTGAGACGGTCCAGGAGGCAGTTGCCCCGGCCGTCGAGGCCGTTACCGAGGCCGTCGCTCCCGCCGTCGAGGCGGTGAAGGAGGCGGCAGCGCCCGTCATCGAGGCCGTCGCACCGCCGGCGGAGACGCCGCGTACGGCGCCCGCGAAGGGCTACACCGGCAAGAACCTCGGCCGCACGGTCACGCTCGAAGAGCTCGAGCGCGGCGCCAAGACGACCGGCCCGCAGTCGCGTGGCGACGGCGCCTCGGTCGACGCGGCGATGATCGAGATGATCGACCAGTCGATGTCCGAGGTCGAGTCCGACCAGATCGTCGTCGGCCGCGTCGTCGCGATCACCGACAAGGAGGTGGTCGTCGACATCGGCTTCAAGTCCGATGGCGTCGTCGGCAAGAACGAGTTCTCCGAGGTCCCCAAGGTCGGGGACGAGATCGACGTCTACGTCGACCGCCTCGAAGACCGCCGCGGGCAGCTCACGCTCTCTCGCGCCAAGGCCATCGACAAGCGCCGCTGGATGATCGTCGACGAGGCGATGGAGTCCGGCGCGGTCATCGAGGGCGAGATCGTCAAGCGCATCAAGGGCGGCATGATCGTCAACCTGCTCGGCGCGGAGGCCTTCCTCCCCGGCTCGCAGGTGGACGTCCGCCCGGTCCGCGACTTCGACGTGTACCTTGGCAAGACGATGGAATTCCGGGTCGTCAAGACGAACCCGGCCAACGGCAACATCGTCATCTCGCACAAGGCCCTCATCGAGAAGGACCTCCAGCACCAGCGGACGCTGATCCTGGACTCTCTCGAAGTGGGTCAGGTCCTGGAGGGCCAGGTCAAGAACATCGTCAACTTCGGCGTCTTCGTCGACCTGGGCGGCGTGGACGGGCTGCTGCACATCACGGACCTCTCGTGGGGCCGCGTCGGCCACCCGTCGGAGGTCGTCGAGCTCGACCAGAAGCTCAACGTCGTCGTCCTGGACTACGACCGCGAGCGTCAGCGGATCTCGCTCGGCTACAAGCAGCTCCAGCGGCACCCGTGGGACGACCTCGCGGACCGCATCACCGAGGGCACGCAGCTCGAGGGCCGCGTGGTCTCGATCACGGACTACGGCGCGTTCGTTGAGATCGAGCGCGGCATCGAGGGCCTCGTCCACATCTCGGAGATGTCGTGGACGGAGCACGTGAAGCACCCCACGCAGCGCGTCCAGCTCGGGCAGTCGGTGCAGGTGAAGGTGCTCAAGATCGACCCGCGCGACAAGAAGATCAGCCTGGGCATGAAGCAGCTGGAGCCCGACCCGTGGGAGGGGCTGATGGCGCGCTTCCCGGTCGGGACGGTCACGCGCGGCCGCGTCCGCAACGTCACCACGTTCGGCGCGTTCGTCGAGATCGAGCCCGGCATCGACGGCCTGGTTCATGTCTCGGACCTCTCGTGGACCAAGCGGGTCAAGCACCCGTCCGAGGTCGTCAAGAAGGGCCAGGAGCT
>DASWMO010000287.1:0-26293 GCA_036399715.1 Rubricoccaceae bacterium
CTCCGCGACGCCGCGACGGGCGCCGTCGCCGACCTCGCCGACGGGTACACGTTCACGTCGGAGGCGACGGGCTGGACGGACCGGTTCGCCCTGGCCCTCCGGGCCGGCGGGGCCGCGTCGGCCGCCCCGGCCCCGGCGACGGAGCGCCGCCTGTCGGCCCCGCGCCCGAACCCGTCCTCGGGCCGGTCCTCGCTGACGCTCCGTCTCCCGACGGCCGAGCACGTCACGGCGACGGTCGTCGACGCGCTCGGGCGGACCGTCGTGACGCTCTTCGACGGGGAGGCCCCGGCGGGCACCGACGTGGCCCTCGCCGTCGACGGGTCGCGGCTGGCGGCGGGCGTGTACGTCGTCCGCGTGCAGGGCGCGACATTCACGGAGAGCCGCCGGCTCGTCGTGGCGCGCTAGGGAGCGTCGACCGTCGGGCCGGCCCCACCGGCCCTCCCCCGACGACGGCGGGACCCCTCGCGTCCGCCCCCACGCGCCCTCCGCTTATGACCGTCGTGGAGACCGACCGCCTCGTCCTCCGCCGGCTCACGACGGACGACGCCCCGTTCGTGGTCCGCCTGCTCAACGAGCCCGCGTTCCTCCGCTACATCGGGGACCGGGGCGTACGGACCGTCCCGGACGCGGAGGCCTACATCCGGGACGGGCCCGTCCGGAGCTACGAGGCCCACGGGTTCGGCCTGTACCTCGTCGAGTTGAAGGAGGGGCGCGTCCCCGTCGGGCTCTGCGGGCTCCTCCAGCGCGAGGGGCTGGACGACGTCGACGTCGGGTACGCCCTCCTCCCGGAGCACGGGGCGCGGGGGTACGCCGTCGAGGCCGCCCGGGCGACGCTGGGCCACGCCCGGGACGACCTGGGGCTCCGGCGGGTCGTGGCCATCGTGGCGCCGGGGAACACGGCGTCCACCCGGCTCCTGGCGAAGCTCGGGATGGGGTTCGAACGGACGCTCCGGGTGCCCGGGGACGACACGGACGTCGAGCTGTACGCGACGGACGTCCGTTCTCTCCACCCCTAGAGCGGCCGGTCCCACACCGGGACGCCACGGCGGCCGGTCCCTCGCCGGCACCGGGCCGCATGACGGAACGGGGGTCTATTCCGCCCGACGCCCGGGACGGCACGGAGGTCGGGACGGCGCACGCGAACGCCCCACCACCGCCGACGCGGCCCCGAATGGAAACCCGTCCCTGCCCCGACCTCCGGCCCTCCCGGCGCGACGTCGAAGAGGCCTACTCGCTCGCCCACGCCGCCCTCGCCAGCCGGGTCTGGTCCGAGGGCGAGTCCCGCCAGGCGCGGGCGGAGGCCCGCTCGGCCCACGCGGCGACGCTCGGGCGGGTCGCCCGGTTCTACCGGCTGACCGACGAGGACCTCAACGGCATCCTCGACGGGTTCCTCGGGGACCGCGGGCGCGACCCCGGCTTCCGCCGGCGGGTCATCCTCCGGGACTACTTCGCCTCGGTCGCCTCGGCCGTCGGGGGCCCGTAAGGTCGGGCCGCCGGGGGGCGAGGGGCCCGGGCCGCCGAGTGGACGGTCGCCGTGCGGCGTACCATCGGGGCCGTTCCGCACGGCACTGCCCTCCCCTCTCGCGTCCGGATGTCCGCCGCTTTCGCCTGCACCGCCACGCCGGGCTTCGCCGACCTCCTCGAACGGCTCGGCGTCTCGCTCGTCCTCAGCACCTACCAAGCCGGCAAGCTCGTCGTCCTCAGCGCCGAGGACGGCCAGCTCGTCCAGCTCCCCCGGACGTTCGACAAGCCGATGGGGATGGCCGTCGACGGGCGCGCCGGCGCCGTGGACCGGCTCGCCGTCGCGACCCGCGACGCCGTCGTCGTGCTCGCGAGCGCGCCCGAGCTCGCCGCCGGCTACCCCGGCGCCCCGGGCCGCTACGACGGCCTGTTCGTCCCGACGGCGACCTACGCGACCGGCGAGCTCGACCTCCACGACATGGCCTGGGGGACCGGACCGGACGGCGCGCCCGGCCTCTGGGCCGTCAACACGCGGTTCTCGTGCCTCGGCCTCGTCGGCGACGGCCACCACTTCCGGCCCGCGTGGACGCCCCCGTGGGTCACGGCCCTCGGCGACGAGGACCGGTCCCACCTCAACGGGATGGCCCTCCGGGACGGCCGGCCCGCCTACGTGACGGCCCTCGGGAGGACCGACACGCCGCGGGGCTGGAGCCCCGGCAAGCTGGTCGGCGGCGTCCTCTTCGACGTCCGGGCCGGCGAGGAGGTGTTCACGGGGCTCGCCATGCCCCACTCGCCCCGCCTGTTCGACGGGGCCCTCTACGTCCTCCTCTCGGCCAAGGGCGAGGTCGCCCGCGTGGACCCCGAGGCCGGCGAGGTCACGACGGTCCTGAAGGCCCCGAGCTTCCTCCGCGGGATGGCGAGGTACGGCGACGTCGTGTTCGTCGGGATGTCGAAGCTCCGGAAGGGCCGCTCGCTCGGCGACCTCCCGATGGCCGACGACGCGCTCCGAAGCGGCGTCCTCGCCTTCCACCTGCGGACGGGGCAGATCCTCGGCGAGGTGAGCTACCACGAGAGCGTCGAGGAGATCTACGATGTCGCCGTGCTGCCGCAGATGCGGCGGCCGGGGCTGCTGGGCCCCGAGAGCCCACAGCGTGCAGCGGCACTGGCGATGCCGGGCCTCGCGTTCTGGGCCGCCCCGCCAGAGGTCGCACCGGCCGAGGCGGCGTCGAGACCGGCGTGAGCCCGCGCCGCGCGATGGAGGACGCCCGCCTGCTCTTCGAGGAGGCCGCGGCCCTGCAGCGCGCAGGGGACGCGCGGCGTGCGGGTCAGCTCGCTCGCCAGTCCCTCGCACTGGCGCCGCGGGCTGCTGCGCCCCGCCTGCTGCTCGGCGTGCTCGACATCCAGGCGGGCCGGTTCGATGCGGCCGCGGACCAGTTCCGGCGGGCGAGCGAGGTCGAGCCCGGCAACGCGTCCGCCCACGCCAATCTCGGCGAGGCGCTCCGGCGCGCGGGCGACCTCGCCGGTGCCGAAGCCGCGTGCCGCCGGGCGACCGTGATCGCGCCGGACTTCCCTGAGGGTCACGCCAACCTCGGGCTCGTCCTCCGCGCGCTCGGCCGGCCTCTAGAGGCTGTCGCTGCGTTCGAGCGCGCGACGGCGCTCAAGCCGAACCACGCACGGGCCCACTACAACCTCGGCAACGCCTACCTCGACGTCGGACGCGTCCGCTCGGCGCTGGAGCGGTTCCGCGAGGCGGCACGGCTTGCGCCGGGCTGGGCCGCAGCCCACAACAACCTCGGCGTCGCCCTCGACGAGTGGGACGAGGCGGATGAGGCACTCGTCCACTACCGCGAGGCCGCGCGGCTCGACCCGGCCGACGCCGGCGCGCACCGGAACGTCGCGCAGGCGATGGAGAAGCGCAGCGACCTGAGCGGCGCCCGCGCCGCATGGGCCCACGTCGATGCCGTCTCGCCGGCCGACCCGCTCCGGCGGCTCCACGCCGAGACGCTCTGCCCGGTCGTCCCGTCGAGTGTTGCTGAGATCGACGAGGCACGCGCCCGGATCGACGCTGCCCTGGGCCGCGCCGAGACCGCTGGCCCGTTCGCGCTCGACGAGCTCCCGTTGTCCGGCGGCGAGCCGCCGTCTCTGCTGACGTACCAGGGCCGCGACAACCAGGCGCTCAAGACACGCTGGGCGGGCCTGTTCACCCCCGGCGTCCCCACGTTCGAGCCATTTCCCGTCGAGAGGCCGCCTCACGTCGGGTTCGTGGTCACGCGCGGACACGAGGGCGTCTTCCTTAAGGGGATGCGCGGGATCATCGAGCGGCTGCCCGCGCACGGCATCCGTGTCACCGTCGTGTGCTCCGGGACTGTTGGCGAGCAGGTCGTCCGGGCCGCGATCACCGCCCCGGGCGTCGCGTTTCTGCGACTCCCACCCGGGATCGCCTACGCCGCCGAGGCGGTCCGCGCGGCGCGGTTCTCCGTGCTCCACTACTGGGAAGTCGGGACGGACGCGACGAACTACGCGCTCCCGTTCTTCCGCCTCGCACCGGTGCAGGCGACGAGTTGGGGCTGGCCGGACACGTCGGGAATCCCGAACCTGGACACGTTCCTCTCGGGCGGCGCGCTCGACCGCGCGGGCGCCGAGGCGGACTACACCGAGCGGCTCGTCCGGCTGGACCACCTCCCGACCTACTACTTCCGCCCGCCCGTCCCGGCGCCCGTCACACGCGAGCAGTTCGGACTTCCCGCGCGTGGCGGGCTCTACCTCTGCGCCCAGAACCTCCGGAAGGTCCACCCGGACATGGATGCGCTGTTCGCGGGCGTCCTCCGGGCGGACCCGTCCGGCCATGTCGTGCTCATCGACGACAAGCTCCCGGCCGTGACCGACCGACTCCGCCGACGCCTTGACGCCGCGATGCCAGACGTGGCGGCCCGCATCCGATTCCTGCCTAGGATGCCCGAGGTCGACTACCTCGCACTGACGGCGCTCGCCGACGTGGCCCTCGACACGGTCCACTACGGCGGCGGGGCGAACACGGTCTACGATGCCTACGCCGCCGGCACGCCGGTCGTCTCGCTCCCCGGTCCGCATCACCGGACGCGCTGGGCCCTTGCCGCCGCCCGACAGTGCGGGTTGGACGACCTCGGCATCGCTGCGTCGCCCGACGAGTACATCCGCCTCGCCATTGAAGTGGGGACGGACCGGGACCGCCGAGACGCGCTCGGGCACCAGATGCGCGAGGCCTCCGACGCCCTTTTCGAGGACACCGCGACTGTCACGGACCTCGCGGGCTTTGTCATGTCCGCCGAGCGGTAGCGCTACGACGGGGCGCCGCGGTTGTCGGCATGGCCGGACCGACCAGGAACGAGCCGTCGAGGGTCCCCCGCATGGCCTGCCCGCGGGAGGACGTTGCATGCGAGGGGATATATGCCCCGTTCTGCAAGGGCTTAGGGGGCATCCTCCCGGCCACGTCAGACCCGACCGGTCCCACAAGGGCCAGTCGGGTCTTCCTTTTTGCCCCCTCCCCGATGGCCCGCCCGTCCAGCCCCCACCTCTTCTGTGCCCGTCTCGTCCGCCGCGCCGAGGCGCGCCGTGCGGCCGCGGCGGTGCTCGCCCTGGCCGGGCCGGCCGTGGGCGCAGCAGACCGTGATCCCGGCCGGCGTGGAGACGCGCGTCAACACGACCACGGCGGGCGGCCAGCAGAACGTGGCGGTGGCGCGGAGCGCCTTGGGGGCCTCGATCGCCGTGTGGCAGAGCTCGGACGGAACAGCTACGGCATCTACGCGCAGCGGTACGCGGCGCCGGGGGCGCCGGTCGGGGCCGAGTTCCGCGTCAACACGACCACGACGAGCAGCCAGGACACCCCCTCGGTGGCCGTCGACGCCGACGGCGACGTGCTCGTGGCGTGGCAGAGCTACCAAGACGGGTCACAGCACGGCGTCTACGCCCGGCGTTACAGCGTCGTCACGGCCGAGCTCCGCGGGGCGGCCGGCTGGCGGATGCTCGCCGCGCCCGTCGCAGGCGCCACCGTCGGCGACCTCCTCGGCCCGGTCCACACCCAGGGCTTCCCCGGAGCCGACTTCCCCGCCGGCACGTCCAACGTCTACCGCTACGACGAGACCGCGCCCAGCACCCTCGACGCCGGCTACGTCGCCCCGGCGTCCGCCTCCGACGTGGTGCCGTCCGGGCGCGGCCACTTCGTCTACGTCTACGACGCCCCCGACATGAGCGGGCCGCTCCCGGCCGGCCTCCGGCAGTCGCTCGTCGTGACCGGCGACGCGCCCACGGGCCCGGTCGCCCTCCCGCTGACGTACACGGCGCAGGCCAGCCCGAGCGCCGACGGGTGGAAGCTCGTCGGCAACCCGTACCGGACGAGCATCGACTGGGACCTCGTCACGCGGGCCGACGTCGGCGCGGCGATCTACGTCTACGACAACCGTTTGCCGGCGTACCGCGTGTGGGTCTCGGGGTCTCGGGCATCGGCGACGTCGAGCGAGGCGCCGTCGCGGCGTTCCAGGGCTCCTGGGCGCAGGCGAAGGACACCGACGGCGGGGCGGTCACGCCGAGCAGGTGCTCGGCGATGGTCAGTTCTACGGCCGCGGCACCGGCGAGGCGGCCGAGGTGACCACGCCGCCCTCTGTTGCGCTCCATCTCACGCTCGGGGACGGCGGCTACGGCCGCGAGGCGTCGGCCTTCGTCGCGTTTGTGGACGGCGCGACGGCGGGCATGGACCCGTCGGACGCCTACGCGCTCGCGCCGGCGGCGTCGGACTACGCGACGCTCTCGACGGCGTCCTCGGACGGGACGGCGCTGGCGGTGCAGGCGCTCCCGCTCGTGGCGGGACATACACGGTCGCGCTTGACGCCTCGGCGGGCGCGCCGGCCGGCGGGTCGGCGTCGCTCTCGTGGGACGCCGCGGCGCTGCCCGTCGGCTGGTCGGCGCGTCTGGTGGACAGCGAGACGGCTGCCTCGGTCGACCCGACGGCGGCGGGGACGTACGCGTTCGAGATGACCGCGGCGCGCGGGTCCGCAGTGACGGTGGACGAGACAGCGCCGCCGGTGCCGGTCGTGCGTCGGAGCACGAGCAGCAGCCGCTTCTCGGTCGTGGTCGAGGCGCAGGCCATCGTCGGCGAGGCGGGCGCGGTGCCGGCGGCGCTGGCGCTCACGGTGAGCCCGAACCCGGTCTCGACCGGTGGGACGGTGCGCGTGACGCTTCCCGAGGCGGGCGCGGTGCGGGTGGTCGTGTACGACGTGCTCGGGCGTCAGGTGGCGGTGCTGGCCGACGGTGAGCGGGCGGCGGGGACTCACGACGTGGCGCTGGACGCGGGTCGGCTCGCGCCGGGGGTGTACGTCGTCCGGCTGACGGCCGGCGAGGTTTCGGTGGTCCGACGGGTGACGGTGGCCGGGTAAGGACCTTGGACGGACGGCACAGCGCCCCGCTCTGGTTCGTCCGGTGCGGGGCGTTCCCATCTTGGAGAGGCTCCTTCTGGCGCTTCTTCCGCTCGCTGATGTCGGTCGTCGGCTCGCAGCATGAGCGCGACGTCCATCGTTAGCCGGGCGGTCGGTTTCGCACTCTGCCGAACCGAGAGAGACCTCGACCCCGACGCTGAGTGGGACCGAGGCCTCTCGTCTCAGGATGCAGGGCCGTCCTACCGGACGACGCTGAACGTCCGCGTCGCCGCGAAGTCCGCCCCCGTCACGCGGAGCACGTACGCCCCCGGCGGAAGCGTGCCCGAGGCGACCTCCAGAGGCTGCGAGACGCCTGGAGCCACCGGGCCCAAGAACACCGTCTGCACTCGGCGGCCCAGCACGTCGAACACCTCGGCGCGGACATGCCCGGCGTCGCGGAGCAGGAGCGTCGCGTGCCCCGCCCCGTCCGAGGGGTTCGGGGCCACGGCCGTGAGGACGTAGGCCCCCGCCGACGCGGGCGCCTCCGTGCCCGTGACGCTACCCGGCGCGACCGTCACCGAGAACCGCTCGCTGTAGGCGACGGCCCCGCTCGTGAAGCTGTAGGACGCCCCCGCCCCGAGCGCCGTCGTCGCCCCCGTCTCGTGGTCGGTGAGCGTGACAGCCCACGTCGCCGGGACGCCCTCGAACGCCGGGACGGAGAACGTGTACGTCCCCGCCTCGGTGGCCGTGAACCCGACGGGCGTCGTGACCGGACCCGCGAGCGCGAGGGGGAACGAGCGCTGGGCGAGCTGGCGCGGCGCGCCGTCGGGGCCGGGGCCGATGGGGGCGATGGTGGCGGCGGGCGCGGCCATCGGGGGCAGCTTGCTCGCGTCGTAGGGATCCCAGCCCAGCCCGGCCAGGTCGCTGAAATAGAGGGAGGCCGCCTCGTCGTGGATCACGGCGCCCGACGCCATCGTGCCGTCGAGGGCGAGGCCGACGTGGGCGTAGTCGGCGGCGCCCCCCGGCCGCCCGGAGAACGGCGGCACGGTGCGGGTGCGGGCTGCTTCGTCGTAGGCGAAGGAGAACGGGAGCGCGGGGGCCGCGAAGAACTCGGCCATGAACCCCTGCCACACGGCCACGTCGTCGGCAGCGTTGCCGTCGGCCACGCCCGCGATGCGGGTGCGGATGAGGTAGCCGGCGGCCGGGACGTAGAGCTGGACGACCTCGCTGAGCGTCCCGCTCGTCGTCGTGAGCCCCGAGAGATCGAACGCGCTGTTGAAGGGGTTGCCGAGCACGTAGAACTGGTCCGTCGCGCCCGCCCGCTCCGCGGCGCTGACCGTCAGCGTGTCGTCGCCCGCGGGCGCGAAGCCCTGGGCGAGGAGGGTGAGCGGGAGGTCGGCACGGCTGCTCGTCCCGCGCGGGTCGGTGGGGCCAGGCCCGCCCGCTGCGTACATGTACCAGAAGAATCCGCGGCCCCGCACGAGGGGGTCGGCCTTGGCCGAGGGCACCGTGAACCCGCCGTTGGCCCCGGCGCGGTTGCCGGTGTAGCCGGTGTAGAGGTTGGCGCCGAACGTGGGGAACTCGTCGGAGACGCCCTGGACGAGGTTGAGCCCGGCGAGCGTGCCGACGGTCAGTTCGGGGAGCGGAGCGGCCAGCAGCCGCCACCCGGCTGCGGCCGACGTGACGGCGCCGGCGCTGATCGCCGTCTGCCCGCCCGCGCCCGGCGTGCCGTAGCCGCCCGTCCCGTAGCGCGACGAGAAGAGCGCGTTGACCCAGTTCGAGCCGTCGACGTCGAGGTTGTCGAGCGTCGCGTCCCTGAGCTCGCGGGCGATCCCGTTCTGCGCGGAGGCGGCCGCGCTCTGGTAGCACACCTTGTCGACGAGGGTCGTGCCGCCGGGCGCGTAGAGGAGGACGCCGTCGGCGCTGTTGATCAGCGCGAGCGCGGTGCCGTAGCTGTAGTTCACCGGGACCTCGCCGTTGAACGCCGGGTTGGCGTTGTTCCCGAGCACGGCGAACCCGTACGGGGGGAGGACGACGGACGCGGCGATCGTGTGGGGGGTCGTCGAGAGGTTCGCCGTGCAGCCGCTGTTGGGCCCGGTGTAGTCCTGGACGACCCACCCCTGCAGGTCGATGGGCTGGGACGTGGTGTTGTAGAGCTCGAACCACTCCCCGACGTTGTCGTTGACGCCTTCGGGGTTGACGAGGATCTCGGTGATGACGACGCTGCCGGGCTGCTGGGCACCGGAGGGGCGGGCAACGCAGACGAGGACGACGGACAGGACAAACAGGCGCATTTCAGCAGGAGGTGAGGGGCGAGGCGGCCGACGTGCCGCGAGACCAGACCGAGCGGGGTCGTCCCCTAGCCAGTTCAACATCCCACATAAGGTGTTCATATCCAAACCGTACTCGTATGCCGAATCTGCCCCGCCACGCCCACTAGCTTCCTGCCCCCGGCTTATCGGGGGCTTGTAGCGGGGCCGGGTCTCGCCATGCCTCCGAACCGGCGATTTTGAGGCATACGGGCACAACGCAAAACCGGCCGCCCCCGTAGGAACGGCCGGTTTCGGCGGCGACCCGGACGAGACTTGAACTCGCGACCTCCGGCGTGACAGGCCGGCGCTCTAACCAACTGAGCTACCAGGCCGGATCGGTTTCCGAAGCTACGACCCCCACCGCCGGGGCGGGACGAGGGCCGACGCCTCCACCGGGATTTCAAGCGCCGCGGCGCCGTCGTCCCGGAGTGGCCGGGGGCGGACTCGAACCGCCGACACATGGATTTTCAGTCCATTGCTCTACCAACTGAGCTACCCGGCCGTCGCGGCAGTTGCAAGCAACCCCCGGACGGGCCGCGAAGATACGCCGCCCCGCCCCCGCCTTCCCCGCTGAGAGTTGGTGAAGGGCGCCCCGCCCTTCGCGCGCCGAGACGGTATTGTTCGAGGCGCCCGTGCAGCGCATCTTGCCCGCCCACCTGAGCCGCCAGCCGCGCATGTCCAAGACCGTCCTCTGGCCCCTCGGCCTCGTCGCGCTCGCAGCTCTCATCATCGGGTGCGTCGTGCGCCACGGCTCCGCGATCGAAGCGGACCTGACAGCAGGCTCTACGGCCGCCCTCACGGGTGCGGGGATCGCCGGCGTGTCCGCGCAGACCGACGGCCGCGACGTGACGCTCGCCGGGGCGGTCGCGGACGAGACAGACCGCCGTCGCGCCCTCGTGGCTGTAAGCGCAGTCCGCGGCGTGCGGCGCGTCCGCGACCGGCTGACCGTCGGAGCCGCCGCGGCTGTCACCCGCGCGGCGCCGGACACGACTGCCGCGGCCGACACGACCGCGCTGGCCACCGGCGACCAGATCACCGCGTCGGGCGACCCGGCGCTCGCGGGAGCCGAAGCGGCCCTCGGCGCGGCGCTCTCGGCGGGTCGCATCGAGTTCGAGAGCGGGACGGCGCGCCTCACCGAGCCGTCCCGCCAGCTTCTCGACCGCGTCGCGGCCGTGTTCACGCGCTTCCCCGATGTTGGCGCCGACATCTGGGGCCACACAGACAGCGAGGGCGACCGCGCCCCGAACCGGACCCTCAGCACGCGCCGCGCCGAGGCGACGCGCGACTACCTCGCGCAGACGGGCGTCGACGCCGACCGCCTCCGGCCGCGCGGCGTCGGCGAGGCCGAGCCCGTCGCGGACAACGACACCGAGGCCGGCCGGGCGCGCAACCGCCGCGTCGTCTTCGCCCTCCGCCCGCTCTAACCCCTCGCCGCCCCGGGCGGCCCTCTCCAATGGGATACCTCATCGCTCAGATCGCCGTCTGCCTGCTACTCGCCGCCCTCCTCGGCGGCGGCATCGGCTGGTTGCTCCGGGGCCGGCCGGCCGCGCCAGATGGGGGCGCCCTCGACACGGCGACACGCCGCATCGCCGACCTGGAACGTGAGCTTGCCGAGAGTCGCGGGGATCCGCCGGCCGCGGGCGGACCGCCGCACGGAGGCGGCCTCGCCGCGAGCCCGGCCGGGCCCATCTCATCCGCGGCGAGCGCCTCGTAAGCCACACTCAGACAGGAAGCGCGACGGAGACGAGCGGCCAATCTCGTCGTGGCGCTCGCTTCATCCCATGACCCGGTTTTTCCCCACCGAACGGGGCTATAGCGGGTCCCGTCGGCTGCGATAGACAGGAAACATTCTTCTGCCTGTCTCCCGTGATCGCCCAACTCGTCTACGCCTCGTCCGCGGCCTCGCTTTTTCGCCCTGAGGATCTCGCCAGCATTCTCGCCGCAAGCCGCTCGTGGAACGCCAGCCACGATGTCACGGGCGTCCTTCTCTATTCTGACGGCAACATCCTCCAGGCGCTCGAAGGCCCCCCCGCCGCCGTCGACGTCACCTTTGAGCGCGTCCAGGCGGACGCACGCCACCGAGGCATCATGGTGATCTACCGGGGCTCCGCTGCCGAGCGTTCCTTCCCCGACTGGGCCATGGGCCTGCGGACCGTCGAGGCCCTGCCCGAGGGCGAGCGCGACGGCGTCCGGTCGCTATTCGACCTCACCGAGCCCGGCCCGACGCGCGCCCACCGCCTCCTGGCTTCGTTCCGCGCCTTCGTCCGCTAGCCGAGCCGGTGAGCCGGTGAGCCGGTCTACTCGGCCGGGACGGGGAAGCCCCGCGCGCGCATCAGCGCCCCGACAGCCGGGTCGTGGCCGCGGAACGCGCGGTAGCCCTCGGCCGGGTCGACCGTGTTGCCGACCGAGAACACGTGGTCCCGCAGGCGCTGCGCGACGGCCGGGTCGTACGGCCCGCCCGCCTCCGTAAACGCCTCGAAGGCGTCGGCCGTGATGACGTCCGCCCAGAGGTAGCTGTAGTAGCCCGCCGAGTAGCCGTCGCTGGAGAAGAGGTGCAGGAACTGCGGCATCCGGTGGCGCATGCCGATCTCGCGCGGCATGCCGTACG
Organism: Rubricoccaceae bacterium; assembly: GCA_036399715.1. Classification (GTDB taxonomy): domain Bacteria; phylum Bacteroidota; class Rhodothermia; order Rhodothermales; family Rubricoccaceae; genus DASVSE01. Next base: position 11,769 of record DASWMO010000287.1, read on the forward strand.
CCGCGAGCGTCTCGCGCTCGAACGCGTCGGGGTCCACGGGCGTCGTGCCGGCGAGGTGCGCGCGCATGTCGACGAGCGCGGACGCGAGGAACTCGACCGTCCCGAAGCCCTGGTTGAACGTGCCCGCCTCACGCAGCCGCTCGACCGTTTCGAGCGGGATCGGCTCGCCCGTCTCGGCGTGGCGCGCGAAGCGCTGGAGCACCTCGGGCGTCGAGAGCCACCGCTCCAGCAGCTGCGAGGGGAACTCGACGTAGTCGCGCGCGACCGACGTGCCCGACAGGCTCGGGTACGTCACGTTCGAGCTCAGGCCGTGGAGTGCGTGGCCGAACTCGTGGAACAGCGTCTCGGCGTCGTCCCACGAGATGAGGACGGGCTGGCCCGCGGGGGGCTTGGTGAAGTTGGAGTTGTTCGAGACGATGGTCGTCACCGGCCCGTCGAGCCTTTCCTGGTTCCGGTACGCGGACATCCACGCGCCCGAGCGCTTGCCCGGCCGGGCGTACGGGTCGAAAAACCACAGGCCGACCGGCGCGCCGGTCTCGCGGTTCGAGACCGCCCACACGCGCACGTCGGGGTGCGGCACGGGCACGCCGTCGGCGGGCGCGAAGGCGAGGCCGAAGACCTCGCCGGCCGTCCAGAAGAGGCCCTCGCGGAGGTTCTCGAGCTGGAGGTACGGCCGGACCGACTCGGGGTCGAGGTTGTAGCGCTCTGCGTGGACTTTCTCGGCGTAGAACCGGTAGTCCCACGGCTCGATGGTGAGGGCGGCGCCCTCGCGGTCCGCGACGGCCTGCATGTCTGCGACCTCCTCGCGGACGCGGGCGACGGCCGGTGTCCAGACGGCCTCCATGAGCTCCAGCGCGCGCTCGGGCGTGCCGGCCATCGCGTTCTCGAGCCGCCAGTGGGCGTGCGTCGGGTAGCCGAGGAGGTTCGCGCGCTCGGCGCGGAGCGCGAGGATGCGCGTGATGAGCGCGTTGGTGTCCGTCTCGGAGCCCGTGTCGCCGCGGCTGGCGAAGAGGCGCCACGCGCGCTCGCGGAGATCGCGGCGCGCGGACGCGGTCAGGAACGGGTCGATGGACGACCGGGTGTTGGCGACGACCCACTTGCCCGTCATCCCGCGGCGCTCGGCCTCGGCGGCGTACGCCGCGATCTGCCCCGCGTCGAGCCCCGCGAGGTCGTTCGGGCTCTCCAGCACGAGCGAGAGGTCCGTCTCGTCGGCGAGGACGTGCTGGCTGAAGGCGGTGTAGAGGCCCGAGAGCTCCTGGTTGATGGCCGAGAGCCGCGTCTTGGCCGCGTCGTCCAGGCGCGCACCGGCGCGGACGAAGTCGGTGTAGCGCTCCGACGCGAGACGCTGCTGCTCGGGCGTCAGGTCCGCCGACTCACGGCCCTGGTAGACGGCTTCGATGCGGGCGAAGAGGGCCGCGTTCTGCGTGATCTCGTCCGAGTGTGCCGCGAAGAGCGGGTCCACGCGCGCCTCGACGGCCTGGAACTCGGGCGTCGAGTAGTTGGAGCCCCAAACGCCGTAGACCGTCGAGACGCGGTCCAGCATGCGGCCGGCGCGCTCCATCGCCTCAAGGGTATTGGCGAACGTCGGCGCGGCGGGGTTGGCGGCGATGGCGTCGATCTCGGCGAGGTGTGCGGCCATCGCGGTCCGCACGGCGGGCTCGAAGTCCTCGACGCGGACGCGGTCGAAGGGCGGGACGCCGCCGTAGGGGCCGGTCCACTCGGCGGTCAGCACGTTCACGGCAGGAGCGGCAGCCGCAGCGGGCGGCGGGGCGGAAGTCGGGGTCACGTCGGCGACGGTGGAGCAGCCGGCCGCCCCGAGGGCGGCGGCGGTGAGCAGAAGGGCGCGCATGGAGCGGGAGGCGGAGGGGCGCCTCGGGGCGGGCGCGGAGCGAACATACCGAACGGTCTCTACCGGCCCGGTCGCACATGCCGCCAACGGACCGATACGCACCGGCCACACCGGTGCCGGACGGGCCGGCCGGAAACCCCGATGGGCCGGGGCGGCGTACCGCGGGGCCCTCTCCACTGCTCGTCCTGTGAACACGTCCACCTTTTTCGCCACGGCCGGCCTCGGCGTCGCCGCCGGGATGCGGAGCATGACGGCCCCGGCCGCCCTCGCGCACGTCCTATCGAGCCAGACCTTCCGCCCGCACGACCAGCCGGCGCGGCTGCTGGCCTCCGAGCGCGTCGCGGGACTCGCAAAACTCGCCGCGGTGGGCGAATGGGTCGGCGACAAGATGCCGTTCGTGCCGGACCGCACGGACCCGCTCCCGCTCGGCGGGCGGATCGGGTCGGGCGCGCTCGTCGGAGCCGCCGCCGCGGCCGCACGCCGCGAGAGCCTCCTCGTCGGCGCATTCGTCGGGGCGGCCGGGGCCGTCGCCGGGTCGTTCGCGATGGTGCGCGTCCGCAAGGCGCTGCCCAAGGCACTCGGCATTCCGGACCTGCCGGTCGCGCTCGCCGAGGACGCCGCCGCCGTTGTACTCGCGCTCGTCTCGGCGCGTGCGGCCGTCGCATAGGCGCACAGAGGCCGCGATTCTCCGAGAGCCAGCCGGCGCGTGTAGAGCAGGCTTCCCCTTAGAAACAGGGGGCGCCGGGCCGGGGTGAACCGGGCGGCCGAACGCTCGGCCCCTCCCCTCTTCCGGCCTCTCCGAATGAGCTTTCTCACGTCCACGCCGCGCGTCGAGCCCACGGGCGCGCTCGAAACCGTCTTCGAGTTCACCGGCCCGATGCCGACCGGCGTCACCGTCTCGGCGACGGGCCGCATCTTCGTCAATTTCCCCCGCTGGGGCGACGACGTGACCTTCACCGTCGCCGAGATCCGCGGTGGTGAGGCCGTCGCCTACCCGAGCCAGGCCGCCAACGACACCGACGCCGACCGCCCAGAGGCCGCCTTCGTCTCGGTTCAGAGCGTCGTCGTAGACCCCGCGGACCGGCTCTGGGTGCTCGATACCGGCAGCCCGCTCTTTACGCCGCCCGCCCCGGGTGCGGCCAAGCTCGTCTGCGTCGACCTCGCCTCCGACGCCGTCGTGCAGACGATCACGTTTTCGCCCGACGTCGTCCTCCCGACGACCTACCTCAACGACGTCCGCTTCGACCTCGGCGTCGGCGAGGCCGGCACGGCGTACATCACCGACTCGGCCGAGGAAGATCAGGCCGGGATCATCGTCGTGGACCTCGCCTCGGGTGAGAGCTGGCGCCGCCTTCACGGCCACGCCTCCGTCACCGCCGAGACGCTGCCAGGTTTCCTGCCCGTCGTCGAGGGCCAGCCGTTCTACGAGCACTCTGCCGACGGCCAGACCAAGCAGGGCGCCGGCATGGGCGCCGACGGCATCGCCATATCGGCCGACGGCATGCGCCTCTACTACTGCCCCCTCGGCAGTCGCCGCCTCTACAGCGTCGGCACCGATGAACTCGTCGATCGGACCGTGAGCGACGACGAGGTCGCCCTCACGGTCGTGGACGAGGGTGACAAGGGCGGCGGGGCAGACGGGCTCGAGTCCGACGCCGAGGGCCGGCTCTACGCGACCAACTACGAGCACCACGCCGTCACGCGCCGCCGAGCGGACGGCGAGTGGGAGACGCTCGCGAGCGACCCGCGCCTCGTCTGGCCCGACACGCTCTCGCTCGCCGCGGACGGCTACCTCTACGTGACCGCCAACCAGCTCAACCGGCAGGCGAAGTACCACCGCGGCCAGGATCTCCGCAAGACGCCGTATTCCCTCTTCCGGATCAAGGTCGATGCCGCGCCGGTCCGCCTGACGTAGCGCCGATGCCCCTCCACACCCAGACCGTCCGAGGTGACGGCGTGGATCTCCACGTTGAGGTCGCAGGCCAGGGACCGGCCGTTCTGCTGCTCCACGGCTTCCCGCACAGCCCGCGCGTGTGGCGGCACCAGGTCGGGCCACTCGTCGAGGCCGGCTTCACGGTCGCTGTGCCCGCGATGCGCGGCTACGGCCGCTCGGGCCGACCGACAGGCGTCGCGGCATACGCCCTGCCACGCCTCGCCGGCGACGTCGCCGCGCTCGCCGACGCGTTCGGGGACGGCGGGCCGGTCCACGTTGTCGGGCACGACTGGGGCGGGATCGTGGCGTGGGCCTTCGCCGCCGCCTGTCCCGAGCGCGTGGGGCGGCTCGCCGTGATCAACGCGCCGCACCTGCGGCGGTGGGCCGAGGAGGTGCGCCGGCCGCCGCAGGCGCTGCGGAGCGCATACGCCGCCGCATTCCAGATTCCCGCCCTCCCCGAGCGCGCCCTCGCCGTGGCCCACTTCGCGCTGCTGCGGCGCGCGGTCCGCGCGACCTACGCCGGCCCGGTCCCCCTCGCCGACGAAGACGCGTACGTCGCGGCGCTGCGGCCGCCGGGCGCGCTCGCGGCGGCGCTGAACTACTACCGCGCCCTGCGGCGGCCCGACAGCCTCGCCCTCGGCAACCGCCCGACGGAGGCCGAGACGCTCGTCGTGTGGGGCGAGCGCGACCCGTTCCTCGGCTCCGGCCTGCTGCGGGGCCTAGGCCGCGTCGCGCCGAACGCGCGCGTCCACCGCTTCCCCGAGGCCGGCCACACGCCGCAGGCCGAGGCGCCGGACGCCGTCAACCGCGTGCTGGTCCCGTTCCTACTCGGCGAGACGGCACGCACGTAAACGGCGCTGCCTAGATCCGGACCGACGTCGAGTCGGCTGCGGACGGGCGGTCCGCAGCGCGACCGCCGACCGACCGCGCGACGACCGTCTCGGTCCGCAGCGGGATCTGCCCGAGCGGCGTGTCCACGTACGGCCGCGCCTCGACGCGGACGCGCGTCGGGTCGGCCCGGCGGCCCGCGACGGCGAGCGCCATCCGGAGGATCTCGGGTGCGTTGCGGCCCGCGACCTCGACGAGGTCGACCTCGACCGGCACCACGAACGAGGCGGAGTCGCCGGGCGCAATCGTCGGGCCGTCGTCGAACGTGCCCGTGGCCGCCTCGCGGTCGTCGAGAAAGAGCGTCCAGTCGAAGCGCGCGATCCGCGCCGTCGGGTTGTCGGCCGGGTTGCGGGCGCCGACGACGAGCCCGAAGCGCAGCGGCAGCGACCCGCGCAGGATGCCGCCCGCGACGACCGCGACGCTGGAGGGCGGCAGGCTGGTCAGGTCGTCCACGTCGTCGATGGCGACGCCCGCGAGGACGGCGTCCTGCACGCCGGCCAGCCCGAAGTCCACGCGGCGCAGCGCGCGTGTCTCGCTCACGGACCGGCACGCGCCGAGGAGCCCGGAGGCGAGGACGACGGCAAGGAGGACAGTGGATCGCTTCATAACACAGCAAGCAGGAGTATGAGACCCGTAGTACCCCGCCGCGGTGTCTGGTTCCGTGTCTGCCACGGCGTCCGGTTCCGCCCGAGGCCGGCCGGGACCCGCGCGTACGGTCGCCTCGTACGGCCCTCACGTTCTGTTCACACGCGCCGTGCTGCCCGACCGTCCGAATTCGACGGTGTCCTCGTCGGCGGCCTGACCTCATCTTCCGATGCCTACCACGACCACCGCCGCGCCGCAAACTGGCGCCATGTCCATCCCCGAGGCGACGTCGTCCATTCCGCCGTCGACGCCAGCCCAGATAGACCGTCAGTTGACGGACCTCCGCGCGCACGCCGACGAGTGGGCGCGCCTCCCGATCCGCGACAAGGTGAAGCTGCTCTGGAAGCTCCGCCGGGCGACCGACAGGGCGGCGGGTGCATGGGTCACAGCGGCGGCCGCGGCAAAGGGCCTCAAAAAGGGCGATCCGCTCCGCGGCGAGGAGTGGTCGTCGGGCCCGTGGGCGCTCCTGAACTACCTCGGGCCGCTCGAAAAGACGCTCCGCGCGGCCGAGCGCGGCCGGCTCGCCGACCTCGTGAAGGGCCGGACGCGGACGCGGCTCGATGGGCAAGTCGTCGCACGCGTCATGCCGGACGGCCTCTACGACCAGCTCCTGTTCTCCGGCTTCGCCGTCGACGTGTGGATGCAGCCCGGCGTCACAGAGGCCAGTCTGCCCGAGACGATGGCGACGTTCTACGCCGAGAAAAACCCGGCCGGTAAGGTGGCCGTCGTCCTCGGCGCGGGCAACATCGCGAGCATCGCCCCGCTCGACGTGCTGTACAAGCTGTTCGCCGAAGGGCAGGTCGTGCTGCTAAAGTTCAACCCCGTCAACGAGTACCTCGCCCCCGTCTTCGCCGACGTATTCGCGGACCTCATCCGCGCCGGCTACGTCCGGCTCGCGACCGGCGGCGTCCCGGTCGGCGAGTACGTCACGCGGCACGCCGAGGTCGACGAGATCCACGTGACAGGCTCCGCAGCGACGCACGACGCGATCGTCTATGGGACCGGCGCGGAGGGCCAAAAGCGCAAGGCGGCCGACACGCCCGAGATCGACAAGCGCGTCACGAGCGAGCTCGGCGGCGTGAGCCCGTGCGTCGTCGTGCCCGGCCCGTGGACTGCGGCCGACCTCGCGTTCCAGGCCGAGCATGTCGCGACGATGAAGACGCACAATGCGGGCTTCAACTGCATCGCGAGCCAGGTCCTCGTCCTGCCCGAGGCGTGGAGCCTCGCGAACGACTTCACGGACGCCGTCCGCAGCGCGCTCGCCGCCGCCTCGGGCCGGACGGCCTACTACCCCGGCGCGGCCGACCGCACCGCCGCGCTCCACACAGCGTACCCGGCTGCCGAACGCCTCGGTGCGACCGGATCGCTCGCGTTCATCCCCGACGTGCCGGCGACGCGCGAGACGTCTGGAGGCGACGGCGCCCCGGCCGAGCCCGAGTACGCGTTCACGACCGAATTTTTCGCCTCGGCCCTCGCCGTGACGCGCCTGCCCGGAGACGACCCGGGCGCGTTCCTCGACGCCGCCGTCGACTTCTGCAACGAGCGGCTCGCGGGCACGCTCGGTATGTCGATCCTCATCCACCCGAAGACGATCGCCGAACTCGGCCCGCGCTTCGAAGACGCGATCGCGCGCCTGCGCTACGGGACCGTCGGCATCAACGCGTGGTCCGGCGTCGGTTTCCTCATCGCGCAGGCGGCGTGGGGTGCCTTTCCGGGCCACGAGCGGGCCGACATCCAGAGCGGCACGGGCGTGGTCCACAATGCGCTCCTGTTCGAGAAGCCGCAGAAAACCGTTGTCACGGCCCCGTTCGCTCCGTTCCCGCGATCGATCCTCGCCGGCGAGTTTCACACGTCGCCGCGGCCGCCGTGGTTCGTCACCAACCAGCGCTCCGAGGCGACGATGCAACTTCTGACGCGCTTCGCGGCGGACCCGAGCCCGCTGAAGCTGCCCGGCATCTTTGCCTCGGCGCTGAGGGGGTGATCCGGGGACGGGCAGACGGTTTCTCGCCGGACCTGCCCATCATCCCTCGTCCCGCATCCCCGCGGTCTGGCGCAGCACGAACCGTTCGAGGTCTGTATTGAAGATGCCGCCGCCGGCGGGGTACCAGCCGTGGCCGAGGCGCGGGACGGTCTCGACCGTGTGCGTCGCATAAGCCGCCGCAGACGCCCGGACAGCGTCGGGCGGCGCGACGGGGTCTGCCTCGCCGGCGAGGAACGCGACGGGACGGTCGGCCGAGACGCGCCCGGCGAAGGCGAGCGGGTCGACGCCCGGTGCGCCCTTGCCGAGGCGTAGAAAGAGTCGCGCGAGGCGGAAGGCGCCAACGGCTGCGTCGCCACCGGCACGGCGAGCGGCCGCCTCGGCGATGGGTCCGAGTGCAGCCCCGCCCGCGACGACGGCCGGCGGGATGCCCGCGGCCTTCGCCAGCGACATCGCGAAGCCGGTCGCCATCGCGGGCAGGCCCGGATGACCGATCGCCCCGATGAGGCGCTGCCCGAGCCCGTCGCGGCCGAACGCGAGCGCAGAGAGCAGCGCCCCGAAGCTCACACCGACGAGCGCGACGCGCCCGCCGGACCGCTCGCCCTCAACGTACGGCCGCGCGGCCTGCTCCAGGCCGTGGCGCTCGGCGGCGAGGGCGAGCGCGGCCGGCAGGTCGAGCGCGATGCCGTCGAAGAGGCGCCCCGCGAACGGCACGTCGAGGGCGACGCTGCGGCGCGCGATCTCGGCCAGCGCCGCCGACGGGTTGCGGTCGCCCGTTGCGGGGCCGGGCCTGCGGACGCCGCCGAACGGCGTGTCCAGCAGGACCGTCCCGATGCCCTCGCGGGCGAGCGCGACAGCGACGGGCAGGCTGCGGTCCAGCCCGACTGTGATCCCGTTGAGCATCGTCACGACGGGCGCCGCGGCCGTCTGCTCCGGCGTCGACCCGGGTCCACGACTCGACGGCTCCAGCACGACGGCCTCGAACGTCGAGAACGCCGCGTCGAGGTCGGCGTGGCCTGTGTAGGGCGCGTCGCGGCGGAGGCGGTAGCGCGTGCCCGCCTGCCCGCCGAGGCGGAGCGGCGTCGCGGACAGGACGACGAGCGGAGACGGCGCAGAGACGGCGAGAGCGGACACGGGGCGGGCGTAGGTTTGCCTGCCTACGACGCCCCCTCGGCCGCGTTCGTGCGGCGGCGTCGAAAAGCGCGTCCGCGCATCGCGGCGGGACCGAGCCTGCCGGAGTGGCCCGGCATCTTTGCCTCAGCGCTGCGGAGTCAGGTCAGGGGCGGACGGCGTCCATCGCAGCGACGATCTGGTCCATGAGCCGGTCGACGGCGGAGTCGACGGTCCGCCGCGTCGGGTCCACGTCGTGCCACGCGACGATCTCTTCGGCGCCCCGCGCGAACGGGATCGCCGGGGAGAAATCCGGGACGAGACGCCGGACCTTGGCGTTATCGAAGACCATGCTGTGGGCCTTGTCGCCGAGCAGGCCCTCGCCCCACCCGGGGTCGAACGCCGCGATGGTCTCGGACGGAACGTGGACGAGCCGCGGGGCCTCGACGCCGGCCGCCCGGGCGACCGTCTCGTAGATCTGGTTCCACGACAGCCACTCGTCCGACGTGATGTGGAACGCCTCGCCGACAGCCTCCGCGTGGCCCAGCAGGCCGACGAACCCGCGGGCAAAGTCCCGGCTGTGCGTGAGCGTCCAGAGCGACGTGCCATCGCCGTGGACGACGACGGGCCGCCCGCGACGCATCCGGTCCACGACCGTGTAGCCGCCGTCCATCGGGAGCAGCGTCTCGTCGTACGTGTGGGACGGGCGGACGACCGTGACGGGGAAGCCCTCATCGTGGAACGCCCGGAACAGCCGGTCTTCGCACGCGATCTTGGCCCGCGAGTACGCCCAGAACGGGTTGTCAAGAGGCGTTGCCTCGACCACGGGGAGCGCGGCCGGCGGGGTCTGGTATGCCGAGGCCGAGCTGATGAAGACGTACTGGCCGGTCCGCCCGCGGAACAGGTCGAGGTCCGTCTCGACGTGCTCGGGCGAGAAGGCGACCCAATCCACGACGGCGTCGAACGTGCGGCTGCCGAGGGCCGTCCTCACAGACGCCGCGTCGCGGATGTCGCTCCGGAGGACGTGGACGCCGTCCGGGGCTGCCCGCCCGCTCTGCCCGCGGTTCAAGAGGGTTAGCTCGACGCCACGCTCGATGGCGAGCCGCGAACAGGCCGTGCTGATAACGCCCGTGCCGCCGATGAACAGGACGCGCATGAGGCTTCTGGAATGACGGCTGGAACGTGAACGTACCCACGCGCCCCGGCTAGCCGTGTGGCCAGCCCGGGGCGCGCCCGTCAGTGGGCGAGCGTGAACCGGACCGTCCGAGCCGCGCCGGCCGTCTCCAGACGGACCACGTAGACGCCAGACGCGAGCGCGTCCGGTGAGGGAGGCCCAAGGTAGGCGGGTCAGGCCGCGTCGGCGAGGGCCCACTCGTCGCGCGACATCGCGGCGAAGAGGCCGCCGGGGCGGGCGAGGAGATCGGCCGGCGCGCCGTCCTCGGCGATGCGGCCGTCGACGAGGACGAGCACCCGGTCCGCGGTCCGGGCCAGCGACAGGCGGTGCGTCGCGACGAGCGTCGTGATCGACTGCGGGAGGGCCGTCAGCGCGGCCACGATGAGGCCCTCGGACTCGGGGTCGACGGCGCTCGTCGGCTCGTCGAGCAGGAGCACGCGGGGCTCGGAGAGGAGCGCGCGGGCGATCGCGAGGCGCTGCTTCTGGCCGCCCGAGAGGCGCACGCCGCGCTCGCCGACGAGCGTCGCGTAGCCCTCGGGCATCCGGGCGATGAACTCGTGCGCATTCGCCGCGCGGGCCGCTGCCTCGACCTCGGCGTCCGTCGCGTCGGGGTTGCCATAGCCGATGTTGTCGCGGACGGACGTGCTGAAGAGGAACGTCTCCTGCTGGACCTGCGCGACCTGCCCGCGGAGCGACTCCAGCGTCACGCCGCGCAAGTCGTGTCCGTCGAGACAGACCGTGCCGGCCGTCGGGTCGTAGGCGCGCCAGACGAGCCCGAGCAGCGTGCTCTTGCCCGAGCCTGATGGCCCGACGAGGGCGACGCGCTGCCCGGCGGGGATGTGGAGGTCGATGTCGGTCAGAATGTCCGGCCCGTCGCCGTAGCCGAACGCGACGGCCGCGAGGCGGATGTCGCCCGCGAGTGGGTCCGGCAGGTCAACCGCGTCGGGCGCCTCGGCGACGGTCTCGGGCGCGTCGAGGACCTCGAAGAGGCGCGCGCCCGAGGCGGACGCCCGCTGGAGTAGGTCGCTCACGCCGACGAGGTCGTCGATCGGGCCGTAGAAGTAGCGCCCGTAGCCACGGTACGCGAGCAGTCCGCCGAGCGTGAACTGGCCCCGGAGGATGAGCCACACGCCGCCGCCGAGCATCAGCACGTTGCCGAGTTGCCCGATAAAGCGGACGGCCGGGAAGATGCGGTTGCGGAGATCCACGGCCGCGATCTGCTGGTCGTAGATCGCCTCGCCGAGGCGCGTCGTCGCGGCGAGTTCGCGGTCCTCCTGCGCGAAGCTCTGGATGACGCGGATGCCGCCGAGGTTCTCGGCCATCTTGGCGCTCAAGCCCCCGACGGCCGCCCGCGTCGCGCGGTAGACGGGCCGCACGAGGCGGTTGAAGCGCACGAGCAGGATCCCGACGACGAGCATCGGCGCGAGCACGAGCACGCCGAGAAGCGGCTGGAGGACGAGGAAGACCGTCGCCACGAGCGCGATCCGGAGCGCGTTCGCGACCACCGAGTCCGTCCCGCGGACGACCACGTCCTGTACGGCCTCGACGTCCGACGTGAGCCGCGCGAGCAGGTCGCCCGTCCGCTGTCCCGAGAAGTAGGCGGCCGACTGCCGCTGGAGCTTGCGGTAGAGCCGCACGCGGAGGTCGAGCGTCAGCCGCTGCCCGGCCCGCTCCAGGAGCACCCCGCGCGTCGCCGAGAGCACCTGCTGCGCGAGCAGGAGGCCGACGAGAAGCGCGAGCTGCCACCCGATGTAGGTCCAGTCGGCGCGGACGAGCCCCACGTCCACGACCTGCTTCCACACGAGCGGCGGCGCGAGTTCGGCCGCGACGGAAAGCACGAGGCACGCCATCCCCGCGAAGACCATCCGGCGGTACGGCGCGAGCAGCCCGTACAGTTTGCGGACGACGCCCGCCGAGGGCGCGACGGGCGGGCCGTCGTAGGGAGAACCGGATCGGGGCATGGGCAGGGCGCAGGGGGCCGCGTCCTACCCGGTCCGCCCGCCCGGGGTCCGGCGTCGCGTCCGCCGCCCGCCGTGCCCGCTACGAGCCCGACTCGCGCAGGCCGAGCGTCTCCATGAGCTGCGGCACGTCCGCGAGCACGATCCGCGCCAGCCCCTCGTAGACGATCAGGAAGTCCAGCAGCGCCCGGACCGCCGTGTCGCGCTCGGCCGTCGCCACCTCGGCCTCGCCGGCCTCCTTCGCCTGCGCGACGGCCGCCCGGTCGATGCCGTCGATGGCCGCGAGCGCCGCAGCGATCACGCCCGGCCCGACGTTCCACTCGGCCATCGCCGCCCCGAGGTCCGCGTCGTCGCGGAGGCCTTCGTAGAGCAGGCGGCCCTGCATCGTCACGCCCGCGACGTCCTTCCGGCGCGTGCCCTTGAGCGCGAGCACGCCCGCCGCAGGCACGCCGCGGAACTTCAGCCGCGCCAGTTCGAGGTGCGGGATGTACGCCGCCTTCCACGCGCGGACCTGCTGGTCTAGCGTCGCCGTAGCCGCATACTGCTCCTCGTACTCGACGACCTGCTCCTTCGCCTCGCGCACGGCCGCGTCGAGCAGGGACAGCCCCTCGCCGAGCTTTTTCGGGTCGTAGCCGAGCGGCTTGAGGATCGCCTGCACCTCGGTCACGTCTCGGCCGTTGGTGAGCGAGACGCGGGCGTGGGCAAACAGGCCGTCGAGCTGGCGGTTGGTTTCCTTGCTGGGCGTGGACATGACGGTGTGGTCAGCGAGTGGAGGAAAAGGAGAGTACGATTCCGGCCCGAATCCGCGGCTTCACGCGCCCGCCCGCCCCGGCCTCGCCCAGCGCTGCTCTCATCCGAAACGGCCTTTTTGTGGCAGGTCACGGCCTTTTTTGGCAGGTCACCATCTTTTTCCCGTCCGGAGCAGGTGCGGAGCCAAAAAAAGGCAGTGACGAGCCTCCACCCGGTCGTGACGCGCCGGGAAACTGCGGTGACGGTCGGGAGAAACGCCGTGACCCACCTCCCGGACGAGTCGCACTACCTCACCAGTGCCCCGCCGAGCCCGGCCACGACGGCCACGACGGCCACGACATCGCCGATCACGGCGGCGTTCAAGACGCGCACGACGCGCAGGCCCATCCCGACGAGCGCCGCCTCGCGCGCCGCGTCCGCCGCGCCGCGCCCGTCGTGGCTCCGCCCGTCGACCTCGATGACGAGGCGCGCCGCGGGCACGTAGAAGTCGACCACGTACGCCCCGATCGGCACCTGCCGGCGGACCTCCGTCCCGAGCGCGCCGCGGCGGAGCCTGCTCCACAGCAGGCGCTCCGGAAACGTCATCTCCCGTCGGAGCCGTCGCGCGACGGGCGTCAGCCGCGCCTCGGTACCCGGCCTCCGTCCAGGCATTGTATCGGTGCAGGCGTGTCCGCCCAGAACATAGCGAGACCAACCGCCCCCCGCCGGGGGGCTCCCGCGAAGCGGGTGGGGGGCGCGTCGCCGGATGGCGCCGCGTCTGAGCGTGGCGAGGCGCCTCGGGGCGGTGGCCGTCTCCGGTGCCTCGGCGAATGCAAATGCCGCCCCTCCGCCCTTCGGGCACCTCCCCGGTGGGGAGGGGTTGGGCGGCGCTACGTTGTGGGCGTTGCTTGCGTCTCGGCCATGTACCGGCTCACCGTCGTCTCCGTCCTGCTGACCTGCGCCTCGGTGCCGGGGTGGGGATGCGCGGCTGAACCCGGCCAGACGAGCGCGTCGGCGGAACGGCCAGCCACCGCCGAGTTTGTCCCGGCCGGGCCGGTGCGGACTGAGCGAGAGGCCGTCGCGGCGGTCAGGCTCTACTCTGCTATCTACTCCGAGCGACTGGACGAGCACTTCTCCATGGGGAACGGCGAGAGATGCACCGACGCCTGCAGCAAATTTCTGCAAGCGATCGACAGCGTTCCGGCGTCGAGCGTGCAGGCGGGTGGTGCCTGGTGGTGGGTCGGATGGGACTTGCGACGCGATAGCATTCCTCCCGGCATCATGGTCTTTCGCGTGGACCGACAGTCAGGGCACGTGGAGTCCGCTCCGGGGATGTAGCCGACGCAGCGCAGGCCTCCGGTATCTTGCAGGCGTCCCCCGCCTCCGCGATGTACCTCAGCCGGCTCGATCTCCACGGCTTCAAGAGCTTCGCCCACAAGACGAGCATCGCCTTCTCGCCCGGTGTGACGGCCATCGTCGGGCCGAACGGGTGCGGCAAGAGCAACGTCATCGACGCCGTGCGGTGGGTCCTCGGCGAGCAGCGCGCGCGCCTGCTGCGGAGCGATGCCATGAGCGGCGTCATCTTCAACGGCGCCGAGGGCCGCCGGCCGCTCGGCATGGCCGAGGTCTCGCTCACGGTCGAGAACACGCGTGGCGTCCTCCCGACCGAGTACACCGAGGTCACGATCACGCGGCGCCTCTACCGCAACGGCGACTCGGACTACCTCCTCAACGGGACCGTCTGCCGCCTCCGCGACGTGCTCGACCTGTTCATGGACACGGGCATGGGCGCGGGCGCCTACTCGGTCATCGAGCTCTCGATGGTCGAGGACATCCTCTCGGAGAACGCTGCGGACCGCCGCCGCCTCTTCGAGGAGGCCGCGGGCGTCACCAAGTACAAGCGCCGCCGCGAGCAGACCGTCAAGCGCCTCGCCGCGACGCAGACGGACCTCACGCGGCTCGACGACATCGTCGAGGAGGTCGAAAAGCAGGTCCGGACGCTCGAACGGCAGGCCGGCAAGGCGCGCACGCACGCCCGGCTTTCGGGGCAGTTGCGCGGGTTCGAACTCGCTCTCGCCGCCCACGACCACGCTCGCCTCCAGGCCGAGCGCGAGGTCCGCACGGCCGAGGCGCGCGCGGCGTCGGACGCGGCCGAGGCGCACGGGGCGCGCCTCGCGACGGGCGAGGCCGCCCTCGAAGCTGACCGCGTCGCCCTCGTCGGGGCCGAGACGGCGCTCGGGGAACGCACGGCTGCACTCGCC
>DASWMO010000288.1:0-5622 GCA_036399715.1 Rubricoccaceae bacterium
ACCCGTCCGAGGTGATGGACATGAGCTTCGCCAACCAGTTCCAGGCGCACCTCAACCTCATCCAGCGCCACGAGGCCGGCGAGACGATGCCGAACGGCGTCATGGACCTCCCCGAGGAGCTCGACCAGATGATCGCCCGGATGAAGCTCGAGACGATGGGCATCGCCATCGACGCGCTCTCGGACGAGCAGGTCGCGTACGCGACCGACTACTCGGCCGGCACCTGAGCCGTCCGGCGCGCGAGCGGGCTCTTCAGGCAGCCCGCAGCGTGCCTCCACATCCCGGATGGTGACCGCCATCACCTACCGGGCCAGAAGGGTCGCCCCGTCTTCTCTGACGGGGCGGCCCTTCGTCCGTTTGCGGCGTGCCCAGACTGCCTGCGGGCTAGCCCGAATACGTAGCGAAGAGAGGGCTGCTGCGTAGTCCTACCCATTCAGCGGGGGGTAGGGAGGCGATACCAAGCGCGCTCTACGGCCTCGCCGCCGCGTCGTGGCTTTCCGCGTCGCTGCTGATCGTGCCCTACCGGTGGCTCCGGCGGGGCACCCGGCACGTTCTCGCGGCCCCGGCTGCCCGCGAGCGCGCCGAGGCCCGCTACCGGCTCCTCGCCAACCACCTCACGGACCTCGTCTCCTCCCAGTCCCCCGACGGCCGGTACGAGTGGGTGAGCCCGTCCTCTGCGACCATCCTCGGTTACCCGTCGGATGCCCTCGTCGGGACCCGCGCGTCCGATCTCCTCCACCCGGACGACACCGAGTGGGCCAAGACCGAAAACCACGACCGGGTCCTCGACGTGGGGGTGTCCGCCACGGTCGCCCGGTACCGGATCCGACACGCGCACGGCCACTACATCTGGCTCGAGTCGCTCACAGAGCAGATCCACAACGAGGCAGGCGAGATCGTCCGGCTCCAGGTGACCTCGCGCGACGTGACCGAGCGGCAGGCCGTCGAGGACGCGCTCCTGCACCGGGCCCACCACGACGCGCTGACGGGCCTCGTCAACCGGGTCCTGTTCACGCTCCGCCTCGACGCGCTCGTCGAGGCCGCGCGCAGACTACGCCGAGGGGGCCTTCGCCGTGCTCTGCCTCGACCTCGACCGGTTCAAGGCCATCAACGACACGCTCGGCCACGCCGTCGGCGACGAGCTCCTCGTCCAGTTCGGGGCCCGTCTCCGCGAGGCGACGCGGCCCGGCGACACCGTCGCCCGGATCGGCGGCGACGAGTTCGCCGTCATCCTCCACACGATCGAGAACGAGACCGAGGCCATCGCGGCGGCCCCCCGGATCGACCGGTCGCTCAGCGAGCCGTTCGAACTCGCCGGCATGGCCCGCACGATGTCTGCCTCGATCGGGATCGCGCTCGGCCGGCCGGACCACACGAGCGCCGGCGAAGTCCTCCGCGAGGCCGACCTCGCCGCCTACGCCGCCAAGGCCGACGGCCGGGCCGGCTGGGCCGTCTTTACGTCCGCCCTCCGCGAGGCCAGCGACCGCCGGCTCCGCCTCGAGGCCGACCTCGAGCAGGCCGTCGAGCGCGGCGAGCTCCGCGTGGCCTACCAGCCCATCGTCCGGTTGAGCAACGGGGCGCTCCACGGCGTCGAGGCGCTCGTCCGCTGGGCGCACCCCACGCTCGGCCTGCTCATGCCGGATACGTTCATCTCGATCGCGGAGGAGACGGGGCGCATCGGCGACCTCGACCTCTGGGTGATGGCCGAGGGGCTGGCCCAGGTGGAGCGGTGGAACGACGAGGCCGGGCGCCCACTCCCCCTCATGCTCAACGTGAACTGCTCCGCCCTCGACCTCCACGACGGCCAGTTCGCCGAGCGCGTCCGGGCGATCCTCGAAAACGACCCGGCACGGGCGCGGCGCCTCATCATCGAGGTGACGGAGAGCCTCCTCGTGGACGACCCGACGCGCGTCGCCGCGGTGCTCCGCTCGCTCCACAGCGACGGCGTCCGGTTCGCGCTCGACGACTTCGGGACGGGCTACTCGTCGCTCAGCGTCGTCCACGCGCTGCCGGTCGACAAGGTCAAGATCGACCGGGCCTTCGTCCAGCGGATGCACGAGGACGAGGCGGCGTACGAGATGGTCCGGACCGTGATCGCGTTCGCGCGCACGCTCGGCATGCGGGTCGTCGCCGAGGGTATCGAGACGCCGGAGCAGCTGTCCGCGCTCGTCGAGATGGGCTGCGACTATGGGCAGGGGTACCTCTTCTCCCGTCCGATCCCGGCCGCGGAGATGGGCGCCTGCATCGCGGCCGACGTCCTGCCGTGGCAGGCCCGGTGGTCGGCCGGTCCACTGCTCGCCTATCGGCTTGCCACGGCGCTGCCGGATGCCCGCGCGCGGTCAGCCGGCAGCGAGTAGGAGGGAGGGCCCTTGCAGACCGGGGTGTCGGGCGGGGAGGGGCGTCACACTGCGCTAACGCCGCCCGGGTAGCTTGCGCCGCCCCACACCGCCCCCGATGCCGCCACCGCCCGCCGATCCGACCGACGCCGCCACGATCCTGATCGTCGACGACGAGCCCGACCTCGTCGAGCTGGTCGAGTACGCCCTCGCCGCCGAGGGCTTCCGCGTGCTGACGGCCCGCGACGGCGCCGAGGGCCTCGCCATCGCCGAGGCCGAGCGGCCCGACCTCGTCGTGCTCGACATCATGATGCCGCGCCTCAACGGCGTCGAACTCACCGAGCGGCTGCGCGAGAGCAGCCATCTCCGCCTCACGCCGATTCTGATGCTCACCGCCCGCACGGGCGAGGGCGACGAGATCGCCGGCCTGGAGGCGGGCGCCGACGACTACCTCCCCAAGCCGGTCTCGACGCGGCGCCTGATCAGCCGCATCCGGGCTCTGCTCCGCCGCAGCGAGCGCGAAGACGAGGCGACGACGCAGCTCCTCCGCGTCCACGACCTCACCATCGACCGCGAGCGCTACGTCGTCGAGCGGGCGGACCCGGCGGAGACGTTCCGCCTGCCGCGCAAGGAGTTTGAGTTGCTCTACTTTCTCGCCGCCCACCCCGGCCGCGTCTTCTCGCGTGAGGATCTCCTCGACGCCGTCTGGGGTCCTGACGTGTATGTCGTCGACCGGACTGTGGACGTGCACGTCCGCAAGATCCGCGAGAAGGTCGGCATGGCGTACATCGAGACCGTCAAGGGCGTCGGGTACCGCCTCGCCGAGCACCTCGCTCCGGACGGCGAGGCCCCCGCTGCCTGACCCGCATGCTCCCGTCCCCGCCGCCTGCTTCCGTCCCGCCGGACCCCGCCGCGCCCGAGGGGCCCGGTGCGCCGCCGCCGCCGCTCGTGCACCGCGTCGCGTTCCGCGTCGCGCTCACGGTGGTGCTCAGCGTGGCGGTGGCGGTTGTGGTCGGTGCGGGCGTGCTCGCCGTCCGGGGGCCCCTCGGGGCGACGGTGGCCGGGGCGACGCCTGGCGCGTTCGTGCTCGCCGGGCTCGCGCTCGCCGGCGTGGCGGGCGCGGCGGCCTACGCCGCCGTGCAGCGGCGCATCGGCGGCCGCCTCGAACTCGCGCGGCGGACGCTCCGCGAGGCGCGCAAGCGCCGCTTCGACGGCCTCGGGGCCCTCGCCGAGGCCGCCAACCGCGACGAGGTCGACGCGCTCGTGCGGCAGGTCTACGGAGCCGGCCGCGCCCTCCAGGCCGAGATCGAGCGCCTCGAAACGATGGAGAGCTACCGCCGCGACTTTCTCGGCGACGTCAGCCACGAACTCCGAACCCCCATCTTCGCCGTGACGGGCTTCGCCGAGACGCTCCTCGACGGCGCGCTCGACGACGACCGCGTCCGCCGCCGGTTCGTCGAGAAGGTCCTTGCCAACGCGCGCCGCCTCGAAGCGCTCACGCGCGACCTGACGGACATCTCGAAGCTCGAAACGGGCCGCATGGACCTCCGGCGGGTACCGTTCGCGCTCCGCCCGCTCGCCGTCGAGATCGCCGAGGGCCTCGACCGCCTCGCGACGGCCGGCGGCATCGACCTCCAGGTCCGCGTCCCGGATGCGCTCCCGCTCGCCGACGGCGACCGCGACCGCATCCGGCAGGTCGTCGCCAACCTCGTCGAGAATGCCCTGACGTACACCAACCCCGGCGGGCACGTCGAGATCGCCGCCCGCCGCCTCGCCTCCGGCGACATCCGCGTCTCGGTCGTCGACGACGGCATCGGGATCCCGGCCGAAGACCTGCCGCGACTCACAGACCGCTTCTTTCGGGTCGACAAGAGCCGCGCGCGCGAGCAGGGCGGGACGGGCCTCGGCCTCTCGATCGTGAAGCACATTCTCGAAGCGCACGGGCAGCGCCTCGCGGTCGAGAGTCGGCCGGGCTACGGGTCGTCGTTCGCGTTCACGCTGCCCGCGGCCGTGCTCCCGCCGCGGCCCGAGGCACCCCGGGCCGCCGACGCCCTGCGGGCAGCGGATGCCACCCGGGCGGAGCCGCTGCCGGACCGCCCACCCCTCCGTCGCGCCACCCGGCCCGGCGAGCCAAGCCCCTAGCTCTGGCGCGAACCCATGACGGGCCCACCGGCGGGCTGGCCCCGCGGGAAACGCCCCGCAGTCGCGGCCGTACCACGACGCCACCCGCCCGCCTCGCGTGACGCTCTCCGACCTTATTCAGCAGCCCCGGTTCGAGTCGCCGGCCCAGGAGGCTGTTCTAAACGTCCTCGCGACCGAGTCGTGGGTCGCCAGCCGGATGTCGGACGCGCTCGCCCGCTACGGCGTCACGACGGCTCAGTACAACGTGCTCCGCATCCTGCGCGGGCACACGTCGGGCCCGATGACGTGCTCGCAGATCGGGAGCCGCCTGCTCGACCGGACGCCGGACGTGACGCGCCTGCTCGCGCGGCTCGAACGGGCCGGCCTCGTCACCCGGACGCGGGCCGAGCACGACCGCCGCGCCGTCGAGGTCGCCATTACGGACGCTGGGCGGACGGTCCTCGCCGCCCTCGACACGCCCGCGCGCGACGCCGTCGACCGCCTCGCGCGCCACCTCTCGGAGGACGAACTCGCGACGCTCTCGTCGCTCCTCGAACGTCTCCGCAGCGATCAGACCTGAGGCCCGAACGCGCGTGCGGCGCGCCCCGACAGGTGTCAAGGCGCGCCGCAACAAGTGGAGAGTGGGTTACCAGCGCGGGCGGCCCCGGACGGCGGAGAGGCGGGCAGCGGCGCCGGCCGCCTCGGGCGAGAACGTCCCGACCCAGACGGTGTACGTGCCCGCCTGACCGGCGCTGAACGTCACGCCGGGGTTGATGTCGTCCGCGTCGTCCGAGCACTGCCAGCGCCCCGAGGGGTCGGCGACGAGCAGCGTCGTGTCCGTGTCCGACGTGACGTAGATCGACAGCGGGCCACCGGTGTGCGTCACCGTCGCGGCCGGGGCGGCGTTGCGGAGGAAGCCCGAGCAGCCCGAGCCGGGGATCGCGTTGCGGTCCGGCCCGCCGGCCTCGATGGCGAGGGCCGAGGGCGAATCGCCAGCGGCGAGCGTGCCGAACTGCGGCGCGGCCTGCCGCTGCGGCTGGGCCTGAGCCGGCGCAGCGAGCCCGACAGCGGCGCAGACGGCGGCCGACAGGGCGAGGCGGAGCGTGGACATGGAAGCGGAGGTGGGTGTTCGGATGTCGTACAAACGCTGTGCCGCCCGCCCGTG
>DASWMO010000289.1:0-2781 GCA_036399715.1 Rubricoccaceae bacterium
GCCGGACCCGTCGCGGCGGGAGGGTGCGGTGCGTCCATCCCGACGCCTGGCTCGGTCGTCGCGTCGGAATCCGTCGCCGGGATCTCCGCCCCGCCCGGCTCCCCGTCGAGGGCCGGATAGGCGGGCGCGACGATAGGGTTCATCTTGCCCGCGAGCTGCGGCGTGTCCGGCCGCGCGCCTTTGTCGCCGTGAGGCTCGGGGAGCGGGCCGGCAGCGGAGTCGAAAAGGTCGTCGGACATGGGTGCAGGTCGGGGTCGGGGAGGAAACGGACGGCAGGCGGCCGCTAGTCCGCGTCCATGGTCCCCAGAATGGCCGTCTCGATCTCGCGCGCCTTGAACGGCAGGCCCTGGACCTTGGAGAGGCCGCGGGCGTCGACGAGAAACTCGGCGCGGAGCAGGCGCACGAGCTGGCCGTCGTTGAGCTCGGGCACGAGCACGTGGCGGAAGCGCCCGAGCGCCTCGGCGAGGCCGTCCGGGAACGGGTTGAGCCACCGCAGATGGACGTGCCCGACGCGCATCTTGCCGCGGCCGCGCACACGCGCGAGGGCCGATGTGATCGCGCCGTACGTCGAGCCCCACCCGACGACGAGCACGTCGCCGTCCGGGTCGCCGGCGACCTCGACCGGGGCGATGCTCCGCGCGACGCGGCGGACCTTCTCGGCCCGCAGGTCCGTCATGAGCTGGTGGTTGGCCGGGTCGTACGAGACGCCGCCGGTCCGGGAGTCCTTCTCGATGCCGCCGATGCGGTGCTCCAGGCCGGCCGTGCCGGGGAGCGCCCACGGCCGCGCGAGCGTTTCGTCGTCGCGGACGTACGGCAGGAACGTGCCGGACTCGTCGGACGGCGCCGTTTCGGGTACGGCGAAGCGGACCGTGATCGGCGGGAGCGCATTGGCGTCGGGGACGGGCCAGGGCTCGGACCCGTTGCCGAGGTAGCCGTCTGAGAGCAGCAGGACAGGCGTCATATGCTCGACCGCGATGCGGGCGGCCTCGTAGGCCGCCTCGAAGCAGTCGCCGGGCGTGCGGGCGGCGAGGACCGGCATCGGGGACTCGCCGTGGCGCCCGTAGAGCGCCATCAGGAGGTCCGACTGCTCGGTCTTGGTCGGCATCCCCGTGCTCGGGCCCGCCCGTTGGACGTCGATAATCACGAGCGGGAGTTCGGTCATCACGGCGAGGCCGAGCGTCTCGCCCTTGAGCGCGAGGCCCGGGCCCGACGTGGCCGTGACGCCGAGGGCGCCGCCGAAACTCGCGCCGAGGGCCGCGCCGGCCGCCGCGATCTCGTCCTCGGCCTGGACCGTCCGCACGCCGAACGCCTTGTGCTTCGCGAGCGCGTGCAACAGGTCCGACGCGGGCGTGATCGGGTAGGTCGCGTAGAAGAGGTTCAGGCCCGAGCGGGCGCTCGCCGCGACGAGGCCGAGCGCGAGCGCCTCGTTGCCCTGGATCGCGCGGTACGTGCCCGGCGCAAGCGCGGACGGCGCGACCTCGTAGCGCGCGACCCAGCCCTCGGAGATGTCGCCGTAGTGGTAGCCCGCGTCGAGCGCCAAGCGGTTGCCGTCGCGGATGTCGGGCTTGGCCGCGAAGCGCTCGTCGATCCACGCCCGCGCGGGCTCGATCGGGCGCGTGTAGAGCCACAGCGCGAGCCCGAGCGCGAACATGTTCTTGGCGCGGTCCTGCTCCTGCTTCGAGAGGCCCGTCGCGGCGAGGGCCTCGTGCGTGAGCCGCGTGAGCTCGACGCGGTGCGTCTCGTAGCCGTCGAGCGTCCCGTCGTCGAGTGGGGATTTGGCGTAACCCGCGAGGTCGAGGTCGCGCTTCGCGAACGCGTTGGTGTTCACGATCACGGCCCCTCCGGCGCGGACGCGATGCAGGTGCACCTTCAGGGCGGCCGGGTTCATCGCCACCAGCAGGTCCACGTCGTCGCCGGGCGTGTGGACGCTGTGGTTGCCGAAGTGGAGTTGGAAGCCCGAGACGCCGTAGAGCGTGCCCGCGGGGGCGCGGATCTCGGCCGGGAAGTCCGGCTGCGTGCGCAGGTCGTTGCGGGCGTGGGCTGTCGCGAGCGTGAACTGGCTGCCGGTGACCTGCATGCCGTCGCCCGAGTCGCCAGCGAACAGGACGACGACGTCGTCGAGCGCGAGCGTCGGGGCGGCGGGCACTGCGGTGCCGGAGGCCGAATCGGGGAGAGATGTCATGCAGTCAGAACGCGATGCGGCGGGGGCAGATTCTCCCGTCGTGCAAGGTAGACGGGCATTTCACGCGCGCCGTGGCGGTTCGCTGCGGTTTCACGGGGCTTGAGGCCGGAACGTCCGACGAGCCGCCGGCGCTCTGTTTCGGTGCATAAGCGAGAGGGGGCTAGAGCTCCCTGTCCTGCCCGATATCCGGCTCGGCGGTCTTCATGGAACAGAGCGGGCGCCTCACCGGGTTCACACCTAAACCAACCTGGCCATGCCGCACCGCCTCGCCCGCCTGTTCTCCCGCCCGGTGCCCATCGTCGCCGTGATCCACGCCGGCCCGTCGCCGGGCGTGCCGGGAGCGGCGGACGTGCGGGCGTCCGTCGACCGCGCCGTCGCCGAGGCGCGGACGCTGATCGCGCTCGGCGTCGACGGCCTGCTCGTCGAGAACGCCCACGACGTGCCGGCCGTCGCCGAGGCGGAGATCGGGCACGAGGTCGTGGCGTACCTCACGCGCGTCGCGGCGGCCGTGAAGCGCCACGCCGGGCGCGTGCCCGTCGGCGTGCGCGTGATGGAGGACTCGGGGCGCGTCGCGCTCGCCATCGCGCACGGCGCCGGGT
>DASWMO010000290.1:0-4808 GCA_036399715.1 Rubricoccaceae bacterium
GCTCGCCCGCGCGCCACAGCGCGTCGCCGAGCAGGTTCGCGCTGACGAGCCGGTCCGGATGGTCGTCCGGGAGGGCCTCGCGACGCGCCGCGAGCGACTCTCGCAGCAGGGGAACGGCCTCGGCGGCGCGGCCCGTCCGGCTCAGCATCTCGCCGAGCGAGGCCAGCCCGGACGCGAGCAGCGGATGCCCCGGCGGCAGCGCCGCGCGCGCCGTGGCGACGCCCTGGCGGACGGCCGCCTCGCCGTCGGCCTCGCGGCCGGCTTCGGCGAGCGTCAGGCCGAGCTTGATGAGGGCCGCCGCGTAGCGCGGGTGGTCCGTCCCGACGGAGGCCCCGTAGAGATCGAGCGCCTCGCGGAGAGCGGCCTCGGACTCGGCCGGACGGCCGAGCGCGAGGTAGACCGGCGCGGCGTTGCTCAGCGCGCCCGCGAGCTCGGCATTGTCCTCGCCCAGGCCCCGGCGGAAGATCGCGATGGCCTCGGTGCTCGCGCGCAGCGCCGCGTCGTAGCGTCCGGTCCGGTACTCGCTCGTGCTGAGGTTGTTGAGCGCGCGCGCGATTCGGACGTTGCCCGGCTCGAAGGAGCGGCGGTACACGGCGACCTGCTCGGTGAGCATCCGCGCGGCCTCGGCCGGCCGGCCCAGGTTGTCCAGCACCACGGCGACGTTGCCCAGCGCGACGGCGACCTCGACCGGGTCCGGTGGGCGCTGCGCCCGGTGGACGTCCAGGCACTCGCGGTGCAGCGCCAGCGATGCCTCGTAGTCGCCGTCGAGAAAGCGGACGTAGCCGAGCGAGCTCAGGATCTCGGCGAGGAGCGGGCCGTCGGGCACGGTGCGCGCAGTGGCGAGGGCGAGCGTGAGCAGCGAGTCGGCCGCGGCGGTCTCGTTGGTGAGCAGCAGCACGGACGCGAGCGTGTTCTGCGCGTCGGCGCGGTCGCGCGGGGTGCCGCGCGCGTCGCCCAGCGCGAGGGCCAGCCGCGCCTCGCGTTCGGCTTCGTCGAGCAGGCCGAGTTCGAGGTACGTCTCGGCGAGCGTGTGCCGGATCTCGGCCTGGACGGCGGGCTGGCCGGCGAAGGCCGAGTCGACGGCCTCCGCGGCGTGGTCGAGGAGGCTCGCCACGCGGACGTCACGGCCCTCGGCGGTCGGGTCCGCCGCCTGCAGCAGGTCGATTAGGAAGGCGTTGACGGCCGTCGCGCGGGCGGCCTCGTCGCGCGCGACTCGCGCCTGGGCTGCTGCTACGGCCGCCCCACCGGCGAGCGCGAGCGCGACCGCGACGGCTGCGGCGACGCCCACCCGGTGCCGCCGCACGAAGCGGCTGGCGCGGTAGCGCCGCGTCGCCGGGCGCGCGAGCACAGGCTGGCCGTCGAGGTGGCGCTGGAGGTCGGCCGCGAGCGCCTCGGCCGTGGCGTAGCGTCGGCCGGGCTCTTTGGCGAGGGCCTTGAGGCAGATCGTGTCGAGGTCGCCGCGGAGGTCGCGGGCGCGCTCCGGCCCGGCGACGGTGCTGGGCGGCGGAGGGACGGTCTCGCACACGATTCGCTCCGCATCGGCGGGGCTCGCCCCGGCGAGCGAGTACGGCCGCTGGCCCGCGAGCAACTCGTAAAGCATCACGCCGAGGGCATACACGTCCGACGCTGTCGTGATCTCGCCGCGGGTGAGCTGCTCGGGCGCGGCATACGTCGGCGTCATCGAGGCGTGCGTGCGCGTCGCGAGGGCGCCGAGCAGGTCCGCCGGCCCTTCGCCGAGGATGCGGGCGATGCCGAAGTCGAGCAGCTTCGGGCGACCGTCCGACGTGACGAAGACGTTCGACGGCTTGAGGTCACGGTGGACGACGAGGCGCTGGTGCGCGTACGCGACGGCCTCGCAGACGGGCATGAAGAGGCGCACGCGGTCCCGGACGCCCAGCCCGGCAGCGGTCGCGTGGTCCGTGATCGGAAGGCCATCGGCGAGCTCCATGACGAGGTACGGCACGCCCGCATCGGAGACGCCGCCGTCGTAGAGGCGCGCGATGCCGTCGTGCTCCAGGCGTGCGAGGGTGTGGCGCTCGGCGTCGAGGCGGCCGGCGAGCGCGTGCGCCAGCTCCGGCCGGACGCGCTTGAGCGCGACCGTCCGCTCGAAGAGGCCGTCTGCCCGTTCGGCGCGGTACACGACGCCCATGCCGCCCTCGCCGAGCAGGCCGGTGATGCGCCACGGGCCGATGGCGTCCGGCAGACCCTCCGCCGGCGCGATGGCTTGGACCGGCGAGGACAGAGCGTCCGAGGCGTCGGCGGCGTCCGAGGCGGCGACGAGGGCGGCGGCCTCGGCCCGGAGGTCGGCATCGAGCGTGCCGTCTGCGTCCGTACAGGACCGGTCGAGGAAGGCGTCGCGCTCGCCGGTCGGAAGAGCGAGCGCGTCGGGGACGATGCGGTCGAGGCGGGTCCAGAGGCTATCCGACATAAGGGCGAGGGGAGGGGCCTACCGGCACACCGAGAAGCGGGCGAGTGGCGGCTCACGTGGGCCGGAAGCGTCAGGCGTCGGCGAGGCGGCGGTAGAGCCAGGCCCGCGCGAGCGTCCACCGCCGCTTGACGGTCGCCTCGGAGATGCCGAGCGCCTCGGCGGTTTCCTCGACCGAGAGGCCGCCGAAGTAGCGCAGCTCGACGACGCGGGCGGCGTCGGCGTCCAGCCGGGCGAGGTCGCCGAGCGCGGCGTCGACGGAGAGCGCCTCGGCGGGGTCGAAGCGCGCCGGGTGCATCAGCGTCGGCACGTCGTCGAGGTGCAGGTTGCGCCCGGCCCCGCCGCGCTTGCCGGCCTGCTGCGCGCGGGCGTAGTCCACGATGACGTCGCGCATGGCGCGTGCGGCGACGCGGAAAAAGTGCGTCCGGTCCGCGTAGTCCGCCCCGCCGTCGCGCCCGCCGAGTTTGGCATAGGCTTCGTGCACGACGGCCGTCGTGTTGACAGTGTCCGCGGCTCCGAGGCGACGCCGCTGCGCGCGGGCGATCCCGCGGAGCTCGCCGTAGAGCTGCCCGACGAGGCGGTCGAAGGCGGCCCCGTCGCCCGTGCGGGCGCGGTCCAGGAGGACGGTGACGTCGGGTACGAGCACGTGGACACTGGAAGGCGCGCAAACATAGGACATGCGCGCGAATCATGCGCCACTGTGAGCCCCGGCCGGCGCGTTTTCCGGTGTGAGAGGGAACCCTCCTCGCCCGCACTCCGATGTCCCGCCTCTGTTCACTCGCCGCCGCCGTCCTACTCGCCGCGCCCGTCGCGGCGCAGACGTACCGGACCATCGACATTCCGGTCGAGATTCAGCCGTACTACAACGGCTACTACAGCAGTGACGGCAATGGCTTCACGTGCGTGACGATCCTGGAGGGGTTCTTCCCCGACGTACTCGGGAACGGCCGCTACTCTGATTACAGAGTCAGCGGCCCCGGGTTCAACTTCTACGGGGCCGGGAGTATGACGACAGACCCGGCAGGCTCCATCGGCTTTACAAGCTATCCGGTCGGCGGCGGCGGCGGCCCGGCCCAGTCCGCCCTGGCGGGGTGCGCCCGGGCGCGCGCCTACAACCTCGCCGCCGCGGCGGCGGTCGGGCCGTGGGTCGCCCGGGCACGCGTGCCCGAGGGCGTCTACGCGTACTGGAGCGCCGACGACGACCGCGGCCTGAGCGTCCCGTTCGACGGCACCGCTTCGTTCGCGGTCACCTCGGCCGGGCGCGTGCCCGTCTCCAGCTACCTCTGGGCCTTCAGCGACGGCGGCACGAGCACGGCTGCCGCTCCGACACACCGCTTCGACGAGCCCGGAACGTACACCGTCTCGCTCCGCGTGACCGACGCGGCCGGCAATGCCGACACGCACACCGGCCAGGTCACGGTCGAGGGGGCGGACCTGTCGTACACCGTCTCGTCTGCGCCCGATTCGGTCCATGTCGGCGACGACTTCCAGCTGTTCGTCGACATCACCAACACGGGCGATGTCGATCTGACCGACGTCCGGATCGGGGGCACGGCGAGCATCACGTCGCTCGACATCGGGATGGCGGTCTCGACCGGGCCGGCGACGTCGACGGGGCCGTTCACGCTCGCGCCGAACGGGATCGTCCGCGTGGCCTACCCGCTGCGGGCGACGGAGGCGGGGCGCGTCGAACTGATCGCGCCGCATATTTCCGGAACGCACGCCGGGACGACCCTCACCGGCCGGCCGGCGTGTGCGAACGGCACCTGCGTCGAGACTGTCCGCGTCATCGGCAATGAAATGACCGTCGAGGTGGCGTACTCGAACATCACCGGCCCGGTCACGGCCGCGCCATCGGGGCGCAGCCGCTTTCTCAACGATGTCGGCGAATACATCACGGCTCAGCGAACGATCCGGCCGGGCATCGGCAACGTCTGCGTGTCGGGGTGCGTGGACGTCGAGGTCACGGTGACGGACGACGAGGGCGAGCCGGTCGCAGGGGCCGAGGTCCGGCTCGGCGCGCCGTTCGTGGTCGGGGCCGGTGTCGTGACGCCTGAGCAGGGCGGCGGCTTCTTTTGCAAGACCGAGACGCAGGGCGGCGCCTGCGCCCGGCAACTCGACGCCGAGCCGACCGACGCCGAGGGCCGCACGCGCGCGGTCTACTGGTTCCCGGGCCTCGTCCAGCCCGCCGGGGCAACCGTCACGGCCGTCGTAACCAAGCCGGGCTTCGGGCAGGAGACCGGCAACGCGGCGCTTCAGCTGCTCCCGACGCGCGTCGACTTCGGCTACGACCAGGTCGCGCTCACGCCCGAGGACGCCGAGGGCCTCGCCGTGGTCGAGTCGCTGCGCCTGCTCACGGATGTGGGCGAGGTCGCCGTCACGG
>DASWMO010000291.1:0-16123 GCA_036399715.1 Rubricoccaceae bacterium
CGCCATGCCATCCGGCCAGTGGCCGGTCATTTACCCGCGCCCATGACCGTCACCGTATCGCCGGCCATCGCCCTCGCCGGAACTGTCGTGCTCCCGGCCGACAAGTCGGTCGCCCACCGGGCGGCGATCCTCGCCGCGCTCGCCCCGGGCCGCTCGGAGATCGTCGGCTTCTCGGACGCCGCGGACCCGCAGTCCACGCTCGCGTGCCTGCGCGCGCTCGGCATCGAGACGGAGACTGGGGAGGACGGCCGGCTCATCGTCCACGGCGGGACGCTGCGCGCGCCCGACGGGCCGCTCGACTGCGGCAACTCGGGCACGACGATGCGCCTGCTCATGGGCGTCCTCGCCGGGCAGCCGTTCGAGTCCGTCCTTACGGGCGACGCGTCGCTCTCGGGCCGCCCGATGGCGCGCGTCGCGGACCCTCTGCGCGCGATGGGCGCGGACATCGAAATGACGGACGGCCACGCGCCCGTCACGATCCGCCCGGCACGCTTGCGCGGCGCGACGTACAGCCTGCCCGTCGCCTCGGCGCAGGTCAAGAGCGCCGTCCTGCTCGCCGGCATGTTCGCCGAGGGCCGCACGACGGTCGTCGAGCCCGTCCCGACGCGCGACCATACGGAGCGGATGCTCGGCCTCGGGTCGGTCGTGATAGGCGGCGCGCGCCACGTGTCCATCGAGGGCGGCGCGCGACCGGCCGCGGGCCTCCGCGTCGTCCCTCGCGACGTCTCGGCGGCGGCCTTCTTCCTCGTCGCCGGCAGCACCGCCGAGGCGGCCGTGATCCAGATGAATGCCGTCGGCGTCAACCCGACGCGCTCGGCGGTGATTGACGTGCTGCGGGCGATGGGGGCCGACATCCGGCTCGCCAACGAGCGCGACCGCGGTGGCGAGCCCATCGCGGACGTCCGTGTGAACGCGCCGCCGGCGGGCCTCTCGGGCGTCGAAATCTCGGGCGCCATCGTGCCCAACCTCATAGACGAGATCCCGGTCCTGGCCGTCGCAGCGGCCTTCGCCGAGGGCCGGACCGTCATCTGCGACGCAGCCGAACTGCGGGTCAAGGAGACCGACCGGATCGCGGCCACGGCGGCGTTTCTGCGCGAGATGGGCGCGTCCGTCGAGGAGCGGCCTGACGGCCTCGTCATCGACGGCGGGCGCCCGCTCGTCGGCGCGACGGTCGACGCCCGGGGCGACCACCGCATCGCGATGGCGGCGGCCATTGCCGCTCTCGGGGCGACGGGCCCGACGACGATCCTCGGAGCCGAAGCCGCCGCCGTCTCGTTCCCCGGCTTCTGGGACGCCCTCGACGGCGTCGCCGCCGGCTCGGTCGAGCGCCGCTAGGCTCAGCGTCGGGCCAGCACCCAGTGGACGCGCTCGGTCGATGGGCCCGCGCGGCGGAGGGAGAACTCGGCGTAGGCCGCGCGCTCCGCGAGCGGGCTCGCGGCGATGAGCGCGCGCATCTCGTCGAGCGAGTACGCACGCTGAACGTGCGTCTCGGTCTGCGTCGGCGCGCCGGGGGCGGTGAGGCGGAACGTGGTCGTGTGGAGGCCCGTCGCGGCGTCGAACCGGCTCGTGCGGGCGTAGGCGAAGGCCTCGGTCTCGCCGGCGTCGTCGAACTCTGCGGCGTGGTTGAGGGAGTTGGCCGGCGTGGACTGATCCACGATGGCGATGCCGCCCGGGGCGAGGGCATTCGCGATGTGGCCGAGTAGAACCGAGACGTCGGCCGGGTCCAGCAGGTAGTTCAGGCCGTCGTAGAGCAGCAGGACAACGTCGGCGGGCGGGCCGGGGACAGGCTCGCGGAAGTCCAGCACGCCGAACGTCACGGGCGAGGCGACGGTCGACTGGCGGGCCGCGGCGATCATGGCCTCGGAGCCGTCGAAGGCGCGGATCCGATAGCCTGCCGGCTCGGGCCCGAGCGGCTGGAGCCCTTCGGCGAGGGCACCCGTCCCGCATCCGAGTTCGATCACGCTCGCCGCGCCCGGCCGGTGCGCCTCGACGATGCGCTGGACGTGCTCGGCCCACATCGCGTAGTCGACGTGTTCCATCACGGCGTCATAGCCGGCGGCGAGGAGCGAGTACGGCGGGGCGGTCATCGGGGAAGGGGGTATCGGGGATCGGGATGAGAGGCCGCCGTCGGGGGAGCGCTATGTCGAATCTCGCCCCGCCCGACCATGCCGCGACGCGCTACCCTGCCGCACGGCGAGCGGCCATCTCGGCGGCCATGCGGATCGCCGCGATCATCGACGACGGGTCTGCGACGCCCTGCCCGGCGACGTCGAACGCCGTCCCGTGGTCCGGGCTCGTCCGCACGATGGGCAGCCCGAGCGTCACGTTGACGCCCGCGCCCTGCGCGAGCGCCTTGAACGGGGCGAGGCCCTGGTCGTGGTACATCGCCACGACGGCGTCCGACCGCGTCCACGCTTGGCGGCCGAAGAAGGCGTCGGCGGGGAACGGGCCGGCGGCGTCGATGCCGGCGGCGCGGAGGCGGGCGAGGGCGGGCGCGAGGACGGTCTGTTCTTCTGTGCCGAGGACGCCTCCGTCGCCGGCGTGCGGGTTGAGGCCGAGGACGGCGAGGCGCGGCCGGGCGATGCCGAGCGCGTCGCGGAGGGCGGCGGCGAGCGTCGTGCAGACGTCGTGGACACGGTCGGCCGTCACGAGGCCGGCGACGTCTGAGACGGGGACGTGGACCGTCACGAGGGCGACGCGAAGCGGACCGGCGGGCAGATCCGCCGCGAGGACCATCACGACCGTCCCGGCGCCGGTGAGGGCCTGCAGCATCTCCGTGTGGCCCGGAAACGGCGACCCCGCGGCGTGGATGGCTTCCTTGGAGATCGGGGCCGTGACGAGTCCCGACGCCTGCCCGGCGAGGCAGAGGCGGACGGCGTGCTCGATGGCCGCGACGGCCTGCCGTCCGCCCTCTGCGCTCGTCTCTCCCCACGCGAACGCCGCCGGCGTGACCGGCGCGGGGTCGAGGACGGCGAGCGTGCCGTTCGGGACGGCGTCGCCGGGCGCGGCCACCCGGGCGACGGGCCCGAGCCCGAGCGCCTCGGCCTGCGCCTCCAGGACGGTGGCCGACCCGACGGCGACGACGCGCACGTCGGCGGCGACGAGGCGGGCGGCCTTGAGGACGACCTCGGGGCCGATGCCGTTCGGGTCGCCGAGGGTGAGCAGGAGCGGGGGGCGGTGCATTCCGGGTCTGAGAAGGTGGCCGTCTGCGGGCCGGCGTGTTTGGCAAGACGGCACCCCGCCCGCGTGGCTAGTCGCCGCGGGCGACGGCGGCCGGGTTTGCCGGCAGGAAGACGCGCTCGCGCTCGGGCCCGGCGGGGCCGTCGCGGAAGCGGACCGGCGCGCCCGGCGGCTCGGTCCCCTGCACGATCACCGTCGTGCCCGGGACGGCCCGGCCGCCGACGGTCCTCGCCGGATCCGACCACGCCCAGAGCCACTCGGCGTCGGCGGTGACGAGGCGGATGCAGCCGTGGCCCTGCGGCGGGCCCGTCAGGACGGCGTCGTACTGGTGGAGGTGGATGCCGCGGGCGGCGTCGATGTTCATCACGTAGCGCATGAGCCACGTCTCGCCGGGCGGGGCCTCGGACGACTCGCGCTCCATCGCGCGCCAGTTCATCGTGAAGCGGCCGACGGGCGTCGGCGTCTCGGCCTTGCCGGTCGAGGCGGGGCCCCAGCGGGCGAGGCGACCGCGGTCGTAGGCCGCCCACGTCTGCGTCGTCTTGTCGACCACGACGACTTTTCCGAGGGCGGCCGCGCCGGGCCAGACGGCCGGGTAGGGCGCGAAGGCGAGCGCCCCGAGGTCGAAGTCGCGGGGGCGTGCGGGGACGACGATACTGTCGCCGATGCGGAGGTCCTCGGCGCGCCCGCCGCCGAGCAGCTCGGTGAGGCGGAGGCGCTCGCGGCCGAGTTCGATGTCGCCCTCGCCGGCCCACTCGTAGAGCGCGTGACGGGCGACGACCGAGTTGCCCGACGGGTCCGCGAGGACGATGCGCGTGTAGCGGACGGGCGCGTCGGCGCCGCCGGGGCGGTTGAGGATGGACCCGACGACGGTCTGGTCGTAGGCGGCCTGGGCGCGGGCGGCGGGGGCTGCGGCGAGGGCGGCGAGCAGCAGGGCGTGGCGGAGGGTCGGCATCGGGCAGTCGGGGGGAGACGGCGGGAACGGTCCGACCGGCCCGACCGCATACCCGTTCCACCCGGTCTCGGCGAAGGCGAGGTGGTACGGGAGGACTACGCGCCCGCCGGAAACGCGCGGTATGCTCGGCCGCACCCTCCGCCTGCGCCATGCTCCGCTCTCTCGCAGCCCTCGGGTTGCTCGCCCTCGCCGGCTGCTCGTCCCCGTACCGGACGCTCCTCCTCGACGCCTCGGCCGGGGCGGCCCCGGGGCGCCCGGCCGGCGTCACCGGGGCGGGCCTGGCGACCTGCGCCGGCCTCCGCTTCGACGCGGCGCGCGTGCTGCTGGAGTGCGACGACGACCAGCAGGTGTTCCTGATCCGCTACGCGGCCGAGCCGGACGCGGCGGTGTGCCGGCGGCTCGTCGGCGCGAACCTGCCGGGCGTGGCGCTGGCGGCGGGGCCCGCACTCGTGCTGCCGGCCGGCTCCGAGGTGTTCGCGGCGACGGCCGAGAGCCCGGCGGGGCTGCCGCCGCGGCCCGCCGTGGCCGTGTGCGCGCCGGCCGCGGGCGGCGGCGCGCTCGTCGCCCTCGCGCTGGGCGGCGACGCCGGCCGCGTGCTGCCGGCGCTCGCGTGGGACGGCCTGCCGGCGGGCCTCGACGGCAATTCGGCGCCCGACAGCGTCGACGTGTTCGGGCGGGGGCTCGCCGTGCACCCGTCGTGCCGGCTGCTGGAGCCGCGCAACCTTCAGTGCGCGAGCGACGGGCAGATGAGCTGGTCGCGCTTCTCGTCGGCCGCGGCGGCGACGGCGGCGGCCGAGGCGCACGCCGCGCGCATGCTCGCCAACGCGTCCGAGGTGCTCGCGGACGAGCGCGTCGGGTGCCGCTTCGAGGGCGTCGAGACGGTCTGCCGGCGGGTCGTCGCGCGCGTCTCGTTCGGGGCGCTGGGGAACGTGCTGACGACCGGCCAGAGCAACCGCCTCGTGGGGATCGTCGCTGCGGCGGACGTGCGGGGGCAGCACGCGCAGGCCGAGTGCAGCTTTTTCGACGACCAGGCGGCGCCGGGCACGCTCGCGACGCTCTGCCGTCAGGCATTCGAGATCGACGTGTAATGCCCGATTGGCTGGGGAGATGCGATGCTTTATGTTGGCTGTCGCACCCGCACCCCCGTCCGATGAAACGGCTTCTCGCGCTCGCGCTCGCACTCGGCGTCGCCCTCCCCGCTTCAGCCCAGGTCGACCCGGCGCGAGCATTCCCGCTCTCCGTCGGCAACCGGTGGGAGTTCGGTGGCGGCGCGCTCCGGTGGGACGTCGTTGGGGAGCAGACTGTCGGAAGCGAGCGGATCGCGCTGCTGCAGTTCGACGGCGGCCCGACGTGCGGGGTCCGGACGTCCGCCGACCCATTGGGCAGATCCGCCTTGTACCGACTCGTAGACGTGGCCGACCCGGAAGCGGTCTGCCCCTTCACGACCGTAGCCGTGCGCTACCCCTGGTTCAACGAAAGCCCGGACGGACGTGAGGGTGCCTTCGGGGTGGGCAACACCCCACGGATGGCTCAGGTCACCATCGGCGACACGACGCTGGTCGGGCCCCTCTGGGGGTCCGTCGTGCCCTCCGGCATCGGAGTCCGTCAGGTCGACGCGTACGATGTCTTCGACGGGATCGGGGTCGTCCGGTTCGACCGGTGGTCGACGTACGGCGGCGGCACCCAGATGATCTACTTGTTCAGGTACGAGCTTTCGTACGCCCGAATCGACGGGGTCGAGTACGGGGTGCGGGCTGTCGCCGGCGAGGAGAGCGCCCAGGGTGCCGGGGCGCTGGCGCTGGCGGCCGGCCCGAACCCGGCGCGGACGGCGACGACGCTGCGGTACGCGCTGCCGGCGGGCGTGCGGGGGCAGATCGCCGTCGTGGACGCGCTCGGGCGGGAGGTGCGGCGCCTCGACGCCGAGGCGGGGACGACCGAGGTGGGGCTGGACGTGCGCGGGCTCGCCCCGGGCGTGTACGTCGTCCGGCTCGCGGC
The DNA here is from genome assembly GCA_036399715.1 of Rubricoccaceae bacterium. Taxonomy (GTDB): domain Bacteria; phylum Bacteroidota; class Rhodothermia; order Rhodothermales; family Rubricoccaceae; genus DASVSE01. The sequence goes on from DASWMO010000291.1 coordinate 6,128, forward strand.
GGGGCGGGCATCGACGGCGGTCCGCCTCGTGGTGACGCGGTAGCGGTGACTACATCCCGACGCGCTCGGCGACGGCGGGGTGGTCGCGGTAGGCGATGCGGGAGAAGCGGCGGAAGCGGCTCACCCACGTCTGGAAGTCGTCGAAGGCGACGTTGCGGGTCGTGGTCGCGCCTTTGCGGACGCCGCCGCTGGTGCTGAGGTCGCCGGCGGACGTAGCGAGGGCCTCGATGGCCGTATCGGCGGCGTCGAGCTTTTTGGACGTGAGGCCGGCCTCGGCGGCGTCGGCAGCGTAGGGGGCCGTCCGGACGGTGGCGAGGGTGCCGCGGCTCTCGGTGAGGAAGGTGTTGCGGTCTCCGGCGGGCTCGTCGCGGGCGACGCCGAGTTCTTCGAGGATGCCGGGCTGGCCGTCGTAGAGGGCGCGGAGGGTGTTGCGGACTTCGGCGAGGGCGCGGCGGGCGTCGCGGTCGGCCTTTTTGGTGGCGCTGGCGAGGGTGGAGCGGGCGCCGGAGGTGCGGTCGCGGTTGGTGAAGGCGTCCTGGGCGGCGGCGTGGAGGGCGAGGCCCTCGTCCATGCGGGCGTCGTCGTAGCCGCGCTCGGCGAGGAGGGCGGTGGCTTCGGGGTCTTTGCGGGCGCGGGTGATGAGGTCGAGGTGGCGGTCGAGGCGTTCGGCGATGCGTCGGTTGTTGGGTCCGGGTTCGTCGGGCATGGGGGTGCGGAAATGGGTGGTGGAATAGGGGCAGGCCAAGGTGCCCACAACGGCAGGGAATGCAAAGTGGGGGTGAAGACAAAGGGGGCGACCGGCCCGGACGGGGTCGAGTAGGCCCCTTTGGTCTCCTCGTAACCGCCTTTGGGCTTCTCGTAACCGCCTTTGACGTCCTCGGAACTGCCTCTCGGCTCCGCGTAACCGCCTTTGACGGGCTCGGAATCCCCTCTGGCGTTCTCGGAACCGGCTTTGATGGTCTCGGAATCGCTTTTGAGCCGCTCGGAGTCGCTCGGGGCGTTTGTGCCGTTGCGTCTGGTGCAGGCAGAATGGACTTTGACGGCTGCGGAGGCAGGGTGAGGATCTGCGAGGGTGTGACGTGGAGGGGCTTGGGAGTGCCTGCCCGGTCCGGGATGGCGTGGCCGGTTAGATTCGAGGCTGTGTTTCTCCACTTCTGGTGGGCCCTATGCCGATCTTTCAGGTGCTGCTTCGCTGCCGCTCATGCTGTACCCGATGCGCGGGGGTGCTGGCCGTGCTTGCGGCGGTGGTTCTCGGGGCTCCCAGGGTGCTCGCTCAGCGTCCGCTCACCGAGGTGGACCGGGAGCTTCTAGAGACGCGGATTGAGGCGCTGGAGCGGCGACTTGACGGGATGGACGCTCCGGCTCAAGTGCTTCGGGACGAAGAGCGGAGAACGACGGCCGAGCAGATCCGTCGACTGGACGAAAAGATCGACGGACGGACGTGGGCCTTTACCGTTGTCATCGGTCTTGTGCTGGCCGCAGCAGCGCTGATCGGGTTCCTGCTAAACTTTGTCGGCTGGCCCGCTCTCAAGCAGTGGATTCAGAGCACGGTTCATTCGCGAGCGGAGGTGGAGGTCAAAGAGAGGGTGGAGGCGGTCAACATTGACGCTCTTGTACTGGAGCGTGCCGCTCCGATCATCGAGTCGTCGGTGCGCGGCCTAGAGACGGAAACGCGGAAGGACATGATCGCCGCGACGGAGCAGTACAAGAGAGAGCTTCAAGAGGGAAGAGATGCGCTTCAGGCGACGGCGAACCCAACTCCTGAACAGACCAGCACGGTGTCCGATTTGGTCGAGAGCCAGAAACAGAGCAATCCGAACCAGACTGAATGGAGTGCGCTCGACTGGATCCTTGATGCTCGCCGTCTTTCCGATGAAGGGCAGAACGAAGCTGCACTAGGCTCAATAAGTCGCGCCCTCGAACTTGAGCCAGACAATCCGGTCGCGCACAACAACAGAGGTGTAGCGCTCACCGACCTCGGCCGCCACGAACAGGCGCTCGCCGCTCTCAATCGAGCCCTAGCCATCCGGCCAAATGACTCGATGTTCCTCAGTAACCTGTGTTATGTCCTTAGCAACCTCAACCGCTATGACGAGGCGCTGGACGCAATAGACCGCTCCCTCGCGATTCACCCCGGCAGTCCTACAAACCTCGCAAGCCGGGGCTCTGCGTTGAATGGGCTTGGCCGCTACGAGGAGGCGCTCAGCACCTTCGAGCAGTCTCTCGCCATTGTGCCAGACAATCCGATGACGCTCAGCAGCCGGGGCAATGCACTTAAGGGGTTAGGCCGCTATGGGGATGCGCTCGACACCTTCGACCAATCTCTCGCCGTTCAGCCAGACAATCTGACGACGCGCAGTAGCCGGGGCTCTGCGCTTAATGGGCTTGGTCGCTATGAGGAAGCGCTCGAAGAGTTCGACCGCGTTTTAGCCATCCGCCCGGACGATTCGACGACGCTCACCAACCGGGGCTCTGCGCTCAATGGGCTTGGTCGCTACGAGGAGGCGCTTATCGCACTTGACCGATCCATTGCTCTTAAGCCAGAGGAGCACCCCGCCGCGCACCATCACCGTTCGCGGGCCAAGCTTGCATTGGGCGATCCTGAAGGTGCTCTTCAGAGTGCAGAGCAGGCTGTGGCCCTTTCCGAGACTGTGCCGGACAAAGACTATAGGCGGGCCGTCTCGCTCTACTTCCGTGGCATTGCGCTTCGCCTTCTCGGCCGGGAGACTCTCCCGACTGAAAAGGAACTTGACGAGGCCCTGCTCGCGCCCTTTCAGCAGCCTGTGTCGTGGTGCGTGATCGAACCGGCCGTCTCGCCCGACCCCGATGTGCAGGCGTTCGTCACCCGCCTCTCGGACAAGCTGCGGGCGCACGACGCGGCCCGCGCTGCCTAACCCTCTCCCCTGCCCCCGGCACTCCCTATGGACGACCTTAAGGCCCGCATCGCTGCGCTCGCGGCGAACGACTATGCCGCCTTCCGCGCGTGGTTTTTCGTCCACCTCGGCTACGCGCCCGGGTGGGACGAGCCGAAGCGGCCGGCACGCCCGGCGGCGGACTACGAGGGCTTCGACGCCCAGGCGTACGACGACGAGACGGACGCGCTCAGAAGGGTCGAGCTCGACCACTGGACGGATGACCTGAGATCGCTCAGGACGGAGGCGCAGGTGCTGGCGCAGGAGGACGCCGCGGCGGCGGCGGCGGCACGCGCGGGCCGTGGCGAGTACACGGTCTTTCTGGAACTGTACGAGGCCGAGCACCCGCGGCCGGGCTACCGCGATACACCCGAAGCAAAGGCCGAGTGGGAGTGGGCGCACCTCGACGCGTACTACGAGCAGATGGAGCGCCTCGACGCGCTCGCGCGCCACCGCATCCAGAAGGGCGCGTACATCGCACGCCAGACCGAGCTTCACTGCCCGTGGGGTGCGCCCGCCACGGAGCCGCTCGACCCGCCGCCGGGTGCCGAGCTAGATGCTGAGCCGGGCGGCGAGCCGGATGCGGAGACGTGGCCACCCGCCGACCCCGACGAGGACCTGCGGCAGTTCCTGGACGCGTCGGACCCCGAGGATGTGGAGAACCAGATGCGGGCGCGGGCGGCGAGCCCGGCCTACGCCCGAGCCGACGACCTGTACTGCGCCGCGGACGGGTGGCTGATGGCGATGCCGCATCCGGCGCCGGACGGCTGGGACGAGGTGTACGAGACGGTCAGCGAGGCGGCCCTGGCCCTGCGAAGCGCGGCCGAGGCAAGCCGGCGGCCGGGCGCGATCGCGGCGACGCTGGTCCAGATCCGGCGCGCCCTCCCGCGCGCCGACGAGGCCCGGCTGGCCGTGGACGAGGCGCGCACCGAGCCGTGGATGACGCCCGCGGCGCACCACCACCTGACGTCGCTGATCCTCGCGGCGCGTGACGCGCTTCAGGACCACCAGGACCGTGTCCGCACCGAGTACGAGGCGTTGTGGGACGTGGCGCGGCGCGTGCTCTCCGGCCCGCCCACCGAGTTGCCGGGTGCCGAGTTGCCGGGTGCCGAGTCCGACACGCTCGCCGAGGCGACAGCCCGCGTCGGCGCGCTCGCCCCGGAGGACGCCGAGGACTTCCGCCGGTGGTTCCTCGTCTTCGCCGGCAACCACGATGGCCACGTGCGGATGGCGCAGGTGCGCCACGACGCGGCGGCGTTCGAGACGTTCGACCCGGCGGCGTACGACGATGAACGGGAGGCGCTCGACAGGGTCATCCACGAGCGCTGGCGGAACGACCTGCGGTCGCTCAAGACCATCGCCCAGGAGTTGGCACGGGAGAAGCAGGCCGCACGACCGACGCCGCCCTCTGGCTACGCCGTCTTCAAGGCGGCGTACGCGGCCGACCACCCGGAACCCGGGGCCGACGATCCGCCCGAGGCGCACGCCGAGTGGAAGTGGTCCCACCTCGACGCGTACTACGAACGGGTGGGATCCCTCGACGCGCTCGCGGAGCACCGCATCCAGAAGGGTGCGTACATCGCGCGCCACACCGAGATTCACCGGAAGGCTCAGGAATGGGCTCGGGGGCTCTTCGGGCCGTCCGACGGGATCCCGAGGTCGCCGCGCGTGAAAGGGCAGGACCTGTGGCCGCCGATCAACCCGGAGGACGACCTCTACGACCACGGCGACCTCGACGACCCCGATGAAGGCCCCGACGTCCGCCACCGCCGCGCGACGAATCCGGCGTTCGCCCGGTCCCACGACCTCTACTGCGCCACGCTCGGGTGGATGGTCTCGCTTCCGCTTCCCCGCCCGGACGACTGGCTGGACACGTACCGCCCCGTCAAAGACGCCGCGACCAAGATGATGTGGGCGTCCGAGACGAGTTTCCGGCCTGCCGATATCGCCGCGACGATCCTGACGACCGAGCGCGCCCTCCCGCTCGCCGACGACGCGCTGCTGGCCCTCGACGAGGGTGCCGACCTGGCGTGGCTCACGCCGCGGGCGCTCGACCACCTGACGATGCTCGTCGTCGCGGCCCGCGAGGCGCTGCTGGACCGACTAGTGGAGGCGGAGGCGCACTACGAGGCGCTGTGGGACGTGGCGCGGCGCGTGCTCGGGAGCGCGGAGGACGCCGGGTAGTGGGGCGGCGCCCCGGGCTGTCGCGCGGCGGGAGGGCGCCTGACCGGGTGGTGTCACCTGTGATCCCGAGACTTGGTTCGCCCCCTTCCCCTCGCGAGAGGCCCCGCCATGATCGACACGCCCCACGTCACGCAAACCGCCGCGCAGCCCGCCGCCGTCCTCCGGCTCACCATCCCGCGGTCCGAGATCCAGTCCGCGATGGGCCCGGCCCGCGCCGAGGTCCTCGCGGCCGTCGCGGCCCAGGGCATCGCCACCGCAGGCCCGCTGTTCTCGTACCACTTCCGGATGACGCACGAGACGTTCGACTTCGTGGTCGGCGTGCCCGTCGCGTCGCCGGTGGCTGCCGTGGGCCGCGTGACCCCGGGCGAGTTGCCCGCCTCGCGAGTCGCGCAGACGGTCTACCATGGGCCGTACGAGGGACTCGGCGCGGCGTGGGGCGCGTTCGAGACGTGGATCGCAGCCGAGGGGCACGCCCGGCGGCCGGACCTCTGGGAGCGCTACCTGGTCGGGCCGGAGGACGGCGCGGACCCGGCGGCGTGGCGGACGGAGCTGAATCACCCGCTCGTCGCCGAGTAGCGCGGGGGCTAGGCGGGCTCGTACGTGGTCTCCACGGCGGGGTACACCTCGCCCTCGGGCGAGACGGTGTGCATCACGACGCGGAGCGACTCGCGGCCAACGGGCTCGACGACGATCCGCCAGCCCCAGTCCGGCCCGCTCGGGGCCGGGTACGAGCCGGCGACGTCGACGACCCCATCGTCGCCGGCCGTTCCCTCGCACGCCATGACGGTGTCGGACGTGTGCCACGTGTCGGCCCAGTGGACCGTTGCGACGCCCGCCTCGGCCTGGTAGCCGACGAAGAGCTCGCCCTCCTGCGGGCGGTCCTGGTAGATCCACGTGTACGCGATGCGCCAGAAGCGCCCACCGACGACCGGCGTCACGACGGCCGTCGCGGGCGTGTCGGCGGGAGCGCCCGTCGTGGGGTCGTGGAGGCGGTTGGTGCCGCGCCAGAGGCCGCGGGCGGCGAGGAGTCCGTGGAGGAGCATGGGCCGGGAGGGAGTCGGAGCGGGGAAGAAACCGCAGGCCGCCTGCCAGCCGTCCGTCATGTGTGCACCCGATGAACGGGCATTCAGACGCCTCGCAACCGTCGTCGGGAAAACGGGCGCGACGCCGTAAGTTGCCGGCCTCCCCCTGCCCGGTCCTACCATGAAAGCCGGCACGCTTGCCCTCGCATTCGCCGCCATCATGGCCCTTCCGGCGGGCGCGCAGACGCTCTCGCCTTTCCCGCTCGACGTGGGCAACCGCTGGGAGTACCAGAACGGCACGGACGTGATGACGTGGGAAATCGTGAGCGACACGACCGTCGCTGGTGAGCGGATCGCCCGGCTCAGAGTCAACAATGGCGCCGTGTGCGGCGTCCGCGAGACCGCATCTCCGGACGGGACGCCCTACTTCCCGCTCGTGGACCCGTCCGTCCCGACCGCTCCCTGCACGGCGGCGTTCGACTACCCTGGCGGGGGCCCGTACGCGCAGGGCGTGCCGCAGCAGCAGAGCGTCACGATCGGCGACACGACAGTGACAGGTCCGACGTGGAGTGGCCTCGTCTCCGATGGCGCGGGGATCATCACAACCGACACCTGGACGATGCTGGGCGGCGTGGGCCTGACCCGTTTCGACCGCCAGGTCCGCGCCCTCGGCGGCTTTCCACCAACGGTGGTGTTCGTCTACACACTCGCTCACGCGCGCATCCGCGGCGTCTCGTACGGGCAGCCGCTCCCGCCCGCGTCGAGCAGCCCGTTTCCGGCGTACGTCCCGCTCGGAATGGGCGACCGCTGGGACTACGCCCTCTTCTCGGGCCCTCCCGGCAGTACGACGCCCGACGGCGTCGCCTCCCTGACGGTCACGTCCGTCGCGACGGATGAGGAGCGCCGACGCGTCGTCCGGCTCGCCGTCGTGCGCCGGACCGTATCGGGTGGCGAGACGCGGGCCGAGTGCACACTGAACCGCATGACCGGCCCGACCACCCTGACCGGCGCCCTGTTCTGTGAACTCGCAAACACTGTCTTTCCCGACTATTTCTATCTCCAGGGTGAAACCGGTCCCGCGTCGGTCGAGATCGGCGGCCAGACCGTAACGGCCGACCGGGCAGCGGGCGGACAGACGACGAGGGTATCGTACCCGAACACCTCCAGCACGGCGACGCGCGGCGTGGAGGCTGCGCGCGGCATCGGCATCGTGGGGTGGAGCTACAGCCTGGTCTATGAGTTCTTCGTGCCCCCGACGTACCGCAGCGGGCGCCTGGTGTACGCGCGCGTCGGCGGCGTCTCGTACGGGCAGCAGGCCGTCGCCGGCGAGGACGCGCCGTCCGTGTCGCGGGCCCTCACGCTCAGGCCGAACCCGGCCCGGACGCAGGCGACGCTGCGGTTTGCCGCCGCCGGTCACGTGGCCGAGGCGGTCGTCCGCGACGCGCTCGGCCGCGTCGTCCTGCGCGTGGCCGTACCCGCCGGAGCGACTGAGGCGACGCTCGACGTGTCCGGCCTGGCCGCCGGCGTGTACGTCGTCGGGAGTGGTACGGCATCCGTGCGGCTCGTCGTTGCGCACTAGCCGGAGGCCTGGGGCGGCCGGTACCTTGCGGGCACACGCACCCCGCCCGCGATGGAACCCGCCGTCCTCACGCCGCCCTCCGGTCCGCGCCCGGTCCGCGCCCCGCGCGGGTCCGCGCTCTCGTGTAAGGGCTGGCACCAGGAGGCCGCGCTGCGGATGCTGATGAACAACCTCGACCCGGCCGTCGCCGAGCGGCCGGACGACCTGGTCGTCTACGGCGGGACCGGCAAGGCCGCCCGCGACTGGGCGTCGTTCGAGAAGATCGTCGAGACGCTGCGGCGGCTGGAGAACGACGAGACGCTCCTCGTGCAGAGCGGCAAGCCCGTCGGCGTGTTCCGGACGCACGACGAGGCGCCGCGCGTGCTCATCGCCAACAGCCACCTCGTCGGCAAGTGGGCGACGTGGCCCGAGTTCCGCCGCCATGAGGCGCTCGGGCTGACGATGTACGGCCAGATGACGGCCGGGTCGTGGATCTACATCGGCACGCAGGGCATCCTGCAAGGCACGTTCGAGACGTTCGCCGAGGCGGCGCGGCAGCACTTCGGGGGCTCGCTTCAGGGGCGCCTCGTCGTCACGGCGGGCCTCGGCGGGATGGGCGGCGCGCAGCCCCTCGCGGCGACCATGAACGGCGCGGCTTTCCTGGGCGTCGACGTGGACCAGACGCGCATCCAGCGCCGCGTGGACTCGGGCTACTGCGACCGGATCGAGACGAATCTCGACGCCGCCCTCGCGGCCGTCTTGGACGCGAAGGCGCGCGGGCTCGCCCTCTCGGTCGGCCTCGTCGGCAACGCGGCCGACGTGCTGCCCGAACTCGTCCGCCGTGGCGTCGAGGTGGACGTCGTGACGGACCAGACGAGCGCCCACGACCTGCGCGTGGGCTACCTCCCCCGCGGCGCGACGCCCGAGACAGCCGGCGCGTGGCGCGACGCTGACCCGGCGGGCTACGAGGCGGCCGTCCTCGACGCGATGGAGGCGCACGTCGACGCGCTCCTCGCGCTCCAGGCCGGAGGCGCCGTCGCGTTCGACTACGGCAACAACCTCCGCGGGCAGGTCGCCGACTTGCGTGGCCGGGCGGACGCGTTCGACATCCCGGGCTTCGTGCCGGCCTTCATCCGCCCGCTCTTCTGCCGCGGCTCGGGCCCGTTCCGCTGGGCCGCGCTCTCAGGAAACCCCGCCGACATCGCCGTGACGGACGATGCGATGCTGGAGCTGTTTCCCGACAAGGAGGACCTCCACCGCTGGATCCGGCTGGCGCGCGAGAAGGTGCAGTTCCAGGGCCTGCCCGCGCGCATCTGCTGGCTCGAGTACGGCGAGCGCGCCGAGGCCGGCGAGCGCTTCAACTGGCTCGTCGCGAAGGGTAAGGTCGAGGCGCCGCTCGTCATCGGCCGCGACCACCTCGACACCGGCTCGGTCGCGAGCCCGAACCGCGAGACCGAGGGCATGATGGACGGCTCGGACGCCATCGGCGACTGGCCGATCCTCAACGCGCTCCTCAACACCGCCTGCGGGGCGTCGTGGGTGAGCCTGCACCACGGCGGCGGCGTCGGCATCGGCTACTCGCTGCACTCGGGCATGGTCGCCGTGGCGGACGGGACCGCGAGCGCGGGCCGCCGCCTCCAGCGCGTCCTCACCGCCGACCCCGGCACGGGCGTCATGCGCCATGCCGACGCGGGCTACCCCGAGGCGATCCAGACGGCGCAGGAGCGCGGCCTCGACCTGCCGATGATCACCGGATAACCCTTTCTACCGATGCGCCTCGCTCTCCTGCTCGCCCTGTTCGCTGCCGCACCCGTACGTGCTCAAGACGCGAGCGCCTTTGACGACGCGACGCCCGACGCCGTCCTCGCGGCGACGTGGGCCGAGGCGATGGGCGGCGCCGAGGCCGTCGCGTGGGCCCTCGAAGAAGCCGTGGCGGTCCTCGCCGACCCCGAGGACTCGGTAGACGATGAGGAGACCAACACCGACGCCGCGCGCGCGCTCCGGACGGCTTCTCTCGCCGCGGCCGGCACCGCAGCCACCGTCGCTACGGCGATGCAGTTCAGCCTCGCCCTCGCCGACCCGCCGGAGCGGGCCAGCGTCGACGCCGCCCTCACCGACGACGCGGTCGCGCTGCACGGGCTCCTCGTCGAGATCGCGGAGACCGCCTCAGGCGAGGACTCGGACGCCCGGAGCGATCCGGGCGCCTGGAGCGCGCGCGCCGGGCAGGTCCGCGCCCTCGCCGGGCGCCTCGGCGGGGCAGCGGCGGCGCTCGGAATCGCCGACGGGCGCCCGTAGAATTTCGATCTGTTGCGCCGCCCAG
>DASWMO010000292.1:0-4815 GCA_036399715.1 Rubricoccaceae bacterium
GAACGTGAAGAGGCCCGTGAATCCGGAGGGCGGCGTGAAGGCGACCGCGCCGTCGGCCCCGACCGTGAGCGCGCCGCCGGTCCCGAACGCCGCCGTGGTCCCGGCCGCGTTCGTCGTGACCGCCCCGCCGAGCGAGCCGCCGCCGAACGAGGTGATAGTGGCGGTCGGCGTGCCCAGGTCGTCGTTGGCGAGGATGCCCGGGGCCGCCAGCGCGAACGCCGTGTTGAAGGCCGTGTGGTACGGGGCGCCCGGGGCGCTCGTCGCCGTCGGGCCGTCCGGGGCCGCCGTCGGGGCGACAGGCACGGTGACCGTGACCGTCACGGTGGCAACATCGCCGCCGGCGCTGTTGGCGAGCCGGTACTCGAACGTGAGGGGGCCGGTGAAGCCCGTCGGCGCCGTGAGCGCGTAGCTCCCGTCGGCATTGACCGTCAGCGAGCCGCCGGTCCCGAACGCCGCGGCCGTGCCGGCCGCATTCGTCGCTACGGTGCCGCCGACCGCCCCGCCGCCGAACGAGGCGACCGTGGCCGCGGGGATCCCGCCGGAGTCGTTGGCGAGGAGGCCTGCGGCCGCGCTGACCTCGAACGCAATGCCCGCATAGGCGCCCGGGTACGCGTCGCTCGAGGCCAGCGGCGAGATGCGGACCGAGCCGGGGACGAGGGTCGTGTTGGCGTCGAGCGTGCCCGTGTACGCCAGCCCGAGTGCCGCGTCGGCTCCGGCGTTCGTGATCGTGGCGATGTAGCGGAGGACGTCGCCGGGGTTGACCTCGGTGTCGGCCGGGTCCGCGAGCGCGGCCGCGAGCGTCGCTGTGACGGACGGGGCGAGGGGCAGTGCATAGGGCGATGTCGATCCATCACCTGCTACGTTGTCAGCTGCGACGTCGGGCTCGGCCTCCACCTCGGCGGACAGCGAGTCGGCCTCTTCAGCGGAGACGTCGGCGGCGGGGGACATGGCCTGAACCGGACGGGCGTGAGCTACGGCGACCGCAGCTGCGGCAACCGAAGCTGGCTCGGCTGTCGGGCGCATCGTCAGGATCTCAGGGAGGCCACCGGACGCAGACGCGGTGATGGCAGTCAGCGAGATGACAAGGACCGCGCCGAGGGCGATCGCGGAGCGGGTACGGCCGAGCCGAGCAGGGTAGGAAGGCACGGGGACAGCAGCGGGGCGCACCCCGGTCTTGTGGAAGCGCGAGGGAGATTTCCCAGGTCAGCTACTATGTATCGCCGTGGGGAGCCTAAGCACAAGTCCCCGGCCCACTTCTGGTAAGACGTTCGTCTTTGTCTGGCCTGACTTGGAAGCTCGCGCCCCCAGTCTTTGCATGAGCAAGATGACAGGCGTGCCCCGCCACTGTTCGTCGTATTGGAGCAACTCGGCCACGAGACTGTGGCCCGGGAAGCGTTCCCGAGCCGCAGTGTTCTGGTCACATCAGCCCACGCTCGGCGAGGCTCGTATAGCCTGCTCCTGTGAGGATGAGGTGGTCGTGGACCGGGATACCCATCACCTTCCCGGCCGCTACGAGCTGCTTGGCGACCGCGATGTCTTCGCGGCTCGGCTCGGGGTTACCGCTCGGGTGGTTGTGCGCGACGACGAGCGTCAAGCTCACCGCACGACCGTGACCCGCTGCGTCTGAACCGATGCCTCGCTCGAGGCACGGACGAGGTACGCCCGCTCGGCAGGAGGCCCGGCTCCCAACGGAGCACGCGCATCCTCTCCGCGAGCGGCCGTTGTGCAGCACCGTCAGCGTCCACTTGAGCAGGTCGTCGTCACCGGTTCGGTCAGCGGACGACCGTCAGCCGCTGGCTGGCGACGCCTGAGGACGTGGCGGCGCGGACGATGTAGATGCCCGGCGCGAGGCTCGCCGCGTCGAGGCGCAGCACGGTCGTCCCGGCGGCCATCTCGCCGTCGTGGAGCACAGCCACCCGGCGGCCGAGCGCATCGACGACTTCCACCGACACCCGCTGCGCCGTCGGCACCGAGAGCGGCACCGTCACCGCGCCGCGGCCCGGGTTCGGGAACGGGCGTCCAAGCTCGAGCGCGGCAGGCAGCGCCCCGCTCTCACCCGCCGTGGCGAGGTCCGAGCCGACGATAATTCCCGGCGGGGACCACGCTCCCACGCCGACGCGGTTGGCCGCGCGGACGCGCCAGTACAGGCGCTCGCCGTCCTGCACCGTCCCGGCTTCCACGTTCGTCGCCGTCAGGCCCGGCGCGTCGAGCAGCAGCGTCGTGAACGCCGTGTCGCGGGCGACCTGCACGTCGAACGTCTCGGGCGTCTCGAAGAGGCCCACGTACCACGCGAGCACGACTGGCCGCGCCGTGGCGACGCTGTCGAGTGAGAGGCGCCGCGGGGCGCGGGGCGGGAAGACGCCGAGCGAGTCGCGGTGGACGAGCATCTCGGCACCGCTCGGATGGGCGAAGCGGAGGCGTCGCGAGAGCGTCACCTCGTAGGGACCCGTCGCGAGACGGGCGCTCGCGCCTGAAGCCCCCTGCGAGGCGAGGCCGTCATCGCCCGAGACGCCCGTCACCTGCACGGTCTCGGCGGTCGGCGTGCCCGGGTCGAGCGTGAGGAAGTCGCCGCGCCGGAAGCGTTCCACCTCCTCTGCAACGCGGAGGCGCTCGGCGTTCGCCTCGGCGACGGCGGCGAGGCGCTCGATGTTCGGCGGCCCGAGCCACCGCTCGGCGTCGTAGCCGAGCTCGATGAGCGCCTCGTGGGTCTGCGTCGTGCCTTGGGGCGTCGTCGAGGTGAGCGTGAAGTAGACGCTCGGCACCATGAGGATGTTGAACGAGCTCTCCGGCTGCTGCCACGACACCTCGTGCAGCTGCAGGCGTAGGCGCGTGCCGGGCGCGGCGTGGTTCGCCACAGCCTCCAGACCGTCGAGAACGGCGTCGTAGTAGTCGCCTTCCCAGTGGAACACGACCGGGGGCGGGTAGAGGCCGTTGAGGAGGCCGAGCCCCGCGTCGGGCGGGAGGAACTGCGTGCTGAACCAGCTGATGAGCGCCACCTCCGATGCGTCCTTGACGGCACCCGCAGTCTCATTCGCCCAGATGGCGTACGGGTTCATGCCGCACGCCCAGTCGGCGAGCAGGTTGACCCCGCTGTGCAGCAGCGTCGAGTTGGCGGGGCGGACCACGGCACCCGCGGCACCGCTCACGATTCCCCCGATTAAGCTTTCACAGACCTCGGCGACGCCGTTGACGACCATCCCGCCATTGACTGCGAGCATCATGTTCGAGAGCCAGACCACGTCGGCCTGGCCCAGCGTGACCTCCTGCACAAAGTCCGTCCGCTCGTTGGGCACGATCTGCAACGGGGTGCGCAGCTCGGCCATGACCTGATTCTGGCCTTCTTCGGTCACCACGGCCGTGACGCCCCCGCGAGCCGGCGTCACGACGCCGGGGAACGAGTAGTACGCCTCGGCCCAGCCGCGCTCGTCGGTCGTGACCGTCTGCGTCGGGCCGCAGGTGCTGAAGGTGCCGTCCACGCAGAGGTGGCCGCCCGAGTGCTCAGGCGTGACGCTTGCGTCTAGGGGGCTCACACTCTCCACCCGGAGGATGACGCGGGCGTTCGGAATTGGCTCGCCCGTGAGCGAGTCTGTCACGACCACGCGCACGTCGGCGCAGGCCGTGTGGCAGAACCGCTCAAGCTCGCCGTCGACAAATGCGAACTGGAAGGGCTGGACGCGGCTGAAGTTGAACGGCCGCAGGTCGAACGCGTCGTGCGCAGGGTTGTAGACGACGCCCGCCCGCGCCTGGGTCGTGTAGGCGTTGTCGGTGCGGAACTCCAGGCGCGCCTGCAAGGTCGGCCGGACCTCCCACGTGTTGCCGCACGGCCCGAATCCGCACTTCTGCTCGACCGCGACGGCCTGCCCCAACGCGTTCCTCCCGGTCACGCCCTGCAGAATGGCGTACCCGGTTGCGTCGGTGGCGACGAAGTTGGACGTGGGCGTGGGCTGGTACTGCGCGTACCGGTCCACGTTGAAGACTTGGACGATCTCCGCGCGCTCGCCCGGGCCGAGCGACGCGATCGTCGTGTCACGCCGGGCCGGCGGGGCGTTCGTCCCGGCGCGGACCCGCCGGTAGCCGGGCGGCTGCTTGGGGAGGGGCTGGACGCGCGCCGGGTAGATCGGGCTGAGGGTGAAGTCGCCCGGCACCCGGACGTCGGTGACCGCCTCGGCCGAGCGGTTCTCGATGTAGCCTACGACGACGACGTCGTCGTCGCGGCGGTACTCCTGGCCGGCGGTCTGCGCCTCAGCCCACACGCGAAGGCCCGGCCGGGCGACGGTCACGTTGCGGCTGTATGAGTCTCTCTGCCCGTCGTCGTCGGTCACCTCGAGCGTGACGCGGTAGCGGCCGGGCTGGGCGTAGGTGTGCGAGGGCGCGACGCCCGTCCCGTCGGGCGAGCCGTCGCCGAAGGTCCAGCGGTAGCTCGCCACTGGGACGCGCCGGCCGGCCACAGCCTCGAACGAGGCCGAGCCGTCGAAGCCACGCGTGAGGCCCTCGCTGGCGGTCGTGTCGAACTTGGCGACGGGCTGGCCCTCGGGGTAGGTGTGGATCGCCCATGTGACGGTCCCGGTGGCCGCCTGCGCTGCCGCGACCAAGGCACCGCAGGTCCCGTTGTTGTCGTTGGGACCTGCAGCGCTACCGTAGAAGACCTCGAAGACGACCAGGCCGGGCGGGCTTGCGGAGAAGGAGAAGAAGTCGGAGTTGCCCGGGAGGCCGGAGTAGCTGTAGCTCCCACGGCCGACGAGCGTCCCGGCAAAATCGGGGTGCTCTCCGTGGAGGTACGCATAGCAGCTCACCCCTGTCGGGGACACGTCGTAG
>DASWMO010000293.1:0-10647 GCA_036399715.1 Rubricoccaceae bacterium
CGCCGAGACGTACATCCCGACGATGGCGATGGCGAACCACAGCTGGTCCATGAGCATCGTGAACAGCATGATCGCCGTCACCTGCCCATAGGGGAGGTTGTTCTCGCGCGAGACGAAGAGAGCCGCAAACGGCGCCCCTCCAACAGCCGGCGGGGCGATGGCCGACATGAAGTCCCACGTGATCTGCCCGCGGACGCCCGCCCGCGGCGTCAGCACGCCGCCCGAGACGTGGCGCAGGCGCAGCCCGCCCGCGAGAAACTGGAGCCCCAGCCCGGCGACCGCGAGCGCGAACAGATCGGGCCGGAAGTGCCGCGCAACGAGCGTGAATGCGCCCGGGTGGTACGTCCACCAAAAGACGACGCCGAGCGCAACGACGCTGATCGCGACGGGTAGCAGGACGCGCCAGACGGGCGTCCGGCGGGGCACAGCGGCGGGGTGGGGGAGGGCGTCGTCCATCGGGCGCAAGATAAACGGCGTCGCGGGTCCGGGCCGTGGACCGGCGCGGCTGGCCGAGCCGTGGCAGCGAGGGCACGCAGACCGGCATGCCGCCGGGGATGCCTCTTCACCCATCCTTTCCCCGAGCCGAGCCCGGCGGTTGGTCGCGTACGCGGCGGGCCGGTATCTTCCGCGACCTCTGGCGCCTGCGCCCCGACCCTCCCGGCCCCTCCGATGCTCGAGCCGTTCCTGTTTTTCGTCTTCGCCGTGCTCGCCGTCTCGGGCGCGCTCGGGATGCTCATCTCGCGGAGCCCCATCGCGAGCGCGCTGTGGATGGTGATGGGCATGATCGCCATCGCCGGGCTGTACCTGACGCTCAACGCTGCGTTTATCGGGGTCGTCCAGATCCTCGTCTACGCCGGGGCCATCATGGTCCTGTTCCTGTTTGTGATCATGCTGCTGAACCTCGACGAGACGCCGCGCCTCGGGACGGTCGACTGGCGCAAGGGCGCCGCGTTCGCCCTCGGCGTGGCCGTGCTGGCCCAGCTGCTGACGGTCGTCGCGGTCCGCGTGCCGGGGGCGACGGACCCTGCCGGGACGTCGGCCGCGGATGTCGAGCGCGTCGCTCGGACCGACGTCGGCGCGCTGGGCGTGTCGCTGCTCACGGACCACGCCTTCTCGCTCGAAATCATCGGCGTCCTGCTGCTCGGCGCCACCATCGGCGCCGTCCTCCTCGCCAAGAAAAAGCTCGTCTAGTCGGCCCGACGGTCGAGATCCCGGGGACGGCCCGGAATCGCCCGTATCCGGCACCGCGCGCCGCAGGCGGCGCAGCCCACCCCCTCCCCGCATGGCTCTCACCTGGTACCTCTCGCTCAGCGCGGTCTTGTTCACGATCGGCGTGCTCGGCGTGCTGCTGCGGCGCAACGTGATCGTGGTCTTCCTGAGCATCGAGCTCATGCTCAACGCGGTCAACCTGAGCCTCGTCGCCTTCAGCCAATCCTTCGGCGACGTCGACGGGCAGATCCTGGTCTTCTTCGTGATGTCCGTCGCTGCAGCCGAAGCCGCCGTCGGGCTGGCCATCGTCATCGCGCTCTTCCGCAACACGCTCTCCGTCAACGTCGACGAGATGTCTCTGTTCAGAGGATAGAGACGCAGGGTCGGGGTTCGATAGAACCTGCCGGACCCGAGACCCCGAACCCCGAATCCCTTCTCGATGGAACTCCTCGTCCGGCTCATCCTGCTCCCGCCGCTCTTCATGGCGGCCTTCAACGGGATGATGGGATTGTTCGCGCCCGCATGGCGCAAGAACGAGTGGCTCGTCGGCGGGCTCGCGCTCGCGGCCGTGCTCGTGCCGTTCGGCGCGGCTGTGGCGCTGTTCCTCGGCTTCACGGGCGAGCCCGAAGTCGTCCGGTACTTCACGTGGATGAAGGCCGGCGACCTGCAGATTGACTTCGCGTACCGCGTCGACCAGCTCTCGCTGCTGATGACGCTCATCGTGACCGGCATCGGGAGCCTCATCCACCTGTACTCCATCGGGTACATGCACGGCGACGGCGGGTTCTGGCGGTTCTTCCCGTACCTGAACCTGTTCATCTTCGCGATGCTGAACCTGGTGCTGGCCGAGAACCTCGTCGTGCTGTTTCTCGGCTGGGAGGGCGTCGGGCTGTGCTCGTACCTCCTCATCGGGTACTGGTACACCGACCTCAAGAACTCGGCCGCGGCCAACAAGGCGTTCATCGTCAACCGGATCGGGGACTTCGCCTTCCTGATGGCCCTCTTCCTCGTCTTCAAGACGGTGACCGCGGGCACGGAGGGCCCGTTCGGGTTCGACTTCACGACGATGCTCTCGGCCCCGAGCCTCGCCCTGATGACCGGCGGGACGGCGTTCTGGATCGTGCTGCTGATGTTTATCGGCGCGACCGGCAAGTCCGCCCAGATCCCGCTCTTCGTCTGGCTGCCCGACGCGATGGCCGGCCCGACGCCCGTCTCGGCGCTCATCCACGCCGCGACGATGGTCACGTCGGGCCTGTACCTGCTCGCGCGCATGAGCCCCCTCGTGCTCCAGGCGCCGGCCGTGATGGCCATCATCGCGACGATCGGCGCGTTGACCGCGATCATGGCGGCGACGGTCGCGATCACGCAGAACGACATCAAGAAGGTCCTCGCGTACTCGACCGTGAGCCAGCTCGGCTACATGTTTCTCGCGACTGGCGTCGGCGCGTTCTACGTGGCCATCTTCCACGTGATGACGCACGCCTTCTTTAAGGCGTGCCTCTTTCTGGGATCGGGGAGCGTCATCCACGCGATGCACCACGTCGAGCACGACCTGGAGCACAAGGGCCTGATCCCGGCCAAGCACGGCCACGGGGACGACGCGCACACACCGCACGACTCCGAGGCGCACCAGAACCCGCTCCGCACGGACCCGCTGCCCTACGACGGCCCGTTCGACGCGCAGGACATGCGGACGATGGGCGGCCTCAAGAAGGGCATGCCGCTCACGCGCCTCACCTTCCTCATCTCGACGCTCGCCATCGCGGGCATCGCGCCGCTGTCGGGCTTCTTCTCCAAGGACGAGATTCTCTTCCGGACGTTCCTGGCGGGAACGTCGCCCGAAGGCAACATCGGCTACATGGCCCTGTGGATCGTCGGGCTGATCACGGCGCTCCTCACGGCGGTCTACATGACGCGGGCGTACCTGCTCACGTTCGAGGGCGAGAGCCGGTGGCCCGGTCACCACTCGGTGCACGCCCACGAGAGCCCATGGACGATGACGCTGCCGCTCGTCGTCCTCGGTGCGCTCGCGGCCGTCGGGGGCTTTCTCGGGCTGCCCGAGGTCCTCGGCCACAGCTGGATCCACGGATGGCTCGTCGGCCACGAGGGTGAGGCGGGGCCCGTCCGAGACTACTTTTTCAACCACGAGGTCTCGCACGCGACCGAGTGGGGCCTTCTCGGCCTCGGCCTCGGGATCGCTGTGGCAGGCGTGGCGCTGGCGTGGCTCGGACTGGGCTTCGGCCGCCGCGGCGTCGCCGCCGATGCGCGCGTGAAGCGCGGCCTGGGCTGGGTCTATGCTGGGGCGAGCCGCAAGTGGGGCTGGGACGTGGCCTACGACGCGGCCATCGTGACGCCCATCGTCGAGGGTTCGCGGCAGGGCCTCGCGCCGTTCGACAAGAACATCGTCGACGGCGGCGTAGACGGCGTCGGCCGCCTGTTCCAGACCACCTCGCGCGGCCTCAAGCGCCTCCAGACGGGCCTCGTGCAGCAGTACGCGCTCGCGCTCGTGCTCGGCGTCGTCTTCGTCGTCGCCGTCCTCCTGTTTGGATAGAGCGGGTGCGGGGCTCTCGTCCTACGGACGGGGGCCCTGCTGTCGAACACCCGAACCCCGTACCCCGCGCCGACGGCCGGCGCAGCCAACCCCGAACGCCCCGTGCCTTTCCCCGGCCTCCTCTCGCTCGTCCTGTTCCTGCCCGCGCTCGGCGCGCTCGCCGTGCTGGCGATGCCGAGCGTGGCCGGCATCCGGTGGACGTCGCTCGCCGTGACGACCGTCACGTTCGTGCTCTCGCTCGGGCTGTGGATGGGCTTCGACCCGGGCGTCTCGACCGCCGCGGCGCCGCAGATGGCCGACCTCGTGCAGTGGCTACCGGGCGTCGACACGACCTACCACGTCGGCGTGGACGGGCTGAACCTGCTCCTGATCCTGCTCACGACGCTGCTCGGGCCAATTGTCGTCCTGAGTTCGTGGACGTACATCGGCAAGGCGCACAAGGGGTACTACGCGCTCATCCTGCTGCTCCAGACCGGCGTGACGGGCGTCTTCGCGTCGTTCGACCTGTTCCTGTTCTACGTCTTCTTTGAGCTCACCCTCATCCCGATGGTGTTCATCATCGGCGTCTGGGGCGGAGAGGACCGGACCTACGCGGCGATCAAGTTCGTGCTGTACACGCTCGTCGGGTCGCTCCTGATGCTCGTTGGGGTGCTGTGGCTGGGCTTCGCGGCCGGTGCGGCCACCGGCGCCAATGGCGGCTTCACGACGGACTGGTACGCGCTCGCGAGCTACGGCGTCCCGCTCGCGCAGCAGGGCTGGCTCTTCGCCCTGTTCGCGCTCGCGTTCATGATCAAGGTGCCGCTCTTCCCGCTCCACACGTGGCTGCCCGACGCCCACACGCAGGCCCCGACGGGCGGCTCGGTCGTGCTCGCGGGCGTGCTGCTCAAGATGGGGACATACGGCCTGCTGCGCTTCGTCATCCCGTTCTTCCCGAACGCGAGCCAGACGTGGGCGATGCCAATCGCGATTCTCGCCGTCATCGGGATCGTCTATGGCGCCCTCGTCGCGTTCGCGCAGACCGACATCAAGAAGCTCGTCGCGTACTCGTCTGTCTCGCACCTCGGCTTCGTCGTGCTCGGCCTGTTCGCGTTCACGACCGAGGCCGCGCAGGGCGCGCTGGTTCAGATGGTCAACCACGGCCTGAGCACCGGCGCGCTGTTTCTCATCATCGGGATGCTCGTCGAGCGGCGCCACACGCGCGCGATGGCGGACTACGGCGGCATCGCGAAGTCCGTCCCAGTCTTGACGTTCTTCATGCTGTTCAGCGTCTTCGCCTCGGCCGGCCTGCCGGGCCTCAACGGCTTCGTCGGCGAGTTCATGATCCTCGTCGGCTCGTTCGACTCGCCGACCGTCGGCAACCCGTTCCTCATCGCCGTCGCGACGACCGGCGTCATCTTCGCCGCGGTCTACCTGCTGTATATGGTCTACCGGACGTTCTTCGGCGAGATCACGCACGAGGAGAACCGGACGATGGCGGACCTCAACGGCCGCGAGATCGCGCTCCTGATGCCGCTCGTGATCGGGATGGTGTGGCTTGGAATGGGCCCGACGCCGTTCCTCGCCCGCTCTGAGGCCGCCGTGCAGTCCATTCTGGCGACGGCGCAGGCCAAGGCATCGGCGACGACTGCGGCCGACGGCTCGGACGTCGCCGTCGTCGTGCCCGTGCAGTGGCCGGCGCAGGTCGCCGCAGCGCCGAATGCGCCGCCGGCCGTCGTGGGCCCGCGCGCGCGATGACGCCCGTCCTCGCTCTGGTCGGCCCGGGTGAACCCGCCGGAGCCGCGCCGCCGGCGTGGCTCGTCCTCCCGTTCGTCGTCCTGCTGGGGATGGTCGCGACGGGGCCGCTGTTCTACAGCCACCACTGGCACCGCTTCTACCCGGCGTACGCCGTCGGGCTGGGGGCGCTCACGGCCGCCTTCTACGCCGTCTCGGGCGAGTGGACGCCGCTGCTCCACGCGGCCGAGGAGTACGTCGCGTTCATCGCCCTGCTCGCCGCCCTGTTCGTCGCGAGCGGGAGCATCTACATCCGGACCGACTTCGCGGGGACGCCGCGCGCGAACACGCTGCTGCTGCTCGTCGGCGCGGTCGTGGCGAACCTCATCGGGACGACGGGCGCCTCAATGCTCCTCATCCGGCCGTTCCTGCGGATCAACGCGGGCCGGCTGCGGCCGTACCACGTCGTCTTCTTCATCTTCGTCGTGAGCAACGTCGGCGGCGCGCTGACGCCCATCGGCGACCCGCCGCTGTTTCTCGGGTTCCTCCGCGGGGTCCCGTTCTTCTGGACGCTGGAGCACCTGTGGTACATCTGGGTGCCCACCGTCGCCGTCCTGCTCGGCGTCTTCTATGCCGTCGACCGGCGCAACACGGCCGAGAGCCGCCGCGAGCGCGCAGTCGTCCTCGGCGACGACGACGTCGAGCCCGGCGAGTACACCGACGACGCCGAGACCGTCCACACGCGGCGTCACGTCGTGATCGACGGCGCCGGCGGCTTCGCGTGGCTCGCCGTCGCGGTCGCCCTCGTCTTTCTCGATCCGACGGTTCTGCCGGCCGTGCCGGACCTCCACGCCCTGCTCGGCGTCCCGTTCGGGCTCCGCGAGATCCTGCTGCTCGCGGTCGCGGTCGGGGCGTACCGCACGGCGAGCCCGGGTGCGATGGCCGGCAACCACTTCACGTTCGAGCCGATCAAGGAGGTCGCGTGGCTCTTCGTCGGCATCTTCGTGACGATGCAGCCCGCGCTCGAACTCATCCGCCTCGCCGCGGCTGCCAACGCCTCGTCGCTCAACGCGACGACGTTCTACTTCGGGACGGGCGTGCTCTCGGGCGTGCTGGACAACGCGCCGACCTACATCGCCTTCCTCTCGGCCGCGATGGGCACGTTCGGGCTCGACGTGAACGTGCCGTCGGAGGTCGCCTACTTTGCCGCCGAGCACTCGGGCGCGGCCGAGAGCTGGCACTACCTCCAGGCGATCTCCGTCGGCGCCGTCTTCTGGGGCGCGATGACGTACATCGGCAACGGGCCCAACTTCATGGTGAAGGCCATCGCCGAGAACGCCGGCGCCGAGACGCCGTCGTTCGTGTCGTACGTCGTGAGGTACGCGCTGCCGGTCCTGCTGCCGCTGTACGTCGCGATCTGGCTCGTCTTCTTCAGCGGCTGGATCGTCCCGCCGCCTGCCCTGCTCCTCCCGTTCTGATGCCCGCCCGTACGCCGCTCTCCGACGCCGACCTCGACGCGGCCCTCGCCGGCCTCCCCGGCTGGTCCCGCACGGGCGACGCGCTCGCGTGGGAGCACGCCTTCGCCGACGTGCCGAGCGCGGCCGCCTTCATCGTCCGCGTTCTCTTCGCCGCCGAGGCGGCCGACCACCATCCCGAGATCACGACCGTCTACACGCGCGTCGCGCTCTCGCTCTCGACGCACGACGCGGGTAACCGCGTGACAGAGACGGACCTCGCTCTCGCCCGGACCATCTCAGGGTTCATGGCTTGAGCGGAGGACGGGCAGGCGGGATCGCCCCGCCCCCTCCCACCCCGTCACCCGCTCGGCCCCTCGACCCTCCACCCCTTCCCCGATGTACGACCACTTTCTCGCCGACCTCGCCGCGACCGGCCCGATCCTTCTCGTCGCGTTCGCAGGTGTCGCCGTCGTGCTCCTCGACAGCTTCCGCAACGACAGCCCGGCGATTCCGTGGATCAGCGCCGCCGCGATGGTGGCCGCGGCCGCGTGGACGCACACGTGGCTCGGCAACCCCGGCGCCGCGTTCAACGGGCAGGTCCTCGTCGGCGGCGTGGCCGGCTTCGCGACGCTCGTCGTGCTCATCGGGTCCGTGCTGAGCCTCGTGCTGTCGGTCCCGTACCTCACACGCATCGACCACAACTACGGCGAGGTGCACGGGCTGATCCTCATCGCGACGGCGGGCATGATGACGCTCGCCTCGGCGGGTAGCCTCGTGACGCTCTTCGTCGGGCTGGAGACGATGTCGGTCTGCCTGTATGTGCTCACCGGCCTCGTCCGGGCGGAGCAGACGGCCAACGAGAGCGCGCTGAAGTACTTCCTGCTAGGCGCCTTCTCGACAGGCTTCTTCCTCTACGGCCTCGCGCTGATGTACGGCGCGACGGGCACGATGGTCTTCTCCGAGATGGCCGCGGGCATCACCGCGACGGGCCGGCCCGCCCTGTTCGGCGTCGGCGTGGCGCTCCTGCTCATCGGCTTCCTGTTCAAGGTCTCCGCCGTCCCGTTCCACCAGTGGACGCCCGACGTCTACCAGGGCGCGCCGACGAGCCTGACGGCGTTCATGTCGACGGCCTCGAAGACGGCCGCCTTCGCCGCGCTCGCGGTCGTGCTCGGGCGCGCGGTCCCTGCGGACCTCATCGGCGGGCCGGTCCAGACGGCCCTCGCCGTCGTCGCGGCGGTCACGATGGTCTTCGGCAACATCGCCGCGCTGACGCAGAGCAACGTCAAGCGGATGCTCGCGTATTCCAGCGTCGCGCACGCGGGCTACATCCTCGCCGGGCTCGCGACGGGCACGGCCGCCGGCACGTCGGCCGCGCTGTTCTACCTGCTCGCCTACACCGTGATGAACGTCGGCGCGTTCGGCGTGATGGGCGCGATGGAGTGGGACGGCCACGAGGGCGCCGAGCAGACGCTCGGAAGCCTCGCCGGCATGGGCTACCGCCGGCCCGTGCTGGGCGTCGCGATGGGCGTGTTCATGTTTGCCCTGACGGGCTTCCCGCCGCTCGGTGGCTTCATGGGCAAGTACCTCGTCTTCTCGGCCGTCGTGCAGTCGGGCATGACGTGGCTGGCCGTCATCGGCGTGCTCGCCAGCGTCGTCTCGGCGGTGTACTACCTACGCGTGCTCACGACGATGTGGATGCGGAACGCGTCCGAGGGCAGCGCCGGCGCGCAGGCCGCGGCGTTCCTGCCATCGCGCGCGACGACAGCCGTCGTCGCCGTGTGCGCGGTCGCCCTTCTGCTGCTCGGGATCGTGCCGTCGGCCGTGATCTCGCTCGCGCGGACGGCCGTCGAGGGCTCTGCCGCGGTCGCCCTCCTCCCGTAGGGGCCGGCAAGGCGGCGGGTGGCGCGTTTGTGTGATGCCGGAGGCGATCCGGCGTCCGTTCGCGGCGCCGCGTCTAGCTTCGGCGGTCCCGCTGCGCACCGCCGTGTCTCTCCGCCTGTTCTGTCTCGCCGTCCTCTGCCTCCTTCGGGGCGCAGCTGCCGCTCAGTCTGCTGCGCATCCGGTGTCGTCGATTCCCGAGCCGCTCTCGGCCGAGGCGGGCGACATGGCGCTGCTGTTCAGCGCGGGCGGCTTCGGGACCGGCTCGTTCGAGACCGGTCTCGGCGGAAAGTGGTGGACCACGCCGGCCGTCGCCGTCGCCGTCGGGATCCGTCTCGGGGTCGACGCGCGCGAGACCGAGGCGTCCGAGACTGTCGATGGGGTGGCGTCGTCTCGCCTCGAGACCGGGTTCACGCTCGGCGCCGAGGTGCACGCCGAAGGTGGGCGCCGCCTGTCGCCCTTCGTCGCCGTCGCTGTCGGGATGGCCGCGGATCGCGAGCGGTTCGAGACCCGCCCGCAGACCGACCTTCCCGCGAGCGCCGTCGAGCGTGTCCGCCGCGAGGCAAGCGTCGAGGGAGCCGTCCGGCTCGGAGCCGAGTTCCGGCTCACGCCCCGGCTCTCGCTCGCCACGGCCCAGGGCGTCCGCGTCGTCGCCTTCCGTGGCACGGAGCGCGTCACGCCCGCGGGCAGCCGCGAGGAGGTCCGTGCGACGAGCGGCTACCGCATTGGCCTCGGTGCGGCGGCGCTGACGCTCGCCGTCTACCTGTAGCGCCCTATTGCAACACCGCAGCGCGCCGGTGGAGCTTCCGAGCGCGTCGCGGGTCTCATCCAGACGCCCCCATACCGCCTCTGTATGAACGCGACGCTCCTCGACCTGCTCCCGACCGCGCCCGACCTCGGCCTCTACGCCGGGGCCGACATCCCGCCGGCCAAGCTCGCCGCCGCCGTCCGCGACTACGGCCGCGGAGTAGCCCCGGCCGACGTGCTCGCGCTCTACGACGCAACGCGCCTCGGGTCTGCCAAAGACGGCGCGCTCTTTCTCGCCGACCGGGTCGTGTTCCAGAACAATGCGCTCCACGCGCCGCGGGCGGTCCGCTACGGCGATCTCGTCGGCGTGCGCCAGACGCGCAGCCTGCTCGGCGGTCGAAGCATCGAGATGGACCTCAACCGTGCCCGCGCGACCGTCACCGAGGCGCTCGACCTCTCGGCGCACCCGGGCGCGGCCGAGTACGTCGAGCGCTTTCTCCACGAGGCGATGCTCTCGGCAGGCGCTCCATCAGACCATCCGTCGGACGAGCCCGGCAACCCACCGCCGGGCCGTGCGTCGGATCATGGCACGACCGATATCGCTGCCGTTCTCGCGGCGCTCGATGCGCTCGTCGAGAGTGCAGCACTCGCGCCGGCCGACCGCCGCCGCATGGTGGAGGCGCTTCAGTCTGCTGCGGTCGATGTCAGGCACTGAGCCTTGATGTCGATTCAAACTTAAATAGCGTCGGATGGTTCGGGAATTCCCTTAGGGGGGCGTGACCGATCTTCTTGTCTTGCACTTACACCTCGCACATGTCAACTCGCATCTTCATCGTTGAGGACCACCCGGTGATGCGGGAGGGGTATTCGAGCCTGATCGCCCACGAGCCGGACCTCGAAGTCTGCGGCGAGTCCGCGACGGCCGAGGACGCGTTCTCGCGCATCCCGGCCCTGCACCCCGACATCGTCGTGGCGGACCTGTCGCTGCCGGGCGTCAACGGGATCGAGCTCATCAAGCGCCTCGTCGCGTTCGACGCCTGCGGCGCCGTCCTCGTCGTCTCGGCCCACGACGAGTCGCTGTACGCCGAGCGCGCG
>DASWMO010000294.1:0-13344 GCA_036399715.1 Rubricoccaceae bacterium
CGCGCCCCCGGCCGTTCCGCCGGGTGCGCCAGCCGAGCCGGTCCCCGGCGGTGCCGACGACGGTCCGCCCGGTGCCGGCATCACCGGCCCGGCCGGCCGGGCGGGGGCGGGGCGCGCTTCGGGCGCTGGCCGGGCGACGCCCGCGCGGCTCGTCGCCGGCGCCACTCGCGACGTAGCTGGTGGCTGTGCGGTCTCCGTTCGACGCGGTTCGGATGCCTCGGTGGCCCGCGCCTGAGCGGACCGAGCCTCGGTGGGCGGCGCTGCCTGTCCAGGTGGGGGAGAGACGGGTGTTCCGCCGCCGGCGCTTACGGCCGCCTCCGCCATCTCTGCATCGGGCCGCATCGCGACGTCAGGAATCGGGAGAATCTCGCGGACGTCGTACTCGACGATCGGCAACGGCACGACGTCGGGCACGGACGGCGACGCGGCGACCCACACCGCGATGGCGGCGACGTGGAGGGCCACGCTCGCCGCGAGCGCAGCGGCGAGGCGGCGGTTTCGGTCGCGGATGCGGAACGGGTCGAGGGACGGGAGCACGGCACGAGGGGACGACGCGGGAGGGTACGCCCCGAGACGCGTCCGGTGACAGTCCGAACGGCGTCCCCGCCGCGACCCGTGTGAGCCAGCGTCCGACGCGGGTGGATGAGCCGCCGAACGGCCCCCGAACGCTGCGTGAATCCGTCTCCGAGCGGCGCCCGGCACGCGTCGTGCCACGGTCTGGCGGTACCTTCGCGGCGCGCTTCCCGCTCCGATGCCCCCATCCTGGCCCCTGCCCGCCGCCTTCGCCGCGCCCCCGCCTGGGCCGAGCAGCCTCCCGTTTTCGGGGGGCTTTTTTTGTGTCCCGCCCTCCCGCCGATGACCGATCCGACTCGACCCGTGACGCCGCGCCCGGCCCGCCTCGCCCTCGAAGACGGCACGGTCGTCGCCGGCACGTCCGTCGGCGCGGCCGGCGAGGCGCTCGGCGAGCTGTGCTTCAACACGTCGATGAGCGGCTACCAGGAGATCCTGACGGACCCGAGCTACGCCGGGCAGCTCATGATGATGACGTACCCGCACATCGGCAACTACGGCGCCTTCGAGGCGGCGACCGAGGCGGACCGGCCGCACGTCGCGGGCCTCATCGTGCGGGCCTTCGCGCGGCACCCGTCGAACGCGGCGATGGAGGAGACGCTGGACGCCTACATGGCGCGCCACGGCCTCGTCGGCATCACGGGCGTGGACACGCGGCGGCTCGTGCGGCACGTCCGCGAGGCGGGCGTGATGAACGCTGTCGTCTCGACTGACGCCGACGCCTCGGACGCCGACCTCGTCGCGCGCGCGTCTCACCACCCGTCGATGACCGGCCTGGAACTCGCGAGCCGCGTCACGACGGCCGAGGCCTACGACGTCTCCGCCGCGGGCCGCCCGCGCGTCGCCGTCTACGACTACGGCGTCAAACGGCACATCCTGCGGCAGTTCGCAAGCCTCGGCTGCGCCGTCCGCGTCTTCCCCGCCGCCGCCCCGCTCGCCGACGTGCTCGCGTGGCAGCCGGACGGCCTCTTCTTCTCCAACGGCCCCGGCGACCCGCGCGCGATGACGGGCGCCATCGAGACAGTCCGAGGGGGCATTGAGTCCGGCCTGCCGCTGTTCGGCATCTGCCTCGGGCACCAGCTCATGGCCCTTGCCGAGGGCCTCGACGTCGAGAAGATGAAGGTCGGGCACCGCGGCGCGAACCAGCCCGTCATCCACAACGCGACGGGCCGCGTCGAGATCACGACCCAGAACCACGGCTTCGCGGTCCGCGAGACGAGTGTGACGCCAGAAGTCGCGGCCGTGAGCCACCGCAACCTCAACGACGGCTCGGTCGAGGGCCTGCGCTTCGCACGCTTCGCCGGCCTCTCGGTCCAGTACCACCCCGAGGCCTGCCCCGGGCCGCACGACAGCCGCTACCTCTTCGACGCCTTCCTCGGCCTCGTCGCCGACGCTGACTGAGTGGCCAGCGCTCTCGGGTTTCTCGGCCTCGTGTCGGCGCCGTCCTGCGAAGCACTGCAGCCGATCCTCCACCGCGCACGCTCCGAACCTCCTACTCCGATGGCTAAAGAACACAAGACCCTCGTCGTCCACCACGCGCCCGGCCATCCGTCCGAGAGCGCCGACGCCCTCACGGCCCTCCTCGACGACGGCTGGCGCCTCGCGTCCGCGACGGCGATGGGCGGGACGGGCGGCGCGACGGCCCCGCCGCAGTTCGCCGCGCTCGTGATCCTCGAACGCGAGGAGAAGCGAACGGTCGGTGGCTTTAGCGCTGGCTAACCGGGTGGAACTCGCCCCGCCTCTGCGTACCCGCCTCGCCCGTTTCGACTGGGCCGTGCTGGCCGTGCTCGTGCTGTCGCGGCTGGCGCTCCTCGCCGTCGACGCCCCCCATCGGGCCGAGATCGGACGCGGCGAGTTGCCGTACTACGAGGGGATCTACCCGGGCCTCGCCGAGCAGCTCGTCACGACGGGGCGGTACGTCTATCCGCCACAGGAGCCCGACAGCGACCTCCGCCGGCCGCCGGGCTACCCGCTCGTGCTTGCGGCGACGTACCTCGTCGTCGGGACGGGGCCGTCCGTCGCTGTGCTCCTGTGGAACGTCGTCGGCGTGGTGGTGCTGTACCTCGGGCTGCTCCGGCTGCTCGCCGCGGCCGGGCTCCGCGGGCGCCGCGCCGCCGCCGCCGTGTTCGCGGCCGACCTGGCATGGCTGCTCTACACGAAGGAGGTCACGACGGAGCCCGTCTATACGCCCTTCCTCGTGTGGGGCGTCGTCGGGCTGCTCAACGCCGCCCGCGCGACCGGTGTGCGGCCCGCGGTGCAGGCGGCGGCCGTGTCGGGGGCGTTGCTCGGGACGAGCGCGCTCCTCAAGCCGGTCTCGCTGTATCTGCCCGTCGTCGTGGTGCCGTTCCTGCTCGCCGCGCGCCGCGACGTCTGGCCCGCCCTCGCGTTGGCCGCCGCCTTTGCGCTGTGCGTCGGGCCGTGGTACGTCCGCAACCTCGTCGTTCACGACGCGCTGAGCTACACGTCGATCCAGAACGACAACCTGCTGTTTGCCCACGGGGCGTTCGTCTGGGCCGACCTTCACGGGCTGACGCACCTCGACGCGCAGACGCAACTCGACGCCGAACTGACGCGGCGCCTCGCCGGCCGCCCGGCGACGTACGCCGTCCAGAACGCCGCCAAGGCTCAGCTCGCGCGTGAGGTCCTGGGGCGCCACCCGCTGCTCTATGCCCGCGCGGTCGTCCGCGGCGTCGCGATCACGCTCTTCGACCCGGGCCGGCTGGTCTTCAACCGGACCTTCCCGACGGAGGACACGCGTGGGATCGGGCTGCTCAACATCGTCGCCCGCGACGGGGTCTGGGGCGCATTCCGGGCCCTTCTGGCGAAGAGCCCCCTCATGGTCATCTCGCTTGTGCTCTACATCGCGTTTCTGGCCGCAGTCGCGGCCGGGGCTGCGGCCGGCGTCGTGCCGCTCCTGCGCGCGCAGCCGACCGCGTTCTGGCTGCTGTTTCTCGTGACGGCGTATCTGCTCGCGATCGGCGGGCCGAACGGCTACGCCCGGTTCCGGCTCTACGTGTTCCCCTTCG
Source organism: Rubricoccaceae bacterium (assembly GCA_036399715.1). Lineage (GTDB taxonomy): Bacteria > Bacteroidota > Rhodothermia > Rhodothermales > Rubricoccaceae > DASVSE01. The sequence goes on from DASWMO010000294.1 coordinate 3,597, forward strand.
AACTCGTCTTCCTCCAGGCCGGGGTCGAAGCGCTCGGACGGTGGCGTGCGGCTCGCCGAGAGGTCGGAACCGTCCGATTCGCCTCCACCTAACCCTCTTCCCTCCGCACCCGTGCCCAGACGGACCGACATCCAGACCATCCTGCTCATCGGCTCCGGGCCGATCGTCATCGGGCAGGCCGCCGAGTTCGACTACTCGGGCACGCAGGCCGCACGCGCGCTCCGCGCCGAGGGCTACCGGGTCGTGCTTGTGAACTCGAACCCGGCGACGATCATGACGGACCCGATCACGGCCGACGCCGTGTACCTGAAGGCGCTCACGCCGGCGTCCATCCGCGAGATCGTGGACATCGAGCGGCCCGACGCGGTCCTGCCGACGATGGGCGGCCAGACGGCGCTCAACCTCGCGCTCGCGCTCCACGACGAGGGCTTCTGGGCCGAGCGCGGCATCGACGTCATCGGGGTCGACTACGAGGCCGTCCACATCACCGAGGACCGCCAGAAGTTTCGCGACCTCATGGAGCGCATCGGGCTGGACCAGGCGCGGTCCCGCGTCGCCAACTCGCTCCTCGAAGCGAAGGAAATCGCGCAGGAATTGGGAGGGGAGGGGACCGGCGCGCACCCGTTCCAGCCGGTCGTCCTCAGGCCGAGCTTCACGATGGGCGGCGCCGGCGGCGGCATCGTCTGGCGCGCCGAGGACTTCGACGCGATGGTCACGCGCGCACTCCAGCTCTCGCCCGTCCACGAGGTCCTCGTCGAGGAGTGCCTCTTCGGGTGGAAAGAGTTCGAGCTCGAACTGCTCCGCGACGCAGCCGACAACGTCGTCATCATCTGCTCGATCGAGAACGTCGACCCGATGGGCGTCCACACCGGCGACAGCGTCACCGTCGCGCCGCAGCAGACGCTCACGGACCCGCAGTACCAGGCGATGCGCGACGCGGCGATCCGCGCGATGCGCTCCATCGGGTCGTTCGCCGGTGGCTGCAACATTCAGTTCGCCGTGGACCCCGTGAGCGGCCGGATGGTCGTGATCGAGATCAACCCGCGCGTCTCGCGGTCGTCCGCGCTCGCGTCCAAGGCGACGGGCTACCCCATCGCCAAGATCGCCGCCCGTCTCGCCGTCGGGTACACGCTGGACGAGCTGCCGAACGAGGTCACGGGCACGACGAGCGCCTGCTTCGAGCCGTCGATCGACTACGTCGTGACGAAGGTGCCGCGCTTCAACTTCGACAAGTTCGAGGGCGTCGACGAGGCGCTGACGACGCAGATGAAGGCCGTCGGCGAGGTGATGGCCATCGGGCGGACGTTCCTGGAGTCGCTCCAGAAGGCGTTCCAGAGCCTTGAGCAGGGCTTCTCGGGTCTCGGCGCCGACGGCCCGCTGCCCGACCGCTCAGTCGTGCGGCAGCGCCTCGCGAAGCCGTACTGGGACCGCCTGCTGCACGTCCGCCACGCGTTCCGGCTGGGCACGTCCGTCGAGGAGGTCGCGGACGTGACGAAGGTGGACCCGTGGTTTCTGCACCACATCCACGGTCTCGTCGAGCGCGAACGCGAACTCGAAACCACACAGGGCGATCTGCCACGTGACCTCCTGCTCGCCGCCAAGCAGGACGGCTTCTCGGACGTCCAGATCGCGTACCTCACCGGGACGACAGAGGCGGCGATCCGGGCGCGCCGCGAGGAGTTCGACCTGCGCCCGACGTTCCGCGTCGTGGACACGTGCGCGGGCGAGTTCGAAGCCGTCACACCCTACTTCTACTCCACCTACGACGGCGCGGGCGAGCCCGGAGCGGGCGAGTCCGTCGTGTCGGACCGCGAGAAGGTCCTCATCCTCGGCTCGGGGCCGAACCGCATCGGGCAGGGCATCGAGTTCGACTACTCGTGCGTGCACGGCGTCCTCGCGGCCCAGGAGATGGGTTACGAGGCGGTCCTGATCAACTGCAACCCCGAGACGGTCTCGACCGACTTCGACGTCGCCGACAAGCTCTACTTCGAGCCCGTGTTCTGGGAGCGCGTCCGCGACGTGATCGAGCTCGAAAAGCCCGTCGGCGTGATGGTGCAGCTCGGCGGGCAGACGGCGCTCAAGCTCGCCCGCAACCTGCTCGAAACCGGCGTGCCGCTCTTCGGGACGCCGTTCGAGAACATGGACCTCGCCGAGGACCGCGGCAAGTTCAGCCGGCTGCTCGAAGAGCTGGAGATCCCGTTCCCGCCGTACGGCATCGCGCGGACGGTCGAGGAGGCCGTCACGGTGAGCGAGGGCATCGGCTACCCGGTCCTCGTGCGGCCGAGCTACGTCCTCGGCGGTCAGGGCATGCGCATCGCCATCAACCGCGACGAGGTCGCGGACTACGTCGCCAACGTCCTCCGGACCTTCCCGGGCAACGAGGTGCTGCTGGACCGTTACCTCGAAAACGCCATCGAGGTGGACGTCGACCTGCTGTCCGACGGGACCGACGTCCACATCGCGGGCGTGATGCAGCACATCGAGCCCGCGGGCGTCCACTCGGGCGACTCGACGGCCGTCATCCCGCCGTTCTCGCTGACGCCGGAAACGGTTGACGTGCTGCGCGAGACTGCGACCCGCATCGCGCTGCGCCTCGGCGTCGTGGGGCTGATGAACGCGCAGCTGGCCGTGCAGAGCGACGCCGACGGTGACCACGTGTACGTCATCGAGGCCAACCCGCGGGCGAGCCGCACGGTCCCGTTCGTTGCCAAGGCGACCGGCGTGCCCGTCGCCGCCCTCGGCGCGAAGCTGATGCTCGGCGCGACGCTGGCCGAGATGCGCGCCTCGGGCGTGCTGGAGTCGAGCCTCGTCGGCTTCGCGGTCAAGGAGCCGGTGTTCTCGTGGGACAAGTTCCCCGAGGTCGCCCGCGAGCTCGGGCCCGAGATGAAGTCGACGGGCGAGGCGATCGCGTTCGTGGACTCCGTCCGCGACGAGCACATCGCGAAGCCGTACGAGATGCGCAACCTGTACCTCAGCCGCTAGGCACTGCCGGGCACCGAGCAGATTAAAATTTCTGTTGAGGGGGGTGAGCGGGAGATTCGGAGGGTCGCAGAATCGCGCGCGATTCGTACCGTCTGCCGAACGGCCAGATGTGGCGCTTTGCCGCCCTGCACGGCCTCGGTGTTCCCTCCTTCGCCAGCGTGTCCACGTCATGCGTCCTCTGCTCCCCGCCCTCGCTCTCGTTCTCATCGGGCTCGTTGTCCCGGTTGCCCATGCTCAAACCGTCCTCGACGTCCGCGCGACGTGTGACTCGGGGGGGACCACCACATGCCAGACGACTCCCCGGTCGGTCTTCCGCGTGGACGACAGTGGGTCCTTCGTCGCGCCTTCCTTAGTCGGCATCGGAATCATCCCGGCGTCCGGGGAGGGGCTCCGCTTCATGTGGCACGCCTACAAGGGGGCCATGCGCGCGGGGGCTGCGTCCGCCGCCGGCGAGTTCGACGAGGCGAACATCGGGTTCTATTCGTGGGCCGGCGGTAACCGGACCATCGCCGACGACTTTGCCTCGTTCGCCTTCGGCGACCAGGTCACCGTCACCGGCAGCAGCGCAACCGGCTTCGGTGGAAACAGCACCGTGAGCGGCAACTTCGGTTTCTCCGGCGGCAGCCAGAACTTGTGCACCCGGTTTGCCTGCACGTCGTTCGGCTTTACGGCCCGTGCGCAGGGACAGGGCGCCGTCGCCCTCGGCTACCGCACGACGGCCAACGCCGACTACTCCTTCGCGCTGGGCCGGATGGCCAGCACCAACGCATTCACGGGCGCCTTCGTCTGGGGGGACGCCTCGGTGAACGACTCCGTCCGGGCGACCGCGAACAACCAGTTCACCGTCCGGGCTCGCGGTGGCATCCGCCTGCGGACCAGCACGGCGACGGGCGACAACGTCGGCGTGAACGCCAACACGGGATGTGACATCCCAGGCAACTCGGGCTCGATGTCGTGCGCGTCCAGCCGGACACTGAAGGAGGACTTCATGGCCGTCGACGGTGAGGACATCCTCTCCCGCATCCGGACGACCCCGGTGACGACGTGGAGCTACATCGGCGAAGAGGACCACGTGCGGCACATGGGCCCCGTGGCCGAGGACTTCAGTTCCTCGTTCGCCCTGGGCATCAACAACACGACGATCGGCCACATCGACATCGACGGTGTCAACTTCGCGGGCGTCCAGGCCCTCGAGGAGCGGACGAGACGGCAAGACGAGGAAATCGCTGCGCTCCGCGCAGAGGTCGACGTTCTCCGCGGCGAGGTCGCGGCGCTCCAGGGCGAGCGCGTGGGGGCCGCGGCGCGGTTTGCGCAGATCGAGGCGGTGCTGGCGCGGATCGCCCCGGCTGGCGCGGCTGGCCCGACCATGACCGCGTCGCTGGAGGCTCCGGAGGCGCGTCCGTAAGCGGACGATGCCACACGCCCTGACCGCCCTCGTCGTCTCCTGATATGCCCCGATCTCTCGCCATCGCTCTCGGGCTGACCGCCGTGCTCCTCGCACGCCCGTCCGCCGCTCAGTCGGCCGGTTCCACCGATGCCGAGTCGCAGGTCCGCGCTCAGTTCGCCCGGCTCGGTATCCCGTTCCCGGAGCCGAGTCCCGACCCGGTGCGGCCTCTCGTCCAGGACTTGGAAGACCCCGAGGTCCGCATCGCCCGGCAGATAGCTGCCAACCGCACGGCGCCCTCGGAGGCTCCTCCGAGTGACGAAGCTCTAGCCGTCTCGGGTGACATCCGCGTCCGTGGCAATACGACCTCGGTACGGATCCGGGCCGCCTCAGGAGTTGGCGAACTCCGGACGTGGCAGGGCCTCGACGTCGGTGCGACGGCGACGATTTCCGCGACGAGCGGGACCCTCGTCTTTGCCGGTGACCAGACGGCCCAGCGCTTCCGGATCAACTCGCCTCAGACGATCGGCCGGATGCGCGTCCAGAAGTCCGGCGGGCGTCTCGTGCTCGATTCGCTCGGGACGGCCACGTTCACGTTCGGCACGCTCGACCTCACGGACGACGTCCTCGAGACGAGGACGAGGCTGACCGTCACCGATGTGCTCGCGGGGACCGGCGGGATCGCTCTGACGGGCGCCGGGACACAGCGGCTCCAGCTTCCGCCCGGCGAGCGAGCGCAGTCGCTCTTTCTCCAGAAGCCGTCCGGCACGGCGGAGGTCGTCTCGGCCGACCTCGGCGGTACGGTCTCGCCGACCGTGTTCGCCTCGACCGTCCTGAACGCTGGCACAGCGCGCCTCGTCGGGGACGTGACGATCGGGCAGGCAGGCACGCTCGATCTCATAAGCGGGGTGCTCACACTGAGCCGCAACCTCGATGTGTTCGGTGTGCTCGGCGCCTCCGGTGGCGACCTCGCGACCGCCGGGTTCACGCTCCGTCTCGCCCCGACCGTCACCGGGAATACAGTCACGCGGCTCGCGGCCCTCTCCGGCAACGGGTCCGCGCTTACGTCCAACGCCACCTTCGAGCGGCCGCACCTCGATGGTGCCGGCTGGCGGATGATCGCGGCCCCCTTCGCCTCGACGTTCCAGACGCTCAACGACGACTTCCTGACGCAGGGCGCGACGGGCGCGACCTATGAGACAGGGCAGCCCAACGTGCTCGCCTGGGACCCGACGCGGCCACCGGCGAACCGATTCGTGGGCGTGACGGACTTTGTGCAGCCGATGGCCTCGGGCTCCGGCTACTTCCTCTACGCGTACGCCACGCAACCCGGCACCGGCACGCCGCTGCTGCCGACCGTGTGGGACGTGAGCGGGCGAGAGCCCGCCGGCGACGTTGTAAGCACGCTCTCATATTCGCCCTCCGACGCCGAACGGCGCTTCAACCTGCTCGGCAACCCCTACGCGGCGCCCGTCGACTGGCATGCCGTTCAGACGACCGGGCGCTTTACGGCGACCCACGCCGTCTGGGACCCGGCGGCCAACGGCGGGCTCGGCAACTACGCGTACTACTCGACGGCTGGCGTTGCGACGGGCCGCGCGGGGCGCTACATCGGCCCCGGACAGGGCTTCTGGGCGGAATCGACCATCCAGAGTCCCTTCGGGCTCGTGTGGGACCGCGCGTGGAAGGCCCCGACGGCTGTGCCCGTGACCGCCGGGCGCACGGACGAGGCGCTCGCTCAACTCCGGCTCCACCTCGAAGGCGAAGGGCTCGTCGCCACCGAACCCGTGGCGCTCTTTCTCGACGCAGCCGATGACGCCGAGGACCCGTTCGACGGAACCTGGTTCGCGCCCGTCTCCACCGACCACGCTGAACTGTTCTTCGTCCGCAGCGACGGGACACCGCTGGTCTTCGAGGCGCGGCCACCTGTGACGGCCGCTCCGTTTCGCCTCGCGGTTGGCGCGACGCGTGCGGGGACATACACGCTCTCGTGGCCCGCGCTCGACCTCGCGCCGACGGCCCCGCTGACGCTCGTCGACCTCCAGACCGGCGCGCGCGTCGACCTGCGCGCGCAGCCGTCGTACGTCTTCGACGTTCATACCGCGGCACCTCGGCCGGCCGGCGTGCTCCCGGAGGCGCTCGCCGCGGTGACGGCGCCGCGCTACGAGCTCGTCGTCGGCCGGGCGGCGACGGCCGGGGACGACGCCGCCGGTGTGACGGAGACGACGCTCGCCGCGGCGCGTCCGAACCCGACGAGCGGCCCGACGGTGCTCCGGTTCGGTCTCGCGGTGGAAGGCCCGGTGCGGGTGGCCGTGTACGACCTGCTCGGCCGTGCGGTAGCGACGGTTGTGGATGAGAGTCGTCCGGCGGGGTGGCACGAGGCGTCGTTCGACGCGAGCGGTCTGGCGGCGGGCGTCTACGTGGTCCGTCTCAGCGCGGGCACGACGCTGCGGACAGCGCGGCTCGTCGTCGCGCACTGACCGGGCGCCGCGCGGTGGCTACTCGTCGTCGTTGCGCGCGGTGAGCTGGAGGTCGACCTCGAACGGGTCGACGTCGAACGAGACGTCGTGGGCGCGGAGGGCCGAGCGCCACAGGATCGCGCCGAGCGAGAAGGGAACGAGGAGGGCGGCGACGGCCGAGGCGGCGAGGGTCTGACGAGGATTCATCGGATGTGCGGATGGTGATTGACGCAATGCGGCATGTACGCCGCGGCGCGTCATCGGGTTGCGTGGAGCACCTGGGGAGATTCCTTGTCCGTGGCGCGAAGCTCCGTCCCCATGCAGGAGTCCGCACGGCCCAGCTTCATCCGGTCACCGCACGGTCGTATTCCGTCGCGCGCCGGGTGGACGGCCGGTTCTCTCCGGAGCTTCGCGCACGGTCGTCAACCCGTATCGGAACAGGGGCGTAACCGCACTTCTCCGATGCCCCGCTCCGATGGACACGTCTGCCCAGATCATCCGTTCGGTCGACAACGCCCGCGCCGCGGACGGCCTCGCGCCGCGCCTGCGCGTCGTCGTGGTCGGCGTCGGTCACGGCGGTCTGGAGTGCGTGCAGGCGCTCAGGCGCGAGCCCGTCGACGTGCTCGTGATCGACCGCCACAACTACCACACGTTCCAGCCGCTGCTGTACCAGGTCGCCACGGCGGGTCTCGACATGGACGACGTGACGCAGCCCGCGCGCCACATCTTCCAGAAGCAGGCCAACGTGGATTTCCGGCTCGGGACGGTCGTCGGGGCCGACCTCGACGCGCAGCTGCTGCACCTCGACACGGGCCGGCCAGTCCCGTACGACGTGCTCGTGCTCGCCGCCGGCGCGACGACGGCCTACTTCGGCGTCGACGGCGCCGAGGCGCACGGCTTCCCGCTCAAGAGCGCCGAGGAGGCCGTCGCACTGCGGAGCCACGTGCTGCGCCAGTTCGAGGCCGCCAACCAGAACCCCGCCCTCGTCGAGGCCGGCGCTACAGCGGTCGTCGTCGTCGGCGGCGGCGCGACGGGCGTCGAGACGGCCGGCGCGCTCCACGAACTGTTCAGCCGCGTCCTCGCCCGCGACTTTCCCGCGCTCGACGTGCGCGGCCGTGCCCGCGTGACGCTTGTCGAAGGCGGCGACCGCCTTATGACGGCCTACGATGCCGACCTGAGCGACTACACCGCGCGAACGCTCCGCCGCCGCGGCGTCGAGGTTCGCTTTGGCGTTCAGGTCGCCCACGTCACGCCCAACGGCGTCGAACTGGCCGACGGCGAGGTCCTGCCCGCCCGAACCGTCGTGTGGGCCGCAGGCATCCGCGCAGTCCCGCTCGCGGCGGCACTCGGCGTCGCGACGACGCGCGGCGGCCGGATCGTCGTCGACGACGCGCTCCGCCTCCCCGACCACCCCGACGTGTTCGTGGTGGGCGACCTCGCCGGTGCGACCGATGCCACGGGCGAGCTGTACCCGCAGGTCGCGCAGGTCGCCATTCAGCAGGGCCGCCACGCAGCCGCCCAGATGCGCGCCGTCGCGGCCGGCCTCGCGCCGCGGCCATTCCGCTACCGAGACCCGGGCAACATGGCGACCATCGGGCGCAACGCGGCGATCTTGCAGTTGCCCACCGGGTTCAAGCTGCGCGGGTTCGTGGCCTGGCTCGGGTGGCTCGTCGTCCACGTGCTCGCGCTCGCCGGCTTCCGCAACCGCGTCGCCGTGGTGTTCTCGTGGGTCTACAACTACTTCACCTACGACCGCGGGCCGCGGATCATCGCTGCGCCCGCCCGTCCCGATCCGTCTCCTCCGTGACGCCATTCCGCTTCGCCCCGCTCGCCGTCCTGATCGCCCTCGCCGCCGCAGGGTGCCAGAAGTCCGAGCCCGCCCGTCCCGTTCCGGCAGCGTCCGAGCCCCAGGTCGGACCTACCACCTTACAGGCCGGGCCGATCGGCACGCTGCCTCCCGCCGTCGACGCCGCCCGCCTCGCCGAACTCCTTCCGACGCAGGTCGGCGACATGGTCCGCGGCGAGGTCGTCGCGGAGCAGGACAGCGCGATGGGCCTCTCCGTCTCGCGCGCGTCGGGCGTCTACGGGACCGGCCCGCAGGCCGTGACGCTGCTCGTGCTCGACGTCGGCTCGGCCGAGGGCGCGCGCCTGATGGGCCTCGCGGCCCCGCCGACGGGACGCCTCAAAGGGATGCCCGTCCACCGCTCGCAGACGGCCACGAGTGCCGTCGTGCGGCTGCAGACCAACGGCCGCTACGTCGTCGAGGCGTCGGGCGCCCGCGTGGCGACGGACCTGCTGGACGTGTTCGTGCAGACAGTCAACCTCGCCGCCCTTCCCGGCGGCGCGTGACGGCGTACGGGTGGTCAACTCGCCTCGGCGCCGCGGAGACGCGCCGTGGCCCGTCTCTACGGGTCGATCATCGGCGCGTGCCGGGGCGCCACGCAGGCCACCGGCCGAGAGACGCGCGTCAGAGTCGGATCCGGAGGGCGAGGCCGCCGGGCGCGGCGCGGACGGCCACGTCCTCGCTTACATCGAACCCGATGAGCTGCGCGGCGACGTACGCGTCGAGCGCCTGGAGGGCGTAGACGACGCCGAAGCCGAGGACCGAGAGGTCGCGGCGCCCGCGCGACTGGTTGCGGATCGCGGCGGCCTGCGCGAACGTCGGCTGGCCCGTCGCCTCCCACGCGGCCGTCGCGGCGTCCGAGAGGTCCAGGCACGGGGCGCGGTCGGGCGACTCGCGGCAGCCCGCGACGAGCGCCGCGCGGCGGTAGCGGATGTAGCGCCGCTGCTGGAACACGAGCACAGCAGCCGTCCCGGCGAGCGCGGCCGCGATCACGGGCACCTTGGCGCGCTGCCCGTTCGTCACTTGCCCCCAGCCGGGCACGAGGAGCGACCGCCGGAGCGCCCGCGCCGGCGCACCGGC
>DASWMO010000295.1:0-1544 GCA_036399715.1 Rubricoccaceae bacterium
AGCGCCGGGCCTGCACGACGGGCCCACAATTCTGGCGGCCACCCGTGTCCACTTCCGGCGGGATTTCTCGGGTGGTGATAAGGACTCCCTCACCTCCGCCCCGTGACCTCGCTCTCCCGCGCGCTCTGCGCCGTTCTCCTCGCGGCCCCACTCGCCTCCGCCCAGGACCTCGGCGGCGTCTTCCTCTCCAACGCCCAGGACGGCAGCTTCTCGACGACCAACATCGCTGTCTTTAACCCGGACCCGGCCGCGCTCCACAAGGTCGGGCTCACGCCGCGGTTCTGGGGCGGCGGCCGGTTCTTCGCCTCATTCCAGCAGGACACGCTCGGCACGCTCGTGCGGGGGTACGCCGGCGGCGGCAATGCGAGCAGCTCGTTCAACCCGGCGATGGCCGCCTCCGGCCGCACGGCGTACGTCGTGGACTGGTTCAACGGTTCGCCCGACAACGGATACCACATCGTGGCCCAGAACCGCGACGCGACGGGGCGGGTCGTCCTCGCCGGGCCGTTCGGTTACGGTGGGGGGGACGGCTACCAGGCCCTCCACCCGGACGTCTCACCGGACGGGCGGACGGTGATCTACTCCTTCGGCGGAAACCTCTACCGCGTCCCGGCCGACGGCAGCGCCGCCCCAGAGCCGTTCCCGTTCGTGCCCCCGGGCGGACCTGTTCCCGAGTGCGTCGGCAACGGGAACGTGACCCGCGCCGTCTTCAGCCCCGACGGCACCCGGATCGCCTACTACGGCCTCTCACGTCAGCAACTCCCAGCCGCTCCAGGGTCGCCCGACCTCGTCTGGCAGTGCGCGCGCGCGGTCCGCGTGATGAACGCCGACGGCACCAACGACCGGGCCCTCTCGGAGGGCGGGTTCCTCAACCAGACGACAGCCAGCGGATGGCGAGCCGATGAGATCGTGCTCGACTGGAAGGCCGGCCGACTCCTGATCAGCACGCCGAGCGTCCCCGTCCGGGGGACCCCCACCTTCCAGGTCCTTCTCCTCGACGCGGAGACCGGGGCTCGGCTCTATGGGGACCGCCGGTTCGACGCTGGGAACGCCGACCAAGACTCCTACCAGCTCTCGCCGGACGGCCTGCACGTTGCGCACATGGCGAACTCACCAAGTACCTCGTGGGTCGTCGTCCGGAACGTCGAGACGTTAGAGGAGGCGCTCAACTTCCAGGGCGTCCTCAACAACGGCCGCCAGTCGTTCCTCGACTGGGCCGACGCTCCGCTCGTGCCCGAGCCGGCGCGGCTGGAGCTCTCCCAGACCCACATCATGACGTGGCGGGGCCGAGGCGTCACCATCACGCCGACGCTCTACGCCACCGACGGCAGCGTCATCGTCCGCGCAGCGGACGACTGGCTGGACAGCGAGGACACGTTCGCCCAGCTCAACGCGTTCACTAGCACCATCTGGGGGACGACGCAGAACAGGCGCGATCTCGTCAAATGCTTCCGGAGCTCGGGCTTCGAGGCGTGTGTGCGCGTGCAGAACGTCCACACGCCGCAGGTCTCGGCCGAGGTCATCCAGGGCGTGGCCGAGGAGGA
>DASWMO010000296.1:0-8023 GCA_036399715.1 Rubricoccaceae bacterium
CGGCCTGCCGCGCGAGCGCGCCCGTCGCCGCGGCCGGCGCCGCCGACGTGTCGGCGAAGACGCCGAGCACGAGCCCACCGCGCGCGACCTCGCGCAGCTTCGGCATCACGACGTAGTCCACGAACGGCCCCGGCTCGACGACGAGCGCGACCACGCGCGGCGGCCCCGTGCCCGTCGTGACGGCGAAGGCGAGCGCGAGCCGCCCGCCGGGCATCGGCACGGGGTCGAGCTGGCGGTAGCCGGCCCGTCGGCGCTCGAGCAGGCGCCGCACGCGCGCGCCGCGGTAGACCCGCCGGAAGGCGTCGGCCGTCGCCTCGCCGTCGTCGCGCTCGGTCGCCGCGCCGCCCTGCACGAGCGTCGTGTCGAACGACAGGACCGTCTCGACGGGCGGCACGGAGCGGAAGAAGGCCTGCAACGCGACCCACGTCTCGTACGTGATGGCGTAGTCGTCGCCGGGCACGCTCACCTCGGCGACGCTCTGGAGCCGGCTCGCCCAGGCGTTCGTGACGTCCCACGCGTGCTGGTTCACGGACAGCAACAGGGCGTCGAGCTGCTCGTCGCGCAGGTCTGCGAGGGCCGCCTCGGACTCGCGCGCGAGCCGCCACTCGAACGCAGCGAACGTGGCCGCGGGCACGACGGCGAAGGCGAGCATCGACAGCGCGAGCGCGCCGAGCGTGGACGGGCGGCGCACGCGGCTCAGGGGGCCGTCGGGACGTAGCGCATCCCGAGGCCCTCGGTCTGGCCCGTGATGCGGGCCTCCAGGCGGGCCTCGCGGCCGCTCGCGTTCACGACGAGCGCGGCCGAGCCGGCTGCGAAGACGGCCTCGGCGCGGGCCCTCGGCGCGAGCCGCCCGCGCGGCGTCTCGGTCCCGTCGGCCGCCCGCTCGACGAGTGTGACGGCGACCGGACCGGTGTTGGTGACGCTGACGCGGAAGCTGCCGGCGTCGCCCCCGAGCACAAATGTCTCGCGGGCGGGCACGCTGAGGTCGGAGCGGATGGACTGGCAGCCGGCCGACGGCACCGCCGCAACGACGGCGGCGAGGAGGAGCGTGAGGCGCAGCGCCGCGGGCAGGACGGAGGGCATGGCGGGGCCGGTGGGTGGTCCGGCCAAGCTAGACGGCCCGCCCGGCCCCGCTGTCACGGCGGCTCCACGAGTTGTCACCGGATGTCACGGGGACCGCGCGGTCCCCGTGCCCCATTCGCCACGCCTGCTCGTCCCTTCCTATCAGTCCTGCACCTGCGCCTGGGCGCCGGGCGCGTCCGCGAGGGCAGCGGCGCGCTCGACGAGACGGACGAACTCGGCACGGTCGCCGTCGGCGTTCGGGCCCTGCGCCGCACGGGCGCGGGCGAGCGCGCCGCCGAGTGTCGCGCCGGGCGCGTAGGCGCTCTGACGCAGCACGAGCGCCGCCTCGGCGACGGCCGTCGTCCACACCATCGCGTTGGACGGCACGGCCGGGGCGGCGCCGCTCACCGGGACGGTCATCAGGACACTCTCGGCCGCAAACGTCCCTGCGCCCGTCGCGGGCTTGTAGCGCAGCTGCACCGTGAGCCACTCGCTGGATCGGCTCGCGGCCGTCGCCGAGTAGCGGCGCGGCTGTACGGGCGGCAGCGCCGCGTCGTCCTCGCCGACGAGCACGACCTCGTAGAGCGCCGTCACATGATGCCCGGCCCCGAGTTCGCCCGCGTCGTGCGCGTCGTCGGCGAACGCCTCGTCCGGGAGCGCGCGGTTGTCGTAGCCGACGAGGCGGTAGCCCGAAACGACGGCCGGGTTGAACTCGACCTGCACCTTGACGTCCTTGGCGAGCGTTGCGAGCGTCCCGCCGATCTCGTTGACGAACACGCGCTCAGCCTCGCGCTCGGAGTCGATGTAGTTGTAAGCGCCGTTACCCCACGCGGCGAGCGCTTCCATGCGGCCGTCCTGCAGGTTGCCTGTGCCGAAGCCGAGGACGGAGAGCATGACGCCGCTCGCGCGCTCGCGCTCGACGAGCCGCTGAAGCGCGCCCTCGCCCGTCACGCCGACGTTGAAGTCGCCGTCGGTGGCCAGCAGCACGCGGTTCGTCGCGTTCGGGTCGAAGTGCTCGCGGGCGAGCGCGTATGCCCGCTCGATGCCCGCCCCGCCGGCCGTCGAGCCGCCCGCTTCGAGGCGGTCGAGCGCCGCGAGGATCGTCCGCTTGTCGCGCCCGCTCGTCGGCGGGAGGACGACGCCGGCCGCGCCGGCGTAGACGACGATCGCGACGCGGTCCTGCGGCCGCAGCTCCTCGGTGAGGCGCGTGAAGGCCGCCCGCAGGAGGGGCAGCTTGTCCGCATCCACCATCGAGCCCGAGACGTCGAGCAGGAAGACGAGGTTGGCCGGCGGCAGATTCGCCGTCTCGATCCGCCGGCCCTGAATCCCGACGCGGACGAGGCGGTGCTCGGGCGCCCACGGGCACGGCCCGACCTCGGTGTGGACCGCGAACGGCGCGTCGTCCGTCGGACCGGCCATGTCGAGCTCGAACGCGTTGACGAACTCCTCGACGCGGACCGCCTCGGGCGGCGGGAGGTAGCCGTCGGTGAGCATCCGGCGGACGTTGGCGTAGCTCGCGCGGTCGGTGTCGATCGAGAACGTCGAGAGCGGCGCGGCAGCGGCGCGGCGGAAGCCGATCTCGTCGACGGCCGCGTAGTCCTCGCCGTCGACCGCGACGGTGTCGCCGTGCGCCTCGCCGGGCGGCATCGGGGCGGCCTCCGCCATATCGTAAGAGGCCTCGGACATCGCAGCCGCTTCCTGCGGGGCGTATTCGGCGGGTGTGGCGCAGGCGGCGACGCCGAGTGCAGCGAGGCCGACGAGGACGGCCTGGAAACGTGTGGACATGGGACCCTGGGTGAAAGGTGGCGGCGCTACGGCGGTTCGCAGCGGGCGTTTCACTCGCCCTTCGAACCCCCTCTCGCTCGGCCGCCTCAACCCCGGCTCAGGGCACCGCAAGGTATCAGAACGCCTGCCGGCTCACGGGTCGATCGTCCCCGTCTCGGTCCCGTCGATGTCGGTCGCCCGGCCAAGCGTTACCGTCCCGGCGCCGGTGTGAACGCGGACGCGCGCACCGCCCGTCCCGAGGCGTGTCTGTAGCGCCGTGGCGCCGGCGGGGACGCGCGCGCCGAGGCCGCGGTCCACGAGGGCGCCTGCGCCCGTCGAGGCGTCGAGGTCGAGCGCGGCCCCGGGCGGCAGCGCGAGGTCCATGTCGCCCGCAGCCGTCTCGACGGTCCACTCGGCCCCGGCCGGCACGCGGGCGGCGTTGACCGTCACGTCGCCCGCGCGGACGTCGATGCGGAGGCGGCGCGAGGCGGCACGGCCGACGACGACCGTGCCCGCGCCGATGCCGACATCGAGGTCGCCGAGCGGGCCGTCGACGCCGACACCGCCGGCGAGCGTCCGCACGACGACGGCCGTGCCCGGCGGGACCGTCGCGACGGCGTCGGCTGAGAGGCCCGCGGCGCCGTCCATGGCACCGCCGGGGAGGTTCGCCCGCCAGACGATCTGGTACAGCTCGCCGTCGCCGCCCGTCTCGACGGTCACGCGCGCGAGGCGCTCGCGGGCCGAGGCCTGCGTCGCGCCGAGGGCGCGGCGGACGAGGCGGACACGCGCGTCCGTCGCCGCCGCGTCCGTCTCGACCCGTACGTCGCCGGCGAAGCCGTCGAGGACGAGCGTCCGGCCCGTGAGCGCGACGGTCCGCTCCTCGGTCGCGGTCGCCTCGGCCCGGCCGGAGAGCGCGCCGGGCTCGGACTGGCGGCAGCCCGCGAGGACGACGAGGAGCGCGACGAGGACTGAGGCGGCAGATGGGCGGCGCATCGCGCTATCCGACGGAGACCTCGCGGATGAAGCGCCGCACGGCGACCCACGACGCGAGAAAGCCGAGCAGCACGCCGAGCCCGATCACGGCGAGGACCGTAAACAGCGCCGAGCCGCCGGGCCAGCCGGCGTCGGCGGCGCCGAGCGCGTCGGCCTCGTGGAGCGCGCTGAGCAGCACGCCGTAGAGGCCCCACAGCGCCAGCCCGGCGACGGTCCCGGCGACGAGCCCCTGCGCGGCGCCCTCGATGAGGAACGGCTGCCGGATAAAGCGGTTGGTCGCGCCGACGAGCTTCATCGTCCGGATGAGCATCCGGCGGGCGTAGATCGAGAGGCGGACCGTGTTGCCGACGAGCAGGAGCGCGGCGAGGACGACGAGGAGCGCCACGCCGAGGCCGACGGCCGAGAACGCCTTGCGGTTGCGCTCGATGGCCTCGACCGAGGCGACGTCGAAGGCGACGTCCTCGACCGTGCCCCACGCGCGGACGCGGTTCGCGATGGCCGTCATGCTGTCGGCCTGCGCGTAGTCTCCCGCGAGGCGGATCTGGTAGGACGCGGGCAGAAACTGCTCGTCGTCGAAGATGTCGGCGCCCTCGCCGAAGGCCTCGCGGAACGTCTCGGACGCCTCGGCCTGCGAGACGTAGCGGACCGAGTCGATGCCAGGGACCTGCCGCAGCCGCTCGCCGACGCGCTCGGCGACGGCCGCCTCAGCGGGCTTGAGGAAGACCTCGGCCTCGGCGGCACGCTGCCGGAGGGCGTCCGAGAACTCTTTCCACTGCCACCCGAGCAGCCCGAAGAGGCCGATGAGCACGAGCGCGATCGCGAGCGCCGAGACGCTCGTGACGGTCGCGAAGGTCGTCCGGCGGAAGCCGGCGAGGCCTTCGCGGAGGGTGTAGGACAGGGCCATCGGTGTCAGGGGGGGACACGCGAAGGTAGCGGCGCGCGGGCAAACCGGCGACGGCATCCGTCGCCTTCCGTCCGAGGCGCCGCGTCCGGTCAGCCCCGCCGGACGAGGACGGCGAACGTCGTCGTGTTGTCCGGCTCGTCCTCGATGCCGTCCGCGAGGACGGCGAGGCCGTAGCGGTCGGCGGCCGAGGCGTGCGCGACGGCGGCCGTGTCCGTGCGGCGGGTCCGGGCGATCTCGCGGGCCGCCCCGGCGGTGTCGGGCGCCCCGGCGGGTCCGGGCCCGACATGGGCGTGCGGGACGTGGGCGGCGAGCCAGCGGGCCGTCTGGGCGAGCGCCTGCGGGTGGCTCCGCACGCGGCGCACGTCCGCGAGCGTGACACCCGGGAGCGCGAGGAGCGCGTGCCGGATCGGCGTCCAGATGTCGCCGTCGCGGACGAGCCCGAGCGCCTCGCCGAGCGCGACGGCCTCGGCGGCTCCGGCGACGTCACCCGTCGTCGAGTTGTGGACCGGGATTACGGCCGCGCGCGCCTCGCCGGTCGCCGCAGCGCGGACGGCCGCCTCGAACGTGTCGTGGCCGACGGGCACGGCCTTCGGGCCGAACCGCTCCAGCGCGGCCGCCTCGGAGTACGCTCCGGCCGCCCCCTGGAACGCGACTGTCACAGCTCGTCGCAGGCCGGGCCGTTAAGATTCACGTCGGCCGGGGCAACCCATCCGGGCGGCCCGTTGGGGCCGAGGCGCACGCGGAGCCAGCCCGAGGGCGTCTTCGATGTCGCCTCGGCGAAGCCGCGGGCGGGGATCGTCGCGACGACGGCCGCGGATGTGTCGGGCCGGGCGTGGAGGGCGACGGAGCCCTGCGCCATCTCGTAGCACGCGGCCGGGTCGAGGCGCGGCTGCGCAGGCAGCGCCGCGCAGTCGCCGCGGAGCGCGAACGGGCCGTCGGCCGCGGCGTAGCGCAGCCGGAACGGCCCGACGTTGGCCGCCTGCGCCGTCGCGGGGTCGATGCCGACGAAGCCCGGCGCACGTCCTGCGGCTTCGACCGAGTCGCCGGGCGCGAGCACGCCGAAGCGCGCCGAGGCGACGGACGGCCGGGCGTAGAGCACGACCGAGTCCTGCGCGACGAGCATGCACGCCGCCTCGGGCTGCGGCTCGCCGGCGGCTTCCGCGATTGTGTCGCCCGGAGCGAGCACGGCGCTGTCGGGTGCGGCCGGCGCCTCGGCCGGGCCGTCGATGCGGCACCCGGCGAGGCCGACGAGGAGGACGAGCGTGAGGCGGGACATGAGCGGCTCGGTAGGGAATCCCCCGAACGCGCTCATGCCTCGGCGGGCTCCGGCGCGCGGTCCATGCGCTCGGGCGCCGAGACGCCGAGGATCGTCAGGCCGTGCCCGAGCACGCGCCGCGTCGCCTCGGCGAGGTGCAGGCGCGCCGTCGCGAGGGCCGGATCTTCGCCGATGATGCGGCAGTCGCGGTAGAAGACGCTGAACGCGACCGCGACCTCGCGCAGGAAGCCCGCGAGGCGGTGCGGCGCGCGGCCCTCGGCCGCGGCCCGGACCTCGCCCGGGAACAGCAGCAGCGTCTTGACGAGGCTCGCCTCGGACGCGTGCGCGAGAAGGGCGTAATCCGCCTCCGTTCCCTGTGCCGCGCGGGCGTCCGGCAGGCCCGTCTCCGTGGCCTTGGCCTGGATGGAGCAGATGCGCGCGTGGGCGTACTGGAGGTAGAAGACGGGGTTCTTCTCGGACGCCTCGCGGGCGAGGTCGAGGTCGAACTCGAGGTGCGTGTTCGGGCTCCGCATGAGGAAGAAGAACCGCGCCACGTCCTCGCCGACCTCGTCCATCAGCTCGTCGAGCGTGACGTAGTTGGCCTTGCGCGTGGACATCTTGACCGGCTGCCCGCCGCGGACGAGCGTCACGAACTGGTACACGACGACGTCGATCCTGGACGCGTCGCCGCCGAGCGCCTCGACGCCGCGGAGCACGTCCGGGTACGTCGCGATGTGGTCCGCTCCGAACACGTCGAGGACGAGGTCGGCCCCGCGGCCGAGCTTCTCCAGGTGGTACGCGATATCGGGCAGGCGGTACGTCGGCTCGCCGGTCGACTTGACGAGGACGACGTCGACGCCGCGGTCCCCCTCGGCGTCGGTCGTCGTCTTGCCGAGGGCGCTCGTCTTGAACCACGTCGCGCCGTCCTTCTCGTAGGCGAGGCCCTTCGCCGTGAGTTGCTCGACGACCTCCCAGACGGCGTTCGACGTGTAGAGCGTGTGCTCGTTGAACTGGGTGTCCATGTGGACGCCGAGGCGCTGCAGCGTCGCGTCGATCTCGGCGAAGATGGCCGTCTTGGCGGCGTCCGTGAACACGGTTTCCTCGTCCGAGCCCAAAAGGGCGTCCCCGTGCTCGTCCGCGAGGCGCTGCGCGATGTCGGTGATGTAGCCGCCGAGGTAGCCGCCGTCGGGGAAGCCCTCGGGGACCGTCTCGCCGTCTTCGAGCACGCGCGTGGGCGTGTTCGGGAGGACGATGGCGGTGTAGCGGGCGCGGACGCTGCGGCCGAGGACGCGCATCTGGCGGCCGGCGTCGTTGAAGTAGTACTCGCGCGCGACGCCGTAGCCGGTCCAGTCGAGCAGCGTCGCGATGGTGTCGCCGAGGACGGCGTTGCGCCCGTGGCCGACGGTCAGCGGGCCGGTCGGGTTGGCCGAGACGTACTCGACGATGGCCGTCTCGCCGGCGTGGACCTGCGTCCGCCCGTAGGCCGCGCCCTGCGCGAGCAGGTCCGCGAGGCCTGTCTGGAGGACGCTAGAGGCGAAGCGGATGTTGAGGAAGCCCGGCCCGGCGACCTCGACGGCCGACACCTGGGCCGGATCGAGCGCAAGCGCCATCTGGAGCGCCGTCGCGATCGCGCGCGGCGGGCGGCCGAGCGGGCGCGCGAGCTGCAACGCGACGTTCGTCGCGAGGTCGCCGTGGTCCGGGTTGGCCGGCGTCTGAAACTCGACCGCGACGGCTGTCGCGTCGAATCCGTCGGGCAGATCCGGGAGGCGGGCGAGGGCGGCCCGGATATCGTTAGCCAGGGTCTCTTCCATGGAGGGCGCAGTCGGTACGTTGGCCGCGAAGCTACCCGACAGCCACGCCGCGCTCGGCAGCCCCTCGCCCCTTTCCTCCGTCTTCACCGCTGCCCATGCCCCGCGCCTCCGCCCTCCTCGCCCTCCTGCTCGTCGCCTCGGCCTGCGCCTCGTCCGACGACGGGCCCGACGCGGCCAGCCCCGGCGCCGCAACCTCCGACACGCTTGCGGTCCGGACCGACTCGCTCCTCATCG
>DASWMO010000297.1:0-8333 GCA_036399715.1 Rubricoccaceae bacterium
TTCACGTTCTGGCCCAGCACCGTCACCTCCTTGTACCCGGCGTCGACCAGCCGGCCGACCTCCGAGAGGATCGAGGTCACGGGGCGGCTCCGCTCGCGGCCGCGCGTGAACGGCACGACGCAGAAGGCGCACATGTTGTCGCAGCCGCGCATGATCGAGACGAACGCCGAGACGCCGTTGGCGTCGTAGCGGACCGGCGCGAGGTCGGCGTAGGTCTCCTCGCGCGAGAGCTGCACGTTGACGGCCGCCTGCCCGGTCGCGTGCGTGTGGGCGAGCAGGCGCGGGAGGTCGCGGTAGGCATCCGGCCCGGCGACGACGTCGACGAGCTTCTCCTGGTCCAGCAGCTTCGCCCGCAGGCGCTCGGCCATGCAGCCGAGCACGCCGATGGTGAGGTCCGGCTCGCGGGCGGCGAGGCGGGCCGTCTTGCGCGCGCGGAGCGTCCCGAGGCGCGCCCGCACGCGGTCCTCGGCCTTCTCGCGGATTGCGCACGTGTTGATGAGGACCACGTCGGCGTCGGCGTCGCTCGCGGCGAGCGTGTAGCCCTCGGCCGTCAGGATCGCCGCGACGACCTCGGAGTCGGCGACGTTCATCTGGCAGCCGTACGTCTCGATGTAGACGCGTCGCGCGCCGGCCGCGCCGCCCGTCGGACCGGGAGCGTGGACGCGCGGGGAATCGGCCGTGCGGGCGTCGGGGGCGGAGGAGACCGGGGCGACGGCATCGAGCGCGTCGGGCGCGAGCACGTCGAGGTCGGCGATGATCTGCATCGGGGCGGGGGCGAAACCCGGCCAAGCTAGCCCGGCCGTCGCCCCGCGGCGGTGTGTCTCTGGTGGAAACGTGCCCACCAGCGCGGGAACGCAGGCCTGTCGGCACACGGTGAACTGCCTCCTGCCCTGCCATGAATCCGCGTGTCCGGACCCTCCAACGGCCCGCCGCCCCGGCCGGTCCCACGAGTGGGCCGGCCGGGGCGGCGGGGGTCGGGCAAAAAGAGGGGACCCGAGGAGAAAGGCAGTCGAGACGAGAGAATCAGTCGGAAGGGCGCGCCGAGAAGGGCAGAGGGGAGCGCGCCGAAGGGAGTCGCCGCGAGGGCGACTGTCTGCCACCCCTAGAACATCAGGAGGCTGACAACGGCGGCCGACAGGAGCCCGAGACGGACAAAAACCGAGGTCGGGTTGAGACGGGCGGCGGAGAGAGCACTCATGGTCGTCGGTGTGGTGAGACGTACCGGACTCCTTGCACGCACTGTGCCACGGCCCGACTTCTGCCGTTTTGCACGGCGTTCACCGAGCGTCCTCGTCCGGTTCACGACGCACCTCTCAGGACATCCCCCACCCGAACTGCCGTTTCGTCCGCTTCGGGGTGGCAGGCCCTGACAGAGGTTCAGGTCGGCCGGCCTGCCGTTTCGTCGCGACGCACGGTGGGGCCGTGTGAGGCAGCGCGGAGCACATACTTGCCTACGAGGTCGAACTCGAGGTTGACGGATTGCCCCGCGCGCCACGCGCCAGCCGTCGTCTTGCCCCATGTGTGCGGGATGATGGCGAGCGTGAACGTGGGGTGACCGACGCGGCCGTCGTCGAGGCGGGCGACCGTCAGCGAGATGCCGTCGACGCAGATGCTGCCGCGCGGGATGAGCAGGTCCGCGTGCTCGGGTGGGTACTCGACCGTGACGAGGTGCGAATCGGCGAGGGCCTCGACGCGAGAAATCGTGCCCGTCGTGTCCACGTGGCCCTGCACGAGGTGTCCATCGAGGCGGCCGCCGAGGCGCACGGCACGCTCGACGTTGACGCCCTGCCCGGCGGCGAGGCCGCCGAGCGTCGTCTTGGACAGCGTCTCCTCGACGGCGACGGCCTCGAACGCCTCGGCGTCGCGGGCAACGACCGTCAGGCACACCCCGGCCACGGCGACGCTCTCGTCGACGGCCAACTCGGCCGCGAACGAGCACGCGAGGCGCAGCCGCCGGCCGCCCTTGAGCGGCGTTATGGCCGCGACGCGGGCGACCTCTTCAACGATTCCGGTGAACATGGGGGAGGAGAAACGGAGACTGGTCGAACATGTGGCAGGTGGCGTCAGGTCCGCGAGGCAGACAGGAGCGCGTCGGTGCCGACGGTCTCCCATGTTGCGCCGGACCACGTGAGCGCGTCGGCCATCACCGCGACGCCGAGGCCGCGCACGGCCGGCGTGCCTGCCCCGACGAGCTTGGGCGCGACGAACCACCGCAGGCGGTCCGCGAGGCGCGCGCGCAGGAGCGCCGTCGCGAGCCCGGGGCCGGCTTCGACGAGGACGGACTGGACGACACGCCGGGCGTCGGGGAGCGGCGTCCCGGCGGTGTCCGTGCCAGCGCCGAGACGGTCGAGCAGGGTCGGCAGGTCGAGGTGGCCACTGGCTTCGGGGACCGTCCAGACCTGCCCGCCGGCCGCGACGAGCGCCGCGGCGTAGGCCGGTTGGGCGCCCCGCACAGTCACGGCGAGCGTGCGCCCGGCATCGGCGTCCGTGAACAGGCGGAGGCCTGGCGGGAGCGTGCCCGCTCGGTCGAGGACGACGCGGAGCGGGCCGCGCGCGCCGGGCGCGAGGGCGGCGTCGCGGACGGTCAGCGAAGGGTTGTCGGCGCGCGCCGTTCCCGCCCCGACCAAGACGGCGTCGGCGTCGGCGCGCCACGCATGGACGCGCACGCGGGCCTCGGGCCCCGTCACCCAGCGGCTGTCGCCGGTCGCCGTCGCGACCTGCCCGTCCAGGCTCGTGGCGACTTTGAGCGTCACGAGTGGGCGGCCCGTCGTGGTGTGCGTGAGGAAGGCCGCGTTGAGCGCACGCGCCTCGGCCTCGTGGAGGCCGACCTCGACCGGGATGCCGGCCGCCCGCAGGCGCGCGATCCCTCGTCCGGCGACCGCCGGGAACGGGTCCTCGTGTGCCACGACGACGCGCGCGACGCGCCGCTCGATCAGCAGGTCCGCGCACGGCGGCGTCCGGCCCCAGTGGCTGCACGGCTCCAGCGTCACGACGGCCGTTGCCTCGGCGAGGCGCGCGCCGAAGCCGCGGCGCTCGGCGTCGCGGACGGCCCAGACCTCAGCGTGCGGCCCGCCCCAGCGGCCGTGCCAGCCCTCGCCCCAAGTCGTCCCGTCGGGCCCGAGCAGGACGGCCCCGACGAGTGGGTTCGGCGAGACGGCGCCTGCCCCGCGGGCGGCGAGCGCGAGCGCGCGGCGCATGGCGTCGTCCTCGGTCATCACAGTTCCTCCGTCCCGGCTGGGAGGGCACCGGCCATTGGGCCGCTGAGGGCCCACTGCTCGAAATAGAACTTGGCCTCGCCGCGGACGCGCGGCACGACGAACCGCCGCACGCCGGCCGGCGCCGGGCACGCCCGAAACGCGGCGACGAGGCCTGCCCGGAGCGGGCTCCGCGCCACGACCGCCCAGTCCTGCCCGTCGTGGGCCGGCTGCGGCGTGAACACGGCCACGGACGCGTCGGCGAGCAGGAGCGTCCGGAGCGCGTCGGCGGAGTGGGCGGCGTCGCCGAAGACGACGGTCGCGAGAATGTCGTCCGGGATTGGGCCGGGCCCCAGGGCGAGCAGAGCCGTTCGGGCCGGGTCAGCGAGCGCCTCGCGCGCCTCACGCTCCAGGATGCCCGAGGCGCGCCCGCCTACGGTGAGGCGGGTCCACGTGCGGCCGGCGGCCCACGCCACGAGCGGCTCGACGAACGCCTCGGGCGCGCTGATGGCCGTCAGCCCGACACGGTGCGGGGCCGTTGCCGCGTCGGCGAGGGCCGTTCCGGCGAGGTAGGCGCGCGCGAAGGGCGATGCCGGGGCGCGCAGGCGTGCCAGGAACGCCTCGGCCGAGGCGTCCGGCGGCTCGCCGCCCGGCGGGGGCATGTCGGGGTTGCCCGCACCGAGCGGCGCGCCTCCGCCGAGCGCGGCCGGGTCTTCGACGAACACTTTGACGACATCCATGGGACATCTATCGCGCCCGGCGCCGCGGCGTTCCGCGCGGTCCTTCTCGGGGTGGGAGCCCGCAGGCGCCGCCCGTCGTAGGCCCGGCCCGATCCCCTGGCGCGCTCCGCATGAAGGCCCTCTCGTCCGCATTCACGTGGGTTGCCATCGCGGCCATCATTATTGTCGCGCTGCCCGTGCTTGCCGTCGTGCGGTTGTTCGACCGCGACCCGGCGCACTACGCGACCGGCCGTGCCTTCCGATGGCTTGGCAGCCAGGCATCGCGTGTCAACCCGGCGTGGACGGTGCACATCACGGGCGAGATGCCGGCCGACCCGCGGCGGCCGTTCGTCGTCGTGAGCAACCACCAGTCCAACGCCGACATCCCGGTCGTGTCGCGGCTGCCGTGGGAGATGAAGTGGGTCGCCAAGCGGGAGCTGTTCGCCGTGCCGCTGCTGGGGTGGGAAATGCGCCTCGCGGGCGACATCCCCGTCGACCGTCGCGACCCGGACAGCCGAGCCAAGGTCCTCGTTCGGGCGCGGGCCGCGCTCGCGCGGCGCTGCTCGGTGATGTTCTTCGCCGAGGGCACGCGCAGCCGCGACGGCCGCGTGCGGGCGTTCCAGGACGGCGCCTTCCGCCTCGCGATCGAGACGCAGACGGCGATTCTGCCGCTCGCCCTCGACGGAACGATGAACGCCCTACCGACACGGGGCTGGCTCTTCGGCCGCGCGACGTGCCGAATCCACGTCTTCGCGCCCGTCGAGACGGCCGGGCTGACGATGGCGGACGTGCCGGCCCTCCGCGAGCGGGTCCGGCAGGCGATTGTGGATCAGGTCGCCGCGTGGCGTGGCGTGCCCGCGGCGGAGGTCGACGGGCTTGCCGAGATGCTCGCGGCCTGACAGCCGGCCGCACCTCGCGGTCGAAGAGACTTCGAAGAGCGCGCGCCCGCAGGCGCGGCGTATGGACGCGGCCGCGTCGCGGCGTACCTTCGCCCTCCCGCTGCGGCCTGCCGCGCCGGACCCTGCCCGATAGCTCAATTGGCAGAGCGCCAGTTTCTGGATCTGGAGGTTCAAGGTTCGATTCCTTGTCGGGCAACCCGCACCGGCGGCCTCTCTCGCAGAGGCCGCCGGTCTGCGTTTGCGCCCGCGAGGACGGTCCGGATCCCACGAGTGGACCCGGCGTGAGAGCCCGCTCCCGCCGATGCCTCAATGACCTCTCCGACACGCGCCCTGCTGGCCGGCTTCACCGGCGCATCCGCGCTGACGGCCGTCCACCAGACAGCCCGCCTTGTCACCGCGGACGCGCCGCGGATGGACCTTCTCGGGATGCGAGCACTCGCGCGCCTCTTCCGTGCTGCGGACGCTACCCCGCCGCCGCACGACCCGCTCTATGCCGCGACCTTCGTCGGTGACATCGCCGCGAACACGCTGTACTACGCCCTCGCCGGAGCCGCGCCGGGCCGCGAATGGTCACTCGGCCTGGGCCTCGGGCTCGCCGCGGGCGTCGGGGCGGTCGTGCTGCCGCCGCGCCTCGGGCTCGGCTCGGCGCCAAGTGCGCGTACGCCGGCGACGGCGGCAATGACCGTCGCGTGGTACACGATTGGTGGCCTCGCGGCTGCCGCCGCGGCCCGCCGGCTCCGCCGCGCCTAGCTCAGCGCCGCGACGAGCGCGGGCAGCGCCTCGGGCGTCGAGAGGACGACGTGGGCACCGGCCGACATCAGGACGCGACGGTGGCCCGCGAGGTCGTGGCCCGGCGGGACAACGCCGACCGGGACGACGCCGGCGGCGAGCGCCGCCCGGATGTCGTCGACGGTGTCGCCGGCGAAGAGGGCCGTCTCGGGCCGCGTGCCGAGGCGCTCGAGTGCGCGGAGGACTCCGAACGGGTGCGGCTTCTCGCGGCCCGCCTGCTCGTCCATCCCGACGACGACCGGGATGAGGTCCGTCCAGCCGAAGCGCGCGAGCGTCCACGCGGCGTCGGCCTCGGGGCGGCCGGTAACGAGCGCGAGGCGCGCCTTTTCGGCCAGCTCGGCGAGTGTCCCGGTACGGACGAGGGCGGGCTCGGTCGCGATGAGCCCGTCGAAGTCGGTCCCGCGGTACCGCGCCTGGAAGGTCGCGACGACGGTCTCGTACGGCACGTCCACGCCGGCCTCGCGGACGAGCGCGTGCGAGAGGACCCAGTCGTTGTTGTAGCCGCCGGCGTCCTTGAGCGCCTGCACGCGGCCTGCGGGCGGCGGTGCGCCCGCGAGCGCAGCGACGGTCTCGTCGATGGCGCGCCGGAACGACCCGCGGACGTCGACGAGCACGCCGTCCATGTCGAGCAGGACCGTTTCGATCACCGGGGCGGGGGAAGGGGGAGGCGGGCGGCATGGTCGCCGCGTCTCGGCGGATCAGTCCGTCGTCCCCAGAAGATCGTCGTTCGTCGGCGTCTCGCGGATGCGCGCGGTGAGGCGTGCGAGGGCAGCGCCCGGCGCGAGGCCAATGAGGTCCGCGCGGAGCGCGCGGACGGCGGCGAGGCGCTCGGGTGCGAGTAGGACCTCGACGCGCCGCGTCCCGCTCGCGAGCACATCGACGGCCGGGAAGAGGCCCGCCTGCGCGATGTCGCGGCGGAGGCGGATCTCGAGGTTGCCCGTGCCGGTGAACTCCTCGAAGATGGCGTCGTCGAGTGCGCTGCCCGTCTCGACGAGGATGGTCGCGAGGACCGTCAGGCTGCCGCCTTCCTCGACGGCCCGGGCAGCGCCGAAGAGGCGCTTCGGCCCGCGGGCCGCGGCAGGGTCCAGTGTCGCCGCGGCCCGCGCCTCGGCCGCGCCGGCCCGGGCGACGCTGTTGTGCGCCCGGACGAGCCGGGTGAGCGAGTCGACGAGGATCACGACGTCCTGCCCGGCCTCGACGAGGCGTTTGGCCTTTTCGAGTACGAGGTCAGCGACGTGGACCTGCCGCTCGGGCGGCTCATCGAACGTCGTCGCGATGACCTCGGCCCCGGGGAGAGCGCGCTCGACAGCCGTCACGTCCTCGGGTCGCTCGTCGACGAGCAGCACGATAAGCGTCGCCTCGGGGTGGCCGGCGCGGATCGCGCGTGCGAGGTGCTCGACGAGCGTCGTGCGGCCTGCACCCGGCGGCGCGACGATCAGGCCTCGCTGCCCTTTCCCGATGGGCGCGACGAGGTCGACGAGGCGCGCTGTGAGCGCGGCGTCGGCCGGGAGCGCCTCGGCGCCCGCGCGGGGCTCCAGGCGCAGCGGCGCGTCCGGGTAGCCGGGCGTGAGAAAGTCGTAGCCCGTCCGCTCGGTGAACAGCTCGGGCGTGCGGCCGTTGACCGAGTGGACGCGCAGGAGCGCGAAAAAGCGCTCGCCCTCCTTTGGCGGCCGCACCTGCCCGTCCACGGTGTCGCCGAGGCGCAGGCTGAAGCGCTTGATCTGGCTCGGCGAGACGTAGATGTCGTCGGCCGACGGGAGATAGCTGTACTCGACCGACCGAAGGAAGCCGTAGCCGTCGGGCAGCAGCTCGAGCACGCCGACGGTGCGGATGAGGCCGTCGAGGACGGCCCGGGCGGGGTCGAAGCCCTGCATGTACGCCGGCCACGACGCTGCGATGGGCCGGCGCACGCGCACGGGCCGGCGGCGCGCCTCGGTCCGGCTGCCGGGGCCGGAGGCTTCCGCCGCCTGCGCTTCGAGGATCTCGTAGATCAGGTCGCGTCGCGGCGTGCCGTCGGCCACGGCGAGCCCGAGCGCGCGGGCGGCGTCGGAGAGCTCGCCGTCAGACATCCGCTCCAGCGAGGCAATGGTCATGGAGAGGGGCCGGCGGGAGCCGGACACGGGAAGAGGGGCACGCAGCGGGCCGCGCCGTCGGGAAGAGAGGAGGGGTGCGCAGAAGGGCGGAGCGCGCGCGAAAGCTAGGCTTCGGAGCGCGGCCATGCACGTACTGCCAGCCCCCCGTCCCGCACCCGCCGAGGCGCCGCGGCTGCACCTCCGCGGGCGGGCCGGAGAGCCGAGTCGGTCCGCCCGGTTAGCGCGCGACGGCGACGGCGCGCAGCTCCCGGATGACGGTCACCTTGATCTGGCCCGGGTACTCCATCTCGCGCTCGATGCGGCGCGAGATGTCGACCGCGAGCGCCTCCGAGAGCGCGTCCGACAAGACCGCCGTGTCCACGACGACGCGGACCTCGCGCCCGGCCTGGATCGCGTAGGCCTGCACGACGCCCTCGAAGCTCGCCGCGATCTCTTCGAGCGTCTTGAGGCGCTGCACGTAGCGCTCGAGCGACTCGCGCCGCGCGCCCGGCCGCGCGCCCGACGAGGCGTCGGCGGCCTGCACGAGCGGCGCGATCGTCGTCGCCATCGGCACCTCGTCGTGGTGCGCCCCGACGGCGTTGCACACGTCCGGGTGCTCCTTGTAACGCCGGCACAGCTCCATCCCGACGATCGCGTGCG
>DASWMO010000298.1:0-7384 GCA_036399715.1 Rubricoccaceae bacterium
TCGAGCACGCGGCCCGTCGCGAGGTCCACGCGCCACAGCGACGGCCGGTACTCCTCGCAGATCCAGACCGTGCCGTCGCCCGCATCCGCGACGCCCTCGGCGTCGAGGCCCCACGGGTCGGGCGCGAGTTGGGCGCCGTCCGGCCCCAGGGCGGTCTCGACGACGAGGTCGCCGCCGATGATGGCGCCGTCGGCGGCGACGGCCGAGGGCGGACGGCCTGATACCGGCCCTCCGTCGGGCGTAAGGATCGTGCGGCGCTCCGTCACGACGATCTCCTCGTCGTCGAAGCGGAGCAAGACGAGGCTCGGGCGGTAGTCCGGGACGGGGAAGCGCTTGGCGGGTCGGCCCTCGGATGTGGCAGCATCGATATTCGGCCCCCGGTCGGTGACGGCGATAAAGCGGCCGTCCGCGAGGCGGTCCAGGCCGGAGAGGCCGCCTTCGTGGACCTCGACGCCATCGACGGTGCCGAGCACGCGCGAGTCGTCGAACGTGTACAGGCCGGGGGCGGGGAGCGAGGCGGCAGGTTCAGTGGGCACGGCGAGGCGCGGCGAGCAACCGGCAAGGGCAGCGGTGACGGTGAGGACGGCGAGACGCATAGGGGAGGGGAGGGCTTCGGGCGCAATTCACCCGGAGGCAGATTCCGACGGTCCGGTCGGCAGGGTAGATTGAGCGCCCCCGGAGGGGTGCCAGAGAGGTCGATCGGGCCGGTCTCGAAAACCGGAGTACCCGCAAGGGTACCGTGGGTTCGAATCCCACCCCCTCCGCCGGTGCACCAGCACCACACACCGCCCGCACGACGCTGTCGCTGCGGGCGGCGTCGTGTTCGGCCACGTCGCCCGACCGACCGCGCGACGCGACGCCGGCACCGAGCGAGGCCCGAGACGCCCCGCGCATCCAAGACCCGAACCGGCGCACCGCGGCGGGCGTGCTAGCTTGACGCACGGCCCGCCCAGCGGCCCGTCCTCTCCGCCGTCTCGCACTGCCCTACCACGTCCGATGCCGACTGTCCCACGTCCTCTCGCGCTCGCCTTCGCGCTGCTCAGCGCCGCGCCCGCACTCGCCCAGACAGGCGCAGGCCCGATGGCTGCCTCCCCGACGGCCGCGACCGACACCGTCACGGCCCGCCCGCTCGACGGCGGCAAGATGTGGCTCTTCGAGGAGCCGCCGGTGGAGTACCTCGCCGCGACCTACGGCTTCCACCCGGACGACGCGTGGTTCGAGCATGCGCGTCTTGCGTCCCTCCGGATGCCCGGCTGCTCGGCGAGCTTCGTCTCGCCCCACGGCCTCGTCGCAACGAACCACCACTGCGCCGAGGGCGCCGTCGTCGCCGTGGACCGCGGCGGTGAGGGCCTGCTCGACAACGGCTTCGCCGCGCGCCGCCTCGCCGACGAGCGGCCCGCGCCCGACATGACGATGGACCAAGTCGTCGGCATCGAGGATGTCACGGCCGAGATGACGGCCGCCGCCGACGCTGCGGCCTCGCCCGAGGCCCGGACGGCCGCCATCGAGGCGGCCACGGCCGCCGTCACGCAGCGCCTGCTCGCCGCCCGCGGCGTCACGTCGGCCGACGACCCGGCCGCGCCGTTCGTCGTCCAGGTCGTCGCTCTGTACAACGGAGGCCGCTACTCGGCCTACACCTTCCGCCGCTACCGCGATGTCCGCCTGGTGATGGCGCCCGAGCTACGCCTCGGCTCGTTCGGCGGCGACTACGACAACTTTACGTACCCGCGCTACGCCGCCGACTTCGCCTTTTTCCGCATCTACGGCGACGACGGCCAGCCGCTCGACTCGCCGGCCTACTTCCCACTCTCGGATACGGGCGTCGCCCGCGACAGCGTCGTCTTCGTCGTCGGCAACCCGGGCTCGACGAGCCGCGGCCTGACCGTAGCCGAGCTCGAGACGCTCCGCGACACCGAGCTTCCGGCCACCAACGAGTTTATCGACGCCCGCGTCTCGGCCCTCCTTGCCTACCTCGCGACGGGCACGGCGACGAACCCCGACGGCGTGCGGGCGCAGATCCAGGGCCTCCGCAACAGCCAGAAGGCCTACCACGGCCGCTTGCGCGGCCTCCAGGACCCCGTCATCATCGCGCGCCGGCGCGCCGCCGAGCGCGACTTCCGGGCAGCCAGCCCCGAGGCGGGCGCGCTCATCGACCGCCAGGCCGCGCTCCAGACCGAGCGCCGCGCCTTCGCCCGCGAGGCGCGCGACCTCTCGACGCTCTTCAACCCGCGCTACGGCTCCGCGACGATGCTCCGCGCGCTCGCCGTCGCCCGCGGACGCTCGGTCGAGGCTGCGGCCGTCGCGGCGCGCCCCGAGCCGCTCGAACGGGCGTACCTCGCGGCCGAACTCGCCCAGATCCAGCGCTACCTCCTCGCCGAGCCGGGGATGAACCCCGACGAGATGCCCAAGGCGTTCCAGGCGGGCGCCACGCCGCTCCAGATCGCGGACCGCCTGCTCGCCACATCTGCCGCCGCCCGGCCAGGCACGGCCCCGGGCGCCCCGGCCGACGACCCGGCCGTCCAGATCGCGGCCCGCCTGCTGCCGGACCTCGTGGCGTTCCAGGAGGCCGAAGCGCGCTTCGATGCCCGCGAGACCGAGCTCCGCCGCCTCATCGGCCGCGCCCGCTTCGCCGCCTTTGGCGCCGCTGTCCCGCCCGACGCCACGTTCTCGCTCCGCTTCACGGACGGCGTCGTGCAGGGCTACAGCTACAACGGGACCGAGGCGCCGCCGGTGACGACGCTCTTCGGCGTCTTCGACCGCTACCACAGCTTCTGCCAGGCCAGCGCCGGCGCGCCCGTCGTGACGGGCCCGAACGGCGAGGCGGCCTGCGACTGGCAGCTCCCGCAGCGCTGGCTCGACGCCGAGGATGACCTCGACCTGGCGACGCCGGTCAACTTCACGTCGACGTCCGATACCATCGGCGGCAACTCGGGCTCGCCGGTCGTCAACCGCAGCCTCGAACTCGTCGGGCTGAACTTCGACCGGACCGTCGAGGGCCTCGTCCGCGACTACCTCTACGCGCCCGAGCGCGGCCGCAACGTCATGGTGGACGCCCGCTTCGTCCTCGAAGCGCTCCGCGAGGTCTACGACCTCGACCCGCTCGCCGAGGAACTCACCGAGGGCACGCTGCGGCGGTAGCCGCGTCCACAGGTAAACCGGCTGAAGGGGAGAGGTAGGCCTGAGCAGCCTGCCTCTCCCCTTTGCGGGTTGCCCTATTCCGGCCGCAGCCCCGGGATCGGGGCGAACGACTGTGACGGGTAATCCGCCGGCGCCGCAGGCGTCTGGATCTGGATGAACCGGTGGCCCGAGCGCTTATGGCAGGCGTTGCAGCCGTCGAGCATCACCGCGTACGTCGAGTCGAAACGCGCGCGGTCGCCCGAGCGGGCCGCGGCGAGCAGACGCTGGGCGCGCGGGAGGGCCACCTCGGCGGCGATCGCGCTCAGGTTGATGCCCTCGTCGACAATGCCACCGTCGATCAGGCGCTCGGTGTTTTCCTCGATCTCGTGCGCGTAAAACGCCGCGAGCGGCCAGTTTTCTGCCTCGGCCGCCGTGTGCGCCTTCTCGGCGTAGCGCTGGTAGAAGACCATGTGGACGAGCAGCTGCTGCGCGTTCGCCTCTCCCGCCGCGCGCAGTTCGGCGCCGCGGGCCTCGGGCGAGGCGACCTCGGGGCGGAAGACGGCGAACAGCGACGTCAGGACGGCAAACAGGGCGACCAGCAGGGCGCTGGCGGCGACGACGGACGAGCGGTTCATCGAGCGGGGAGACGCGAGGGTGCGCCAATCTAGACCGGATCCAGATTCCCGGCAGTCGGCACGGAGAAATCACGCCGCACTGCGGCACCTTTCCTGCGCATTCCGGTACGCCCGCCATCACACCGCTGTCCTCCGATGCCCACGCACCCCACCGCAGACCTCGGCCCCGCCGACCTCGGCCCGG
This sequence comes from Rubricoccaceae bacterium, assembly GCA_036399715.1. Taxonomy (GTDB): domain Bacteria; phylum Bacteroidota; class Rhodothermia; order Rhodothermales; family Rubricoccaceae; genus DASVSE01. Next base: position 3,937 of record DASWMO010000298.1, read on the forward strand.
ACGACCTCCCCGCCGGCCTCGCGGCCGTCCTCCCGTTCCTCTACGTCGCCTGGGCCGACGGCCGCCTCACGGCTGACGAGGTCGACGCGATCCGGACGCACGTCGTCGCGCAGCCGTGGCTGACGGACGGCGAGCGCGAGCGCCTCGCGTCCTTTCTCGACCCGTCTGCCCCGCCCGACGCCGCGACCGTTCACGGGTGGGCACAGACGCTCCGCGAGACGCTCCCGACCGTCCCGACCGAGGCCCGCGCCTCGCTCGCCGCGCTCGGCTCGGCCCTCGCGACGCTCTCGCTCACCGGCGACGGCTCGGGCGCGGACCCCGAGATCCGCGCCGCGCTCGACGAGATCGAGCGCGCGCTCGGCCTTGACGGCGCCGAGGAGGTCCGTGAGATGGAGCCCCACGCGTCCGATCCCGGCCCGCCGGCCCTCCCGCCGGCCGTCCCGCCTGCGTTCGATGTGGCTGCCCTCCAGGCCGTCCTCGACGGGCCCCGCGGGGCCGTCCGCGACCGCGTTCGCGCCCTCCTCCAGGACCCGGCCTTCGCCTACCCCGAGCCGGGCATCTCCAAGGAGGCCTACCGCGAACTCGTCCTCGGCTGGACCAAGCGCCTCGCCGACGCCGGCCTCGGCCGCCTCGCGTTCCCCGTCGCCGTCGGCGGCGGGGCGAGCATCGGGGACTTTATCGCGGCCTTCGAGACGCTCGCGTTCCACGACCTCAGCCTCGTCGTGAAGTACGGCGTCCAGTTCGGGCTGTGGGGCGGGTCCGTGCAGCAGCTCGGCGGTGAGGCGCAGCGTGCCCGCCTGCTGCCTGAGATCGGCAGCCTCGCCCTCCCCGGCGCCTTCGCGATGTCCGAGCGCGCCCACGGCTCCAACGTCCGCGACCTCCAGACGACGGCGACGTTGGACCGCGAAACCGACGAGTGGATCATCCAGACGCCGACCGCGCGCGACCATAAAGAGTGGATCGGCAACGCCGCGGCGCACGCACGTATGGCGACGGTCTTCGCGCAGCTCGTCATCGACGGCGAGGGCTACGGCGTCCACGCCTTCCTCGTGCCCCTCCGCGACGATGCCGGCCAGATCCTGCCCGGACTCCGCATCGAGGACTCTGGCCACAAGATGGGCCTCAACGGCGTCGACAACGGCCGCATCTGGTTCGACGGCGTGCGGATTCCGCGGACGGACCTGCTGGATCGCTTCGCGCAGGTCGGCCCGGACGGGACCTACACGAGCCCCATCGCGAGCGAGGGCAAGCGCTTTTTCGTGATGCTCGGCACGCTCGTCGGCGGCCGCATCGCCGTCGGGAGCGCAGCCAACTCGGCCGCCCGCGCGGGCCTAACGATCGCCGTCCGCTACGGCGCGCGGCGGCGCCAGTTCGGGCCGTCCGGCGGGCCCGAGGTGCCGCTGATGGACTACCTAAGCCACCAGCGCCGCCTGCTCCCGCTCGTGGCGAAGAGTACGGGCCTGACGTTCGCGCTCCACGACCTCGCCGAGCGCTTCGCGAGCCTCCCCGAGGGCGGCGACACCCGCGAGACCGAGTCCGACGCGGCCGCCCTCAAGGCGCTCGCCTCGTGGCACGCCACGCGCTCCCTGCAGGAAGCCCGCGAGGCGACCGGCGGCGAGGGCTACCGCTGGACGTCCCGCATCGCGCACCGCAAGGCCGACGCCGACATCTTTACGACGTTCGAGGGCGACAACACGGTCCTGATGCTGCAGGTCGCAAAGGGCCTGCTCGCGAACTACCAGCGCGAGTTCCACGACCTCAACGTGTCGGGCATCGTCCGCTTTCTCCGCGACCGTGCCGACGCCCGCCTCGGCGAGGTCAACCCGGTCCTGCGGCGCAACGCCGCGCCCGAGCACCTCCTCAGCCCGGCGTGGCACCGCAGCCTCTTCGAGCGCCGCGAGCGCCAGCTGCTCGTCTCGGCTGCGGCCCGCCTCAAGGGCCGCATCGACCGAGGCACGGACTCGTTCGACGCCTTCGTCGACGTGCAGGACCACCTGCTCGCACTCGCCAACGCCCACGGCGAGCGCCTCGTACTGGAAGCGTTCCAGGCCGCCGTCGAGCGGACCGACGACCCGACGCTGCGAAACGTCCTCTCGCTCCAGTGCGCCCTCTACGCGCTGACGCGCATCGAGGCCGACCGCGCGTGGTTCCTGGAGCAGAGCCTGTTCGAGGGCAACGTCGCCAAGACCGTCCGCACGCAGGTCAACGTGCTGCTCGGGCGCCTGCGCCCGGTCGCGGTCGAGTGCGTCGACGCGTTCGGCATCCCCGACGCGCTCCTCGGCTCCGACATCGCCGCCGGCATCGACGCGCCCGCCGGCCCGCCGGACGTTCCGCCGACGCCGCCCGAGGTCCCCGTCACCGACGGCATCCCGGTCGGCGCCGGGCCGGTCGGACAGGCCGCGACGGCCCCTAATGCCATGCCGGCTGCCGTATGAGGATCACGGACCTCGTCGTCGGCGAGACGTACGTCGTCACGCAGCCCTTTCGGGATGCGCGCGGCGTGCTCGTGCAAACCGGCGACCTCCAGACCTACGAGGGCTACGCGTTCCTCCCCCACGCGGGCGGCTTCGCGGTCCGCTTCCGCCAGGAGACGCTGCACTTCCAGGAGGACGACCAGGCCGAGATCGTCGAGCACGCCGAGCGCTTTTTCCAGCCCACCAGCTAGGCGCGTTGTCTGTCAGCTTGCAGCCGTGTCGTCGACGCGGACCGTCGCGACGATAGGGAGGTGGTCCGAGCCGCGGCGGGCTGCGTCGGTCGTGTGCGCATGGATGGCGTCGAGGCGCGCGCCGCGGGCGTAGAGCCGGTCTAGGGCGAGGACCGGCCGGACGGACGGGTACGACGCCGGCCACGCCGCGTTGTCGTGCCGCTGCTCGAAGGCCCGATCCAACTCACGCGACGCGACCGTCCGCCGCCACGCGTTCATGTCGCCGAGGAGGACGGCCGGGCCGTCGGCGAGACGCGGGTGATCGAGAAGCGCTCGGACCTGCCGGGCGCGCGTGCGGTCCACGAGCGCGAGGTGCGTCGCGGCGATCGTCAGGCCGTGCCCGGCGAGCGTGACCGCGAGCGCGGCGCGGCGCTCGAACCGACCGAACGAGAGGTCGATGACGTGCGCGCCGGCGAGTGGCACGCGCGACAGGACCGCGTTGCCCAGCGCGCCGCGCTTGTGCTGCCGCGTCACCCCGAAGGCGAGGTGGGCACCGAGGCGCCGCGCCGCCTCGCGCAGCGGGTCCTCACGGTCCGTCGGCTGGAGCACCTCCTGAAGCGCGACCACGTCGGCGTCGAGCTCCATCAGGACGTCGAAGGCCCGCTCGGGGTCGAAGGCCCGCCCGCCGCGGACGCCCGCCCAGCGGTGCACGTTGTACGACGCGACGCGGAGCGGCGCGCCCGGGAGCGGCGGCAGCGGCGCGCCCGGCGGGGCCGCGACGAGCTCGGAGACGTAGGGCACGAC
>DASWMO010000299.1:0-2797 GCA_036399715.1 Rubricoccaceae bacterium
GTGGTCGTGACCGCCGACAACGACTACGGCCTCGAAGCCCCCGCGGGCGACGGCCGGGCGGCCGCCTCGGGTCGACGGACGATCGGGCTCGTCTTCGACCTCCCCGCGGCGCCCTGACCGGTCGAGACGCGCCGCGACACACCTCTGCCAAGTTGGGCGGGAACGGCAGGGCCGGGAACCGAGAGACGCGCCATGGCACGTCTCTACGTCGCCCCCCGCGGCGCGGCGCGCTCCGACCAATACGTGCCTCATTCGGGCGGTCCCCTGCCTCCAGGCCCCGAACGCGCCGCGGGGCGGCCGCCCCTTCGGACGACCGCCCCGCGGCGACGAAAACGGCGCCCGGCGCTTACTGCGCGAGCGTCACGCGGCGGCTCGCCTGGAAGCGCTCGCCGACGGCGCGGTACACGTACACGCCCGCGTCGAGCCCGGCCGCGCTGAGCGAGAACGGGTAGCGCTGGCCCGCGAGGACCTCGCCGTCGAACAGGACCGCGACCTGGCGGCCGAGCACGTCGAGGACCTCGACGCGCACGTGCTGCGGCTCCGCAACGACGAGTTCAAACGCTGTCTGCCCGTTGAACGGGTTCGGCGACGCGACCGTGAGCTCGCCCGAGGCACTGCCCGGGAGCGCCTCGCCGGCCGTCTGGACCGGCTGCGTCAGGCCCGTGTAGCCCTGCTGGACGTAGTTGGTGTACATCGCGTTGCGCTCGGCGAACGTGTAGCCCATGTTCGTCGCGGCCTGCATGACGGCCGCGGCAGCCTGCGGCTGCGTAGACGAGCCGGTCGTGAGGCGGATGCCCTCGTAGACGGCCTTGTCCGTCCGCTCACCGCCGATTGCGCTCCAGATGCGCATGTTGGACGTCGCCCAGTGCTGGCCGCGGCCGTGGGGAACCACGCCCGTCGGGTACGTGCCCACATTGGAGGAGAGGCGCCCGGGCCAGCACTCGTTGTGGCCGTCCCACTTGAAGACCCAGTTGTAGGCCGCGTTCGTCGGCTGGAGCAGCCCGAGCGAGCGCGAGTAGCTCACCGCGGCGTAGTCGCCGAGGCCCTCCGAGAGGCCGTCCCCCTGCGAGATCGTTGTCAGGAAGTCGTGGAGGCCGTGGCCGAGCTCGTGGATGATGACGTCCGCGTCCTCGGCGTCGTCCACGCAGCCCTCACCGAACGCGAGGTTCTGCGCACCGCCCTGATAGCGCGAGTTGTCCGCACCGCTCTGGCCGTGCGGGTCAAAGCGGACGCCCGTCGTGTAGGCGTCCGGACGCGCCGTCGAGCCCAGCGTGACGTTGACGTAGCGCATGTAGTTGTCGATGTGCCAGTACGTCGTCGCCGCCTCGAAGCCGTCGGCGTCGCGCGTGAACGACCAGTCGCCTGTCGTGCTGGGGAAGAGGCCCTTCACGGGCGCCTCGATCTCCCGGATCTCGGCCCACGGGCCGACGAGGCTGTAGGTCGTCCCGTCGAACGCGACGTCGCGTATCGTGACCGCCGTTCGGGCGGCCGCGAGCTGCGTCGTGTTGGCGTCGGCGCCATCGACGTAGCCGCCGCCGTAGGCGACGCCCGCACGCGTGAGCGGGTCCGGGTTGAAGATCATGCCGGTGCCATTGGCCATGAACAGCGGGCTCGACTCGACCGTCGGCAGCGCCGTCGGACGTGGGTCGTCGTTGCCATGCTCGTACACGGCCCGGTCCGCCACGCGGAGGAGCGCGCCCGTCTCGGCGTCGACGATCACCTCCCAGTCGCCATGAGGCGCTTCGGCATCGACACGGACCTGGTAGGCGAGGCGCGCGCCGGTGACGGCCGGCCACACGATGAGCGTGGCGGTGTCCACGTCGAGCGTGCCCGACGCGCCGAGGTGCGCGAGAGCCGCCTCGCGGGCGGCCGAGGCGGGGAGTGCCGGCGTGACGTCGGCCAGCTCAACGTCGGTGCGGACGCCGTTGACGACGAGCTGTGCGCGCTTGTTGAGGTCGAGGTTGACGAGCGTCTCAGCGCCCCACACGGGCACGCCCTGGACGGTCTGGCGGAAGCGGACGACCGTGCCGGCCTGGCCGGTGAACGACTCGGTCACTTCGAGGCCTGAGACGGCGGCGGCAGCGAAGCCGAGCGTGCCGCTGGTCTGGGCGAGGGCCTGACGGGCCATGTCCTCGACCGATCCTGGCGAGACGTACAGGTTGAGGCCGGCAAGCATCGCCGGACGGCCATTCGCGTACGAGACACCGTCAGCGGACATTTCGAGGACCGGGTCGGCCCCGAGTTCGAGCGGGCTCTGGGGTTGCGCCTTCTGGGCGAACGCCGGCCCGGCGACGAGCGCCACGGCGGCGGCGAGAATCAATCGGCTCATGAGGGGGAGTGCTGTGCGGCACGTGCCGCGGGAACGGGAATCCGGTGAAGGATAAACCCGATCCGCGCGGACTCCCAGTGAACTCTGCCCAACCCAGGGGCGGTTTATCCGCGGAGCGAGCGCACGTCGTCCCCGACGGCGGCGAGGGCGGCGTCGAGCGCCTCGGGGTCTTTGCCGCCGGCCGTCGCGAGCGTCGGCCGGCCGCCGCCGCCGCCGCCGACGCGCTTGGCGAGCGTCCCGATGAGCTTGCCGGCCTGCACGCCGAGGGCGACCGCCGCATCCGTCGCCGAGGCGGCGAGCACGACCTTGCCGCCGTCGGCGGACGCGAAGACGGCCACGCCGGGCGCGTCGCCGAGGCGCGTCCGGGCCGCTTCGGCGAGGTCGCGGAGCGTCTCTGCCGGCGTCCCGTCCAGCCGCGCGACGACGAGGCGCAGGCCGTCGACGTCGATCGCCGCATCGAGGGTGGCG
>DASWMO010000300.1:0-16615 GCA_036399715.1 Rubricoccaceae bacterium
CACGTACCTCCCTCGTACGGACCGAGTCGTGTTCGCATCCCCGGGTGCGGCAGAGGTCATCATCGAAGGCACCGCTAACGACGGTAGGACCTATCCGTCACCGCCGGCAGAACTCCGTTTTCCGGTCATAGTCACGCAGTAGCTCGCTCGGCGCGGCCTAACTCGCGTCTGCACCCGACACCCCGCTTCGCGGCGCGCGGCTGAGCCGTCAAGTGTTACTGGTTCGAACTGGAACGGCCGCCCCGACGCGAGGTCGAAGCGGCCGTTATGTACGAGCGTGTCCGGTCGGACTCAGTTGAAGCCGGTGCCCGAAACGGCCGGGCGGGCGTCCGCGTTGGCGATCTCCCACGCGGTCCCGAAGACGAGGCGCGCGATGAGCGCCTGGCGGTCGTAGTCGATCTTCGACGCCTCGTCGCCGAGGCCGTGGTAGTCCTCGTGCGTGCCGGTGAAGTAGAAGATGAACGGGATGCCGTGCTTGCCGAAGTTCCAGTGGTCGCTCCGGCGGAAGAACTGGTTCGGGTCGTCGGGCGAGTTGAAGCGCTTCGAGAGGTCGATGCCCAGCCCCGTCGCCGTATTGACGCGCGTGTTGACGGCGTCGATGTCGGTCGAGATGAGTTCGGCGCCGAGGATGTAGACGTAGGGGCTCGCCGCGCCGTCGTAGGTCGGGTCGCGGCGGCCGATCATGTCGATGTTGAGGTCGGCCGCGATGCTCGCCAGCGGGACGAGCGGCTCGCGGTCGGCGAAGTACTCCGAGCCCAGCAGGCCCTTCTCCTCGCCAGTGACGTGGAGGAAGAGGACCGAGCGGCGCGGTCCGTGGCCGTCGGCGCGGGCCTGCGCGAACGCCTCGGCGATCTCCAACAGGGCGACGGTGCCCGAGCCGTCGTCGTCGGCGCCGTTGAAGATGCCGTCCGCGCCCGGCTCCACGTCGCGCGTCCCGATGTGGTCCAGATGGGCCGAGACGACGACGTACTCGTCGGCGAGGTCAGACCCCGGCACGACGGCGACGACGTTCTCGGTCTGAACCGTCTCCGTCTCGCGAGCCGCGGCGACGGCGAGCATCACGCCGGTGTCGACCGGGGCGGTAGCCGCGCCGAGCGGCGTGCTGCCGAGCATCTGCTGCGCGACGTCCATGCCCGTGAGCAGGATCGGCGGGAGGCGGTCGGGGTCGACTGCGGCCCCCGGGACGTCCGGCAGCGCGAGGCCACCGTTTCGGAAGGCCCGCGCGACCTGCGGCGCGAGGGCCGCCGCCGTCGGGGCCGTGGCCAGAATCACCCCGCGGACGCCAGCGGCGCCGAGCGCGGCGAGGCGTGCCTGCGTCGCGGCCTGGTCGGCCGGGTCGGCTGCGGTGCCCGGAAGCGCGATGGCGTACGCGCCCGCGAGGTCGAGCCCGGCGAGGTCACTGCTCGTCCCGACGAACACGACGCGGGCGGGCGAGGCGTCCGTGACAGACCCGTAGGCCGGGACGAGGACGGCACCCGCCGTGCTGTCGGGGCGGATCGTGCTCACGAAGAGCGGGGCGCCGCCGCGCGTCGCGGTGACGGTGAGGCTGCGGAGCGTGCGGCGTTCGAGGGTAAACGGCTGGAGGTAGCCGTCGAGCGCGTGCGGGCTCGCGGCCGTGCCCGAGCCGCGGGCGGCGATGCCCATCGTCTGGTACTGGCCGGCGAGGTAGCGCGCGGCGAAGCGCTGGCCCGGGTCGCCGGTGTTGCGCCCGGCCATGTAGTCGTCGGCGTAGACGTAGAGGTGGCCGGCGAGCTCGGCCGGCGTGATCGTCGCCTGGTAGCGCTGCACGAGGGCCGGGTCGGCGTCGACGGTCGGCGTCTGGGCGAAGACGGGCGAGGCGGCGAAGGCGAGCGCGAGGGCGAGGCAGCCCGGGCGGAAAGCGAAGGTCATCGGATGGGGCGGGAGAGAGGGCAGAGGTTAACCCGGGGCCGGGAGGGTGGCAAACGTTTAGCAGGGCGAAACGGGCCACACCGTGTCGAGGCGCACAAACCTGAGTCAGAAGAGGCGGCGGCGCTTGTCGAGGTAGGCCCGCAGGGCGTCCGCATAGGGCGCGGCCGTGTCAAGCGGGACGTAGTCGACGCGGGCCTCGCGGCAGCGGCGCTGCATCTCGGCGATGAACGCCTCGGCGGCGGCCGTCACTTCGGTCCGGATCTGCGCCGGCAGGACGGTCCGCTCCTCGCCCGATTCGAGGTCGCGGACGCGGACCGGCGCGTCGGGCAGGGCGAAGCGGCGCTCGGTCGCGGCGTCGAGGATGTGGAACACGACGACCTCGTGGCCGCGGTGCCGCAGGTGCTGGAGCGCGCGGACGGTCTCGGCGACCTCGCCCGAGGCGTCGAACAGGTCCGACAGCACGATCACGAGGCCACGGCGCGGGAGGCGCTCGGCGACGTCGTGGAGCGCGGCCGCGACGCCCGTCTCGGCGTCGGCCGGGGGCGGGGCCGCCGCGAGTCGGTCGAGCGTCGTGAAGAGGCGCGCGAGGTGGGCCCGCGTCGTGGCGGGGCGGACGAACGTGTGGACGGCCCGGTCGAAGGCGGCGAGGCCCGTCGCGTCGCGCTGGCGGACCATGAGCGCGTGGAGGGCTGCGGCGAGTGTCGCCGCGACCGTCAGCTTGGTCACGCCCGCCGCGCCGGCGTAGCGCATCGACGCGCTCGTATCCAGCACGACCGTCTGGCGCAGGTTCGTCTCCTCCTCGTAGCGCTTCACGACGAGGCGGTCGTTGCGGCCGTATGCCTTCCAGTCGACGTGCCGCAGTTCGTCGCCGGCGGCGTAGGCGCGGTGCTCGGCAAACTCGACCGAGAAGCCGTGGAAGGGGCTCCGGTGGAGGCCCGTCAGGAAGCCCTCGACGATGAGCCGCGCGCGCAGCTCCATCGAGGTGACGCGGGCGAGGGCTTCGGGGGTGAGGAGGGCCATACTCGGGGTCGGGGTGCGAGGTACAGGGTACGGGCGTCCGGACCCGTTGGTATCCGCTTCAGGCCGGCCGAGGGCTGCCGATCCTCACCTGAATGCTTCCCACCGGCGATGCTGTCGCTCACGTCCCGCCAGCGCTTCACCGTCGCCGAGTACGCCTCGGGCGCGCTTCTGCTGCCGGCCTGCGTGTACTTCTCCGTCGTGCCGTACGGGCAGCCGGGCGCGCTCGGGCTGCCGTGGTTTCTGGTCCACAGCCTGAACCTGCTCCCGCATGAGGCCGGCCACTTCGTCTTCCGCTTTTTCGGCGAGGCGCTGATGATCGCCGGGGGTCGATCCTGCAACTCGTCTTTCCGTGCCTCTGGGCCTGGATCGCCTTCGCGAGCGACTCGCGGCTCGGCGTGCAGGTGTCGCTCGTGTGGCTCGGACAGAACTGGATCGACGTCGCGGCCTACGCGGCCGACGCGCAGGCGCGGGCGATGCCGCTGCTCGGCGGCCTCGGGCCCGAGGCGCACGACTGGTTGAACCTGCTCTCGCGCGCCGGCCTGCTGGAGCAGACGCCGCTCGTGGCGGGCGTCCTGTTCGCGTGCGCATTTCCCGTCTGGGCGGCGATGTTTGCCGTCCCGCGGTGGGTCGGGTGAGCTACCGCCTCTACACCGGGTCGTCGAGGTCGAGGTAGGCGACGAGGGCGGGGAAGAGCGGCAGCAGAAAGCGCTGGCTCGTGACGAGGTACGGCATCCCGCCGCCGCCCGTGCCCGAGTCGTCGGCGACGTGGCGGCGGACGGTCTTGCGGTGGACCGTCAGGAACGAGTCGGTCCGCGGGCTGTGGAGCGCGTCGTCGACGGCGACAAGGCGGTCGAGGACGTGGACGAGGGCCGCGCCGGGCGAGCCGGCCTGGAGGGCGAAGGCTCCGGCTCGGGCTGCGCCGAGGCCGTCGCGGCGCGCGTTTTCCGCCTCGGCAGCCCGCGTGAGGTCCGAGCGGAAGTCGTCCGTGGCGTGGGGTGGTGCGTCAGGGCCGACGGTCGCCGCGAAGCGTGCGACGGCGCGCTCGATGTCCTCGGCGTGGAGGCGCGAGACGGCGGGCGGAGCCGGGGAATCGCTCCCCAGAGCCGGGATGCGCGCGAGGACGAGGTGGACGAGGCGGTCCAGTTCGCCCGCCATCCACGCAGGCGTGCCCGGAGGCGGGGCCGCCGTCTCGACCGCACCCCGCAGAATCACTGGGTCCGCGAGGGAGACGTGGCCGCACGGCGAACCGGTGTAGTGCTGGCCGTAGGCGCCGCCCGGAAAGACGCGCAGGTCGAGGAGCGGCCCCTTGCCGAGCGCCCGCTGGACGAGGCGCAGCTGCGCCGTCTGGAAGCCCGAGGACGGCTCCAGGTGTGCGCGGAAGTGCGAGAACTCGACACGCGAGAACAGGACGTCGTCCTCTGCTCCGCGGCCCATGAGCTGCATGACGGGCGGGAGGATCTGTCGGGCCGCGTGTCGGAGGCGGTTCGCAGCTGTGATCGCCGGCCGCCAGAATGCTGAGACCGACGACGCCTCGTCGTCCACGTCGCCCTCGGCGAGGGCCATCGCCGGCAGGCCATCGCCGAGGCGCAGCAGCCGCTCCATCGTCCCCGCGACGACGGCGAGGTCGAACGTCATCTGGCGGAAGACGAGTTCGCAGAGCTGGTGGACGACGATGAACACGCGCTCGTCGGGGACGGACGAGGCCGGGTGCTGCGCCGAGAGCAACGCGTCTAGGCCGAGGTAGCCGGCGTAGTCGAGCGCGAGGCGTCCGTCCTCACCGGGGGCGTTGACGAGCGGGCGGCCGTCGGCGTCGCGTAGGCGGTTCGCGTCGGGGTCGGCGCGCGAGTCGGGGTCGAGCGAGAACGCCCACCAGGGGTCGAACATCGGGAAGCCGGTTGGGGAGGCAATCTAGCCGGCGCCGTCGGCCCCGAAATGCGGCGCGCCCGGCCTCCGTGCGGAGACCGGGCGCGCCGGAGGAGGCAAGAACGCCTACATCCCCGAGGTCGATGTACCACCGCCGGTCGTGCCGCCAGTCGTACCACCGGTCGTGCCGCCACCGGTCGTGCCGCCACCGGTCGTGCCGCCAGTGGTGCCGCCGCCGGTGGTGCCGCCAGTCGTACCACCACCGGTCGTACCACCGCCGGTGCCAGTCGTGCCGCCGCCAGTCGTACCACCGGTCGTGCCGCTGGTGCCGCCGGTCATGCCTTCGCCGGTGCCACCGGTCGTGCCGTCACTGGTCATGCCGGTGCCGCCTGTTTCGCCGGTCATGCCCGAGCCCGAGTCCATCGTCGAGCCGGTGCCCATCGTGTCCGTCATCATCGGGTCCGGTGCGGTCGTCATACCGGCATCGGCGCCGGCGCCGGCATCGCCCGCCTCGGTCGTCGTCGATTCGTCAGACGAGCAGGCGGAAAGGGAGAGGGCGCAAGCCGCAATTGCGAACGTGCGCCAGAAGGGGATCTGCATGGCGAGTAGGGAGGGTGAGAGAGCGTCCGCGCGGAGCGTCGAACCCTCAAAGAACGGACTCTTTGGAGGGCCGGCGCTACCGAGAGATCCCCGTTCGTGGCATCGGGAAGGTGAGTAGGGGGCCGCCGGGTCGGACCGGAGCGATCCCTACGCACGGTCGGCGAAGGCCCTCGTCTCGTTACGCGACGAGCGCGTCTGGCTCGGCCCACCGCATCCAGTCGCCGAGCGGACCGCGCTGCTCGCGGAGCTTCGTTCCTCCCTCGGCCGAGCCCTCGGCCTCGGCAGGGAAGATGAAGACAGACCCGAGGAGAACCTCCGCCGGGCCGATGCCCAGGCGGGCCAGCATGTCGGGTTGACAAAGGCCGCCGCCGCCGGACGACCAGAACGTCCGCAGCCCGCGCGCCGTCGCCGCGACGAGCAGGTTCTGGACGGCCGCGCCGGCCGCGGCGATGTGCTCCATGTTGGCGAGCGTCGGCTCGAACAGGCCAGGTGGCTCGGTGATGGGCGAGTCCCCAGCGGGCGGGTCCGGCAGCCACGTCACCTGCACGAGCGCGTCGGCCGTCGCGAGGAGGCCGGGGACGGGGCCGCTCGCGCCGGCGAGCGCCTCGCGGAGGACTCGGCAACTAGCGGCGTCGAGCGCGTGAAAGCGCCACGGGACGACGCCGGGCAGCGCACCGCGGTGCGCCTCGGCCGCCGGTCGGTGAAACGGCGCCCACCCGGCGGTCTCGAAGAGGGCCTCGAGATCGGCGTGCGACGTCCCCGACGGTGGGAGCGGGTCGGCGGCGGTCACTTTGGAGGTTCTGCGGCCGCGGATGGCGGCGTCGACGGGCGTGTGCATCAGGAGGGAGGTGGAGGAGGGCAGAGGCTACGGCTGTTCGGCCCGTCGCTGTGGAAGCGCGGTCAGCGGGATCGTTGACACGCGCTCCGACGTATCCGGCATCGCCCTACTTGAATGCCGTCATGACCTCTCGACGTGGCCCCGCATTCGCCTGTGCCATCGACCCGGCAGCGGGCCTCGCGTACGTCCGCATGTGGGGCATCGTGACCGGCTCCGAGATGCTTGATGCCGCCCAGACCCTCCACCAAAGCCCCGACTGGCAACCTGGCTTCGATGCCGTCTGGGACTGCTCAGCGGTTCGCTCGCACGATGTGGTTCCGGCGGACGTTGAGCCACTCGTCAGCGAGGAGGTCGCCTCGGGCGAAGGCCGCGACGTGCTCGTATGCAGCCCGTCAACGAGCGACCGAGCCGTAACTGAAATGATTGCGGCATTCTGCCGGCGCCGGGGCAAGGAGATGACGGTCCACGCGTCGCTGGATGAGGCGCTCGGCGCTCTCGGCTACGAGGCATTGCCTGAACCGTTGTGGACAGCGAGCGCAGCATGACGGTCTTGCGGCACACGCCTGGACGTGCTGCTATTCCGCATTCGGCCTTCACAGGCTGCGCCCTTCCCATCGGCTAGCTTCAAGACTGCCCGTTCGGACCCCTCGGCGGGGGTACGGCCGCTCCCGCTCAGGCGGGGAGGCCCCGCCCCCGACGCCGCGACACCCACCGGCACGCCTCGGCGTGCGCTCGCGGGGTCGCGGACACCAGCGCACTCCCGCGCAGTCGGTCCCCACTCAGGCTCCCCAATGTTCGAGACTCTCTCTGAGAAGCTCGACGTGGCCCTCAAGTCCGTCAAGGGCGATGGCCGCGTCAACGAGCTCAACATCGCCGAGACGATGCGCGAGGTGCGCCGCGCGCTCCTCGACGCCGACGTCAACTACGACGTCGCCCGCGCCTTCACCAACAAGGTGAAAGAGGCCGCGCTGGACGACAAGGTTCTCCAGGCCGTCTCGCCGGGCCAGCAGTTCGTCAAGGCGATCTACGACGAGCTCGTGTACCTCCTCGGCGACGTCCACGTCGAGATGAACCGCGCCAAGCGCCCGCCGACGGTCATCCTCGTCGCGGGCCTCCAGGGCGCCGGCAAGACGACGTTCGTCGGCAAGCTGGCCAAGTTCCTCAAGGCCAAGGGCCGCAGCCCGATGATCGCCGCGGCCGACGTCTACCGGCCGGCCGCCGTGGACCAGCTCGAAAACCTCGCCAAGCAGGTCGGCGTGCCCGTCTTTGCCCGCCGCGGCGCGGACGGCGTGCCGCTCCAAGACGCCGTCGCCGTCGCCCGCGAGGCGCTCGCCGAGGCCAAGCGGACGGGCCGCGACACGCTCATCATCGACACGGCGGGCCGCCTGCACGTCGACGAGATGATGATGGACGAGGTCGTCGCCATCAAGGCCGCGGTCACGCCGGACGAGATCCTGTTCGTCGTCGACTCGATGACGGGCCAGGACGCCGTCAACACGGCCAAGGTCTTCAACGACCGCCTCAACATCGACGGCGTCGTGCTGACGAAGCTCGACGGCGACACGCGCGGCGGGGCCGCGCTGAGCATCCGCTCGGTCGTCCAGAAGCCGATCAAGTTCGCCTCGACCGGCGAGAAGCTCGACGCGCTCACGGAGTTCTTCCCGGACCGCATGGCGCAGCGCATCCTCGGCATGGGCGATGTCGTGTCGTTCGTCGAGAAGGCGCAGGAGCAGTTCGATGAGGCCGAGGCCGAGAAGCTGCAGCGCAAGTTTCGCAACCAGGAGTTCGACCTCCAGGACTTCTACGACCAGCTCCAGAAGATCAAGAAGATGGGGTCCGTCAAGGACCTCCTCGGCATGATCCCGGGCGTCGGCAAGGCCGTCAAGGACCTCGACGTCTCGGACGACGCGTTCAAGCACATCGAGGCGCTCATCCAGTCGATGACCCCTTACGAGCGTTCCAACCCGGATGCGATCAACGGCCCCCGCCGCCGCCGCATCTCGCTTGGCGCGGGCCTGGAGATTCAGGACGTCAACGCGCTCCTGAAGCAGTTCCGCGAGATGAAAAAGATGATGAAGACGATGGCCCGATTCCAGGGCGCCGGCCGCAAGCCGACCGCCGCCCAGCTTCTCGGAAACCGCCGATAAACGCCGCGGAGCGGTGTCGGGGCGACGAATGCCCCGCCCGTCCCGCTCAGTACCCGTACCCGTTCACCTGGCACCCGCCACCCGTTTATGTCCGTCAAGATCCGGATGCGCCGCATGGGGCGCAAGCAGCACCCCGTCTACGCCCTCGTCGCCACCGACTCGCGCTCCGCGCGCGACGGCAAGTTCATCGAGGACCTCGGCCGCTACGAGCCCGTCGCCGAGCCGGCCCGCTTCTCGGTCAACGCCGAGCGCGTGATCTACTGGCTCGGCCAGGGCGCGCAGATGTCGGACACGGCACGCAACCTCCTCCAGAAGGAGGGCGTGCTGATGCAGTCCGCGATGAGCCGCGCCGGCAAGCCGGCCGACGAGATCGCGACCGCCCTGGGCGAGTTCCAGGAGCGCCGTGCGGCCCGCACGCCGACCAAGATGACCAACGCCGAGCGCCGCGCCGCCGCCCTCCGCACGGAGCGCGAGCAGGCCGCCGCCAAGGCCAAGGAGCTCCGCGCCGAGCGCGAGGCCCGCGAGGCCGAGCTCGAGCGCCAGCGCCAGGAGTCCGAGGACGCCGCTCGCCTCGAAGCCCAGCAGAAGGCCCTCGAAGCCGCCGCAGCCGAGACCGCCGCCAACCCCGGCGAGGCTGCCCTAGAGGCCACGGCCGACGCGCAGTTGAACTCGGACCTCGCCGAGCAGCAGTCCATCGCCGACGAGGAGAACGCCTCAGAGGCGAACCCCGACCCGATGGGCACCACGTCCGAGGCGCCGAACCCGACGACGGGCGCAGACCAGGGCACCGTCCAGGGCACGTCGCCGCTCGCCGAGATCGTCGCCGAGACATCCGGGCTGCCGGACGATGCCCCGACGAGCGACTTCATCGAAACCGGCTCGGGATCGCTCGAGACGTCCGACGCCGGCACAGGCGACACCGGTGCGGGTGATACCGGCACGGCGGACGCCGGCACGGGCGACGACGCCTCCGCCGACACCACCGCCAGCGCTGAGAACACGCCGGGCACGGACGCCGCCGCGACGACGGGCGACGACGTTGCCGAGACGCAGGCGGCCATCGAGGCCTCCGGCGACACGGGCGCCGACGCCGCCGTCAGCGATGCCGACGCCTCGACGGTTGCCGACGGTGCCCCGGACAGCGCCGAGACGCAGCCCGCAACTGAGAACGAGACGGCCGACGACACGGCCGGCGACTCGGAGGCCTCGGTCGTTTCGCAGGCCGACGCCGGCGCCGCCGAGAACAACGACGCGCCGGCCGACGCCGAGCCGGTCTCGGGCACGGAGCCGGGCTCGGACGCCGACGCCGACACCGGCGACACGAGCACCGACGCCGTCAACACGATGGACCCCGTCGAGGGCGCCCCGTCGATCGACGACACGTCGGACGAGGCCACCAAGGCCTGACTTTTTCCCGCGTCCCGGACTGGCACCCGCCGTCCGGGACGCGTCGTATTCGGCCGTTTCCCCGCCACCCGTTAGACCGCGATGGACGACTCCGCCGTCGACCCCGACCGCCTCCTGCTCATGGGCCGCCTCGGCCGCCCGCACGGCATCCGCGGCGACGTCAAGCTCACGCCCGAGACCGACGACCCGAAGCGGTTCGAGACGCTCAAGCGCGTCTACCTCGGCCGCACGCCCGAGACGGCGACCGAGCGCACCGTGAGCAACGTCCGCTTCCAGTACCCCAAAGGCCGCGTCGTCGTGCTTGTCAAGCTCGACGGCGTCGACACGCCCGAAGGCGCCGAGGCGCTCCGCAACGTGAACGTCTACGCCGACGAGGCCGACCTGCCGGCGCTCGGCGAGGGCGAGGCGTTCCTCCACGACCTCGTCGGCCTCGCCGTGTGGACCGTCGACGACGTCGGCGATCCGGCCGAGGCCATCGGGACCGTCCGCGACCTCTACGACGGCGCGCAGCTGCTCTTCAGCATCGCCCGCCCCGGCCTGCCCGACACCTTCCTGCCCGACGTCCCCGAGTTCGTCCTCGCGGTGGATCTGCCCGGCCGGCGCCTGCTCGTCCGCCCGCCCGAGGGCCTCTTCGACGACTCGGCCGACGAGGTCGAAGGCACGGGCGACGACGAGCCCGCGGCCTGACTGGCCCCCGGCATCCGATGATTATCGACCTCGTCACCGTCCTCCCCGAGCTCGTCCGGAGCCCGCTCGACCACTCGATCCTTCGCCGCGCGCGCGACAAGGGGCTGCTGGACGTGCGCGTGCACAGCCTGCGCGACTGGGCGACGGGGCGTTACCGGCAGATCGACGACGAGCCCTACGGCGGCAAGGGCGGCATGGTCCTCAAGCCCGAGCCGCTCTTCGCCTGCATCGAGTCCCTCCTCGAAGGGGCCGCGGCCGACGGGACGCCGGTCGATGACGTGATCTACCTCACGCCCGACGGCGAGACGCTCACGCAGCCGCTCGCCAACCGGCTCTCGCTCGGGACACGCTACATCCTCATCGCCGGCCACTACAAAGGGATCGACGAGCGCGTTCGCGAAACGCTCGTCACGCGCGAGGTCTCGATCGGCGACTACGTCCTCTCGGGCGGCGAGCTGCCCGCGCTCGTTCTCATCGACGCCCTCGCGCGGATCATCCCCGGCGTCATCGGCGACGCCGCGTCGGCGCTGTCCGACTCCTTCCAGGACGGCCTGCTGGACGCGCCGAGCTACACGCGCCCCGCCTCGTTCCGCGGCATGGACGTGCCGCCCGTGCTGATGTCCGGCGACCACGGCGCGATCCTCGACTGGCGCGAAGCGCAGCGCCTCGACCGGACGCGCGCACGCCGCCCGGATCTTCTCGGCGAAGCCGACCCGCCTGCCGGACGTGCGCCCGGCGAAGAGTCCGCATAGACCCCCGCCCGGCTCCGGCCGCGGCCCCCGTTCCCGTACCTTCCAGGCTGTTCGCGCGCGACGCGTGCGGCTTCACCGACCGAGCTTCTACCGCCATGGCGACCGACCTTCTCAGCCTCATCGAGGCCACCCAGATCCGCGACGACCACCCGTCCTTCGCCCCAGGCGACACCGTCCGCGTTCACGTCCGCGTGATCGAGGGCGACAAGGAGCGCGTGCAGCTCTACGAGGGCGTCGTGATCGCGATCCAGAACTCGGGCTCCTCGCGCACCTTCACGGTCCGCAAGATCTCCAACTCGGTCGGCGTCGAGCGCGTCTTCCCGTACGCCAGCCCGCGCATCGCGCGCATCGAGGTCGTCCGCGAGGGCCGCGTCCGCCGCGCCAAGCTGTACTACCTCCGCGGCCTCCGCGGCAAGGCGGCGCGCATCCAGGAGAAGCGCCGCGTGAGCGCCAAGTAGTGCGCCTCGCCGTCTGGCCCGGGGCGGCCTCCGCCGCCCTCGCCGATGCCCTTATGGCGTCGGGCGTCGTCACCGAGACGACCGTCGTCGAGCCCCACGAGGCCCGCGCGCTCCTCGACGCCGAGGGCGCCGACCTCGTGCTGCTGCCGACACTCAACGTCCTCCGGGCGCCCGACGAGATCGTCGTTGTGCCCGGCGTCGCCCTCGCGGGCGAGCGCTCGGACCGCCGCGCCCTCGTCGTCGCGGCCCCGCTGGACGCCGTCCACACGGTCGCGTTCGACCCGCGCGACCAGCAGGAGGCGCTCCTCGCGCAGCTCCTCCTCCGCGAGCACTACGGCGGCAAGCCCGTCTTCGCGCTCGGCGCCCCCGGCGCGGGGCTCGACGAGTGGCTCCAGGATGCCGACGCCGCGCTCGTCCCGCTCGACGTCGCCCGCGACGCCGAGGCGGCCGGGGCCATCGTGCTGGAGCTCGGGCAGGAGTTTGTGGACCTCACGATCCGCCCGATGCCGTGGGGCCTCGTCGCGGCGCGCGTCGGCACGCTCGCCCCGCAGCACGCCGCCGCCCTCGCCGACGCGGCCCGCCTCGCCGATCCGAACGACGAGCGCCTCGCGCTCGACGGCGTCGCTGCGTTCCAGCTCACGCTCGACGGCTACGCCGCCGACGGCCTCGAGCAACTCGCCGAGCTGTGGTTCCAGACGGGCACGCTCACCGACATCGCCGACGTGCCCTTCGCCCCGACGCTCGTCCCGAAGGAGACTGACGAAGACGAGGAGCCCGAGGAGGACTGACGGTTCGTCCCCGTCAGTACGCCCTTAACGCTGCGTTCCGGCCGGGGGCGGGGATGGGTGATGAGCACCGTGCCCACCCTCGGATCGCCGAGGCTACCGCCGCGGTACACCCGCCGCCCCCGCCGCCCCCGCCGCCCCCGCCGCCCCGCCCATGGCCGACATCGTCTCGAACCGCCGCGCCCGCTACGACTTTACCCTCGAAGACCGCTTTGAGGCGGGCATCGTGCTGACGGGCTCCGAGGTCAAGTCGCTCCGCGCCGGGACAGCCAACCTCCAGGACGCGTTCGTGATGATCGCCCGCGACGGCGTCGACCTCGTCAACCTCTACGTCGCGCCGTACTCGCACGGCGGCTACGCCGAGCACGTCCCGACGCGCAAGCGCCGCCTGCTGCTCGGCAAGCCCGAGATCGCCAAGCTCCGCAAGGGCACCGAGGCCAAGGGCTACACCATCGTCCCGACGCGGATGTACTTCAAGAACGGCCGCGCCAAGGTCGAGATCGCCCTCGGCAAGGGCAACAAGGCCCACGACAAGCGCGACGCCATCGCCGAGCGTGACTCCAAGCGCGCCCTCGACCGCATCAAGAAAGGCGGCTCCGACGACTAACCACGCCACCCGATGACCCTGGACGAGACCCTCGCCGACCTCATGCGCGGCGTCGCCGACGCGCTCCCGACCGGCGGCCTCCGGGCCCGCCTCGCGCGCAGCGCCGAGACGGGCGTCCCGCTCACGGTCAAGCTCGGCTGCGACCCCTCGCGGCCGGACCTCCACCTCGGCCACGCCGTCGTCCTCCGCAAGCTGCGCCAGTTCCAGGACGCCGGCCACCGCGCCGTCCTCATCGTCGGCGACTTCACGGCGACCATCGGCGACCCCTCGGGGCGCTCCAAGACGCGCCCGCCGCTCACGCCGGACGAGGCCCGCGCCAACGGGCAGTCCTACATCGATCAGGCCGCGCTCGTCCTCGACACCGCCCCGGACAAGCTCACCGTCGTCCACAACGGAGACTGGCTCGGGCCGATGACGTTCGCCGACGTCGTCCGCCTCGCCTCCAACGTCACCGTCGCCCGGATGCTGGAGCGCGACGACTTCCAGAACCGCTACCGCGACGGGCTCCCGATCTCGCTCCACGAGTTTCTCTACCCGCTCGCGCAGGGCCAGGACTCGGTCCACCTCGGGGCGGACGTTGAGCTCGGCGGAACGGACCAGACGTTCAACCTCCTGATGGGCCGCGCCCTCCAGGAGGCCGCAGGCCAGGCGCCCCAGGTCTGCCTCACGCTGCCCATCTTGGAGGGCACCGATGGCGTCCAGAAAATGTCGAAGTCGCTCGACAACGCCATCGCCCTCACCGAGCCGCCGAACGACATGTACGGCAAGCTCCTCTCGATCCCCGACGCGCTCCTGCCGCGCTACGCCGAGCTCGCCTCGTCCATCCCGACGGCCGGCCTCGCGGCCTTCGCCGCCCACGCCGCGGCCAACCCGCGCGACGCCAAGCACGACCTCGCCCTCAACATCGTCGCGATCTACCACGGCGAGGCCGCTGCCGCCGAGGCGCGCGCGCACTTCGAGCGGACCGTCATCCGCAAGGACGAGCCCGACGAGATGCCCGACCTCGCCCTCGACGGCCCGATGGGCCTCGTGGACGCCATCGTGCGCGCCGGCTTCGCGGCCTCCAATGGCGAGGCCCGCCGCCTCGTCGCCCAGGGCGGCGTCCGCCTCGGCGGCGAGACCGCCACAGACGCCACGGCGACCGTCGACGTCTCGGCCGGGCCGGTCGTCCTCAAAGTCGGCAAGCGCCGCTACGCCCGCCTCGTCGCCGCCTGACCCGGCCACCTCGGCTCAAGCACACGCCCCCGGCAGCCAACCGCCCCCCCGCGGGGGGCAGGAGGCGCAGCCGACGGGGGGCGGTTCTGCGACGCCGCCTAGCGCACGACGACAAGCCGCGCCGTCGCCGTCCGCGCCCCCGCCGTCGCCCGGACGACGTACACGCCCGCCGGCCACGCCCCCGTCTCGACGCCGACGACCGTCTCGCCGGCTCCCGCCGCGCCGTCCAGCACCACCGCGACCTCGCGCCCGAGCGCGTCCACGACGACCACACGGGAGGCTCCGGCCTCAGCGAGCGACAGCACGACCTCGACGCGGCCTGATGCCGGGTTCGGACGCACCGACACGCTCAGCGACGCCACCGCGCCCGGCCCCGCTTCGCTCGCCACGAACGGCGTAACGGTTCTGAACGCCCAGCCAGGGTTGCGACCACCGAGACGGCTCCCGCCGACGTACAGCCGCCCGTCCGGCCCAAGGAAAGCCCAGAACACACGCGCGTTGCGTGTCGGCTCCGGCCCCTGGTCGATAAGCGACCCCGGCACGACACCGACTATCGCCCACGTCTCGCCTGCGTCCCGCGTCTCCCAGATGTGACCGCCGTTCATCGCGATCACTGCCCGGCCGCCGCCCATGTCCACGACCTCCGACGCCGCCGCGTTCGGGTCGCCTGTCAGCCCAAAGGTCTCGCGCCACGTGTCGCCGCCGTCGTCGGAGACGATCACGCGCGAGATGTTACCGGGCCGCGTCGGGTCGATGATCGCGGCCACGAGGCGGTCCCCGCCCCCCGGCGCCGCCCCGCCGAGGCGGGCGATGGCGTCGCCGCGGAAGCGGAAGTACTGGTACCAGCCGGGCACGCGCTGGAACGAGACGCCACGGTCGTCGGACGTGGCCAGACCCCACGCGCCGGCGCCGACGATGCGACCCGCGTGCGGGCCGGTATGGACGACCGCGAGGCGGCGCGTGCGGGCCCTCGCTATTCGGGTCCGGGAACAGGGTCCGATGCCACGTCGCGCCGCGGTCGTGCGAGTAGACCGACCAGAACGTGAGGGGGCCGGCCGCCGCGAGCAGCGTGCCGGCGCCGGGCACGCCCGCCGGGATCTCGGTGTAGTAGTTGACATAGGGCGCACCGTCCGACGGGACAGCCTGAAACGTCACGCCATTGTTCGTGGACCGCTCAAACCGTTGTCGGGTCGAGATGAGCGTGTCCTGACCGAGTGCGAAGACGGGGTCGTTTGGATCGTACGCCTCGTACTGGGTCCAGAGTTGGTCGGGCCCATAGGGCGGCCTCAAGCTTTGCATCCTCGAATTCCCGGCCGACCACATCGTCCCGTCGGGCGCGATCGAGGGCCGCTCCGGGTCGATGGCGTTCGCACCCACGCGTTCCCACGCGAGCGTCTGAGCCGACGGTGCCACCGCGCCCACACCGAAAAGCAGCACGAAGAGGGCGAAGCCCGCCACCGGCCCGCCGCCCCGTCTCGATGTCCGCATGGCCCCGCTGCGCTGTGAGCCCGAAGGGTACGCCGCCCGGCACCCGCCCGCAACGCCCCGCGCCCCGCGGACCCTCACCGGTGCGTATCGGACGCCCACCCGCCCGTATCGGGCACCGACCCTGCCGTATCGGAGACCGACCCGCCTGTATCGGAGACTGACCCGCGCGTATCGACGGCCGACCCGCCCGTATCGACGGCCGACCCGCGCGTATCGGGCACCGACCCGCACGTATCGGGCACCGACCCGCGCGTTTCGGGCATCGACCACCGCGTATCGGCGGCCGACCCGGGCGTGCCTCCCCCTCACCCGCCCCGAGAAGGCGCCGGGGCCTATGTTCACCCGCTCCCCACACCTCGCCCCATGCCCAGCTTCACCAAAAGCCCCGCCCCGGTCCTCCTCACCGACTCGACCGCCCTCTTCACCGGCATCCGCGACACCCCCGAGATCCTCGCCCTGCTCGCCCCCTACCAGATCGAACTCGACGACGAGGTCGCCGAAGGCCTCGCCCTCATCGACGAGGTCCAGGCCGCGATGGGCCACCAGCGCGCCGAGGCCGCCGAGGCCACCGCCGCCACCGCGACGGCCACCGCCGCGCTCACCGTCCTCGAAGTCGGCTACCTCCGCCTCCGCAAGCTCGTCCGCGCCGTCTACGAGCCCGGCACCGCGAGCTACGCCGCCCTCGTCCTCCCCGGCCGCGTCCCCGACGCCGACCCGGCCCTCATCGCCGACACCGCGACCGTCTACCGCGCCGCCGACGAGAACCCGACCCTCATCGCCGGCATCCGCGGCGTGACCAAGGAGACGATCACCGAGGGCCTCAAGCGCGTCGAGGCCGCCCGCGCCGCCGAGGCCGCC
>DASWMO010000301.1:0-28202 GCA_036399715.1 Rubricoccaceae bacterium
CTGCTGTCGTCGCGGCTCAGGGGGAGGGTGCCCTCCAGGAGGCCCCGTGGGCCACGCGCTCGATCGCGTCGATGATCCCCCGAACGTCTCCCTTCTCGACGCACCCGACCGCGCCGGCTGCGGCCGCCCGGTCCGCGTAGAGGCCCGGGTAGTGAGCCGAGACCATCAGGCACGGGAGGCCCGGCCACCGGTCCCGGAGGGCGGCGGCCAGTTCGACCCCGCTCATCCCCGGCATCTGGACGTCGGAGACGACGAGGTCTGGGTAGCTCCTGTCGGTGCCTCCGGACGGGTCTCCGGCTGAGAGGAGGGCGAGCGCCTCCTCCCCGGACGCGGCGGCCCCCCACGCGGTGAGCCCCGGGGTGCCCTCGACGAGGTCGACGAGGGCACTCAGGACGACTTTGTGGTCGTCGACGACGAGGACGGAGGTGGTGCCAGCGGGCATGTCTGAGCGCTCGGGCGAGGTCGGACCACAAGTAAGGGCCGACCGGCCCCAATGTCCCCCGGAACGGGCCCTCCGGATATCCCGGCCTCGACCCGACGCCTTCTCGGGGACCAGCCGAAACCGGCTCATACGGCCGTACGGTGGCAGTCGGCCTGATCAGGCCGAGACGATCCGCAAAGCCGGACGTCATCCCGGAGCGCGGCGGTGTAGGTGCCAGCGGATAAAGACGGCCGGACCGCTACCCACGTTCGGATATTGATGGCCTACTCCCTGAGACCCCTGTGCATCATACTCTTCCGATCGTCGTCGTCGGCGCGTCCGCCGGCGGCATCGAGGCCCTCCGGGCGCTCGTCGCCGGGCTTCCCGAGGGCTTCGCCGCCGCCGTCTTCGTCGTCCTCCATGTCCCGGCCTACGCACCGAGCCATCTCCCCAACATCCTCGATGCCGCGGGCCCACTTCCGGCTGCCTTCGCCGAGGACGGCGAGCGGGTCCGCCCCGGCCGGGTCTACGTCGCCCGGCCCGACCATCACCTCCTGCTCGACGGCGACCACGTGGCTGTCCGGCGCGGCCCGAAGGAGAACCGGTTCCGCCCGTCCGTCGACGCCCTCTTCCGCTCGGCCGCGTACTCCCACGGGCCCCGCGTCGTCGGGGTCGTCCTCTCGGGCGGGCTCGATGACGGGACGTCGGGCCTGTGGACCATCAAGCGGCTCGGAGGCACGGCCGTCGTGCAGTCCCCGGGTGAGGCCCGGTTCGACTCGATGCCTCAGTCGGCGATGGACTTCGTCGACGTCGACCACTCCTGCCCGGCCGACGAGATCGGCCCGCTCCTCGCCCGGCTCATAGAGGAGCCGGTCCCGGACGTCCGGGTAGAGCCCGGGGCCGAGATCGACCGCGCGCGCGCGAAGATCGAGGTCTCCGTCGCCGCGACCGGGAACGCCTTCCAGCAGGGGATCATGGACTACGGGACGCTGACGCCGTTCACGTGCCCCGAGTGCCACGGGGCGCTCGTCCGGATCGAGGAGGGCGCGCTCTCGCGGTTCCGGTGCCACACCGGCCACGGGTATACGCCGAACGCGCTGCTGGCCGAGATCACCGAGTCGGTCGAGGAGACCCTGTGGGCGGCGATGCGGGGCATCGAGGAGGGCGTCATGCTCCTCCGGGAAACAGGAGGCAAGTACGCCGCAGCCGGAGACGCAGGTGCCGCGGCGACGTACCAGGCGAAGGCGGACGAACTGGAGGAGCGGGCCCGGGTGGTCCACGAGTCGGTGCTCGTGAGCGACCAGTTCAGCGGCGACAAGCTCCGCGAGCGCTAGCCCGCGGGGCTAGCACGGCGACGAGGAGCGGCCCGCCCCGACGACCCGTCCGACCGCGTCTGCCAGTGCGTCGGCCTCGGCGTGCGTGTTGTAGAACAGGAACGAGGCCCGGACGGCCTCCGCGCCCTCGGCCCCGAGCGCTTTCAGCAGCGGCTCCGCTTCCAGGTTGCCCGCCCGCACGGCGATCCCCTCCCGGTCGAGCGCGGCCGCGACGTCGCTCGGCTCGTGGCCCTCGACCACGAACGACACGACGGAGATTCGGTCGGCAGGGTCGCCGAGCACGCGGACGCCCTCGACCGCGGACATCCGCTCGACGGCGTACGCCGTGAGCTCGCGCTCGTACGCGGCGATCCGGTCCAGTCCGAGGTCCGTCCAGTAGTCGATGGCCGGGCTCCACGCCTCGACCTCCCCGAACGCCGGCTCCCCGGCCTCGTACTTGTGCGGGATCGGCTTCGCCTCGATCTCGGTGAAGCTCACGTGCTCGACCATCGTCGAGCCGCCATCGGCGAGCGGGAGCGCCTCCAGCTGGTCCGCCCGGCCGTAGAGGAACCCGACGCTCGACGGCCCGCCCATCTTGTGCCCCGAGCCGGCGTAGAAGTCGCACCCGATGGCGCGGACGTCGATCGGGAAGTGGGGCGTCGCCTGGGCGCCGTCGACGACGACGGGGATCCCGCGGGCGTGGGCGAGCTCGGTGAGCCGCTGGACGGGGTAGACCGCCCCGGTCACGTTCGACACGTAGGGCACGCTCACGACCTTCACCCGGTCGGTCAGCATCCGCTCGAACGCGTCCGTGTCGAGGTCGCTCGACGGGAGGACGGGGGCGGCCCGGAGCGTCGCCCCGGTCTGCCGGCAGGCGAGGAGCCACGGGACGATGTTCGAGTGGTGGTCGGCCTCGGTGACGAGGACCTCGTCGCCGCTCGTGAGCAGCCCGTGGGAGAACGCGAGGGCGAGAAGGTTGAGGCCCTCCGTGGCCCCGCGGCAGAACACGATCTCGCGGGACTCGGCCGCGTTGATGAGCCGGGCCACCTTCTCGCGTGCACCCTCATACGCTTTCGTCGCCTCCTGGCTGAGCTCGTGGCCCTCCTCGACGCGGGCGTACTCGTGCCCGTAGATCTGCCCGATCCGGTCGATCATGACCGTCGGCTTCTGGCTCGTCGCGGCGTTGTCGAGGTAGACGAGTGGGCGGCCGTGAACGGTCCGCTGGAGGACGGGGAAGTCCTGGCGGATCCGGTCGACGTCGAGGGCGCTGAGGCTCATGGTCCCGGGGGAGGAAGGGGCCGGTCGTACCCGAGTTCCGAGCGGCAGGTCCGGCCGGAGGCGTGCCACGCCCCGAACCGGGGATCGGAGGGCCCTCTCCTGCAACATGTCCGGAGGGGCCCGGGCCCTGCAGTCTGGAACCCGGGTGGTTCGGTCCACTGTCCCGGGCGCCGCACGAGACGTTCCAGGGGCCGGGGCACTCGGGTTTCTGTTCAGCGGCTGGACTCCATCTGGTCCACGAGCCCCCTTACCATTGCCGCCGTCCCGGGCATCCCGGCAGCGGCCAACTCGGCGGCGTGGTCGAGGAGTGTCTGCCGGAGCCCGGCGTCCCGCAGAAGCGGCCCCGCGGTCGCACAGGAGAGGGCACCCGCGATGCGGTCGACGTCCGAGATGAGGGTGTCGATGCGAGTCGTCATGGGCGGTGCTGGGGCGTCCGTGTCCGCACGTCCTCGGGGCAGACCGCTGGACGGGGATCGGTGTGTGACGGAGCGGCTGCGCCCGGTTGCTGGGCCGCCGGGGCCGAATCGCGCAAGACAGCGGCCCGGCGGACTGCTAGCCGCCAGAGCCGCCTCCGGTGCTGAGGACCACTCATGACCGTCCCCGCAGGAGCCCACAGCCGGGTCCCCGGCCAGCGCGACCGGCGAGGGCCTCCGCTTGGGTCCGGATGGCGTCGGCCATCCGGTGGCTCCCGAGCCCGTCGAGCGTGTCGGCCATCTCCCGGAGGAGAGCCGGGTCCGTCGGGAGGTCTCTCCCGGGCACGGGCGGGCGGTCGGCCCGGGTGAGGTCTTCGTAGTGCGACAGGACGCGGGGGGCGGGGGCCATGGCGGGAGAGGGACGTGAAGCCTAATGGTCGCACATGAGGGCGTGAGACAACCCCCGGACGTGCCCTAGGCCCTGTCCGGAGCCCGACGTAATCCCCGTCCCAGCCGGACAGGGCGGGCCTCGCGTGCCGCCCCAACGAGGCCCTTCCAATTGGACCTTACGGTCTGAGGATCAGGCATTCCAGACGGCCGGAAGCACCGACTGTCGTCATCGAGGCCGGCGCCCCGGGGCGACCGACCGGCTAGACGCCTGGCCAGGGAGCCTCGGCCGGCTCGCTCACGTAGAGCGGATAGCCCCGTTGACTCCCTCCGGGTAGAACCCCCCACGGCTCACGCCCTCCTGGCTCGTCTGGTACACGATCCGGAGGACCTGCGGCGGGGTCCGTGAGAACGCCACGCCGTTCGGATCGGAGGGAACGAAGTTGGCCCGCCCCCCGAGCTCGATCCCCTGGTCGAGATCCATCGGCCCGTCGAGCGTGTCGCGGGTGTCTGAGATCGCGTTCGCGGCGGCGCGGGCCTCCGGGCCCATCTCGTAGAGGTGCGAGCGCGCCATCCCCATGTGGTACCCCTCCACGGCGAGGATCCCGGCCGCCTTGAGGAGAAGCTCCCGGCTGGCAATGAGCGGCGCCGCCCCGACGTACGCCGTGATCCCGACGTCCTCCAGCATCATCCCCCCGAGGAGGAAGTTCATCTCGCTCGCGAACGGGTCGAAGCCGGCCCCGAGCCCGGCCGCCGCCGCGGCCGCGGCGAACGCGCCCATGTCGAGCGCCGGCCGGTCGATGGCGGCGTCGCCGAGCGTGGACCGGATGAACCGGACGTGGCCGAGCTCGTTGGCGGCCAGCTCCTCGGCGAACTCCCGACGCGCGTCGCTCGTAAACCGGACCGGTCCCCGTGGGACGTTCTGGACCGCCCCGGCCTCGGCGCCGGCGTCGGCCGCGCTCAGTCCCGAGCCCGTCGTCGCGCGGAGGTAGTACTCGGCTTCGAGGTACTCGAGGTTGAGGGCGAAGTTGAACACGGCCGGGTCGGCGAGCCCGGCCCCGGTGAGGGCCGCGAGGGGCGCGCAGGAGGAGAGGGCGGCGCCTGCGCCGGCGAGCCCGAAGGCCTGGAGGGCCTGGCGGCGGTTCATCCTGGAGTCGCTCATCGGACCGTGGGGAGTGTGAGAGGCGCCGAAGCTATCTCGCAGCCTGTGGTACTCTCTGAGGAGACGCCGGGGGCGGCGGACAGGGAAACCCCGGTTGGAGATCGAGGCGGCCCATGTGGGGCGGCGGTCCTGTCGTCGCTAACGCCCTCATCAGGGGCCGGCTGTAACGGCGCCGAGCGCGGGTGGACCTGAGCCGGACGGGGAGACGACCACCGCGGGACGGCCGGCGTCCAGCCATGCCGGACGACCGAGTCTCCGTTTGGAGCCGGACACGATCGGGCGGTACCTATCCGTCCTACCCCATCCACTGCGCCGGCTCTCGAGCAGGTCGTCTTACCCGATGCCCGAGAGCCGGCCTCCCGAAGAATTCCCATCGGCTGACGACCCGTTCGTCGTCGTCACGACAGACCCTGCCGGGGCCATCGTGACGTGGAACCCGGGCGCCGAGACGGTCTGCGGGTGGTCGGCTGCCGAGGCCATCGGCCGTCCTCTCTCGATCATCTTCACAGACCAGGACCGGGCCGCCGGGGTCCCCGAGCGCGAGATGACCACGGCCCTCCGCGAAGGGAAGGCGCTCGACGAGCGGTGGCACCGCCGCGAGGACGGGACGACGTTCTGGGGCTCCGGCGTGCTCTCGGCGCTGCGGACGGCCGACGGCGGGCTCCTCGGTTTCGTCAAGGTCTTCCGCGACCTCACGGACCGAAAGGCTGACGAGGAGGTGCTCCGTGAGAGCGAGGAGCGCTACCGGGCCCTGTTTACGTCGATGACCGAAGGGTTCGCCCTCTGCGAGGTCGTTCTAGGCGAGGGCGGTCGGGCCGTCGACTACCGGGTCCTGGAGGTCAACCCGGCCTATGAGCGCGTCACCGGGCTCATGCACGACCAGGTCGTCGGGCGCACGGCCCGCGAGATCGTCCCAGGCCCTGAGATCGAGGGCTTCATCGAGACGTACGGCCGAGTCGTCGCTGATCGTGCGCCGGCCCGGTTCGTAAGCGAGATCAAGTGGCTCGGTCGGTGGCTGGACACGTACGCGTTCCCGGTCGAGCCGGCCGGGAGTGGCCGGTTCGGCGTCGTCGTCTCCGACGTGACCGAGCGAAGGCGCGACGAGGAGGCCATCCGGGCCAGCGCCGAGCAGGCCGCGTTCCGGACAGCCCTCGCCGATGCGCTGCGCCCGCTCGCCGACCCCATTGAGGTGCAGGACGTCGCCGCGCGGCTGCTCGGCGACCACCTCGGCGTGAGCCGCGTCCACTACTCCAGCTTCGAGCCCGACGGGGTCCACTTCGTGACCCACCGCGGCCACGTCGACGGCGTGGCGAGCTTCGCCGGCCCCCACGTCGCCGAAGACTTCGGGGTCACGCTCATCACAGCGTTTCGGGCCGGCAAAACAGTCGTCGCGCCCGACGAGCGCGGCGCCACCGGCACGACCGAGGCGGAGCGGGTAGCCCTCGCCGCCGCCGAGATCCGCGCGTTCGTCGGCGTGCCGCTCGTCAAGGACGGGCGGCTCGCCGCCGTTCTCGCCGTGCATCACGCCCGAGCGCGCGCGTGGACCGCCGCCGAGATCGCGCTCGTCGAGGAGGTCGCCGAGCGGACGTGGGCCGCCCGCGAACGGGCCCGGGCCGAGAACGACCTCCGTGCCAGCGAGGCGCAGTTCCGGCTCATGGCGGATGCCGCCCCGCAGGCTTTCTGGATCGCCGACGCCGACGGGCGCAACGAGTTCTTCAACCGGTGGTGGTCCGACTACTGCGGCGTCCCCTTCGAGCCGGCGACGGTCGCCGATGTCGCCGCCCGGTTCCTCCACCCGGACGACGCGCCCGCCGTCGTGGCCGCCTTCGCGGAGGCGAGGCGGACAGGCCGGCCGTTCGAGGTCGAGCAGCGCAACCGCTCGGCCGCGGGGGACTACCGGTGGTTCCTCAACCGCGCCGAGCCGTATCGGGACCCGCATACCGGGGAGGTCATCCGCTGGTACGGCGTCGGGGTCGACATCCACGACCGGAAGCTCGCCGAGGCCGCCCTCCAGCGGGCGGCCGACCGCGACGCCTTCCGCGCCCGTCTGGCGGACGCGCTCCGCCCGCTCGTCGACCCCACCGAGGTCCAGGGCGAGTCGGCCCGCGTGCTCGGCGAGCACGTCGGCGCGAGCCGCGTGCACTATGCCGAGTTCGAGGCCGATGGCGAGCACGCCGTCGTCGCCCGGGACTATGCGCACGGCGTGCCGAACCGCGCCGGACGGTACCGGATGGCCGACTTCGCCCTCCTCCACGACGAGGCCCGCGCCGGCCGCACGTTCATCGTCCCCGACGTGCCGGCCGATCCTCGCCTGAGCGCGCCCGAGAAGGCCGTGTTCGCGGCGCTTCCCGTCGCCGCCATCGCCGTCGTCCCGCTCGTGAAGGGCGGCCGGCTCGTCGCCGTGATGGCGGTCCACCACCGCGAGCCGCGGGCGTGGACGCCCGAGGACGTCGCGCTCGTCGAGGAGACGGCAGAGCGGACGTGGGCCGCCCTCGAGCGGGCCTTCGCTGAGGCGTCCCTCCGCGAGAGCGAGGAGCGGTACCGGGGGATCTTCGAGTCTATCGACGAGGCGTATGCCCTCTGCGAGATGCTCGTCGACGACGACGGACGGCCCGTCGACTATCGGTGCCTGGAGGTTAATCCGGCCCACACGAGGATAGTGGGCCCGGACGACGTCGTCGGCAAGACGGGCCGCGAGCTCTACCCTGGTCTCGAGGAGCACTGGGTCGAGACGTACGCGCGGGCCGGGATCGGCCGCGAGCACGTCCGGTTCGAGAACTACACCGCGGACATCGACCGGTGGTACGACGTGTACGCCTCGCCCGTCGGGGGGCCCGACGGCCGCCGGTTCGCCATCGTCTTCACCGACATCACCGAGCGGCGGCGGGCCGAGGCCGAGGTCCGGGCGCTCAACGAGGCCCTCGAGGGCAGGGTCGAGGCCCGGACGCGCGAGGTCCGCGACCTCGCGGCCCGGCTGACGGTCGCCGAGCAGGATGAGCGCCAGCGGATCGCCCACGTGCTCCACGACGACCTCCAGCAGCAGCTCTACGGCCTCTCGGCCATCCTCTCGCTCCTCGGCCGCGCGCCGACGGGCGAGGCGGCCGGCACGCTCGCCCGCCAGGCCGTCGAGATCGTCGGCACCGCGACGGAGATGGCCCGCTCGCTCGCGACCGAGCTCAGCCCGACCATCCTCCAGGCCGACCGCCTCGTGGACGTTCTCGAGTGGATCGCGGGCGCTGAGCGGACCAAGCACGACCTCGAGATCGAGGTCGAGGTCCGGGGCGATGTCCGCGTCGCCGACCCGGCCTTCCGGGTCCTCCTGTACCAGATCCTCCGCGAACTCCTCTTCAACGTCGCCAAGCACGTCGGCGGGGCGCGCGTGCGCCTCGTCGGCTACACGGACGGGGCGTACGCCGTCGTCCGGGTGGAGGACGACGGGGCCGGGTTCGACGTCGGAAGCGCCAGCGAGGGTGCGCCGGGCGGGTTCGGGCTGCGCTCGGTCCGCGAGCGGCTCGGCCTCGTCGGCGGTCGGTTCGAACTCGACTCATCCCCGGGGCGAGGAACGCGGGTGACGCTGTCGGTCCCTTCCGGAGCGGCGGCTCCGGGTTCGCCCTAGGGCCGACCTTCGGGCCGATCCGTTCTATGGAGCCTGTCGCCCCTCAGAGTCCTCCGTGCCGTACCAGATCTTCGTCGTAGAGGACCACCCCGTCATGCGGGAGGCCTACGTGTCTCTCCTCGAGAGCACGCCCGGGCTCGCGCTGTGCGGGACGGCGGCGACCGCCGAGGAGGTCCTCGACAAGCTCGACGACCTCGAGTGCGACCTCATCGTCACCGACTACCGGCTGCCGGGCCTGAGCGGGGCCGAGCTCGTCCGGCAGGTCCGCGCCGGGCGTCCCGAACTCCCGGTCGTCGTGATCTCGGCCCACGATGACGAGGCGTTCGTCGCTTCGGCACAAGCGGCCGGGGCGGCGGCCGTCATGGGGAAGCGAGACCTCGCCGACACGTTCGCCCCGACGATCCTCGCGGTCCTCGACGAGCACCTGCGCCACGCCGCGTAGGCCCGCGCCCGTTCGGTCCGTGCCGTCGCGTGCGGACGTCCACGTGCAGCGCCAGCTTCGGGATGCTGCGGCGAGTCGTCTGCTACCCCGCCACCAGCTGCTTCCGTCGGAAGGGGTACAGCGCGGTGGCCATGGCGACGACCGCCCCGAGCGCGAGGAACTCCGGAGCCGTCGCCTGCGCGAGGAGCCCGAGGACGAGGACGACCGCGAGAACCGGCACGAGGGGACCCCCCGGCGTCTGGTACGGCGTGCCCGCCTGGGCGACCCCGCGCCGCCGGAGCACGAGGACCGAGCTGCACACGGCGAGGAAGACCGTGAGGAGCGCGACGACCGCGAGCGACGCCAGCCGCTCGAACGTCCCCGTCGCCGCCAGCGCGAACGCGACGGCGGCGTACGTCCAGATCGCCACGTGCGGGGTCCGGTGCGTCGGGTGGACCCGGGCGAGCGGGGCCACGAGGAACCCGTCGCGGGCCTGGGCGAAGAGGGCCCGGGGCGAGGCCAGGAGGTCACCCACGACGTACCCCAGCATGGAAATGGCCGCCCCGGCGAGGAGGAGGGCCCGGCCGGGCGCGCCGAGCACGCGCCCGGCCGCCTCGGCCAGCGGGGCCGCCGTGGACCGGGGGAGGTCGGGGCCGAGCACCCCCTGCGCGACGACCTGAAGCGCGAGGTAGAACGCGAGGACGACAGCCATCGCGAGGGCGATCGCGCGGGGCACCGTCCGTGCAGGGTCCCGGATTTCTCCGCTCGACGTGAGCGCCCCCTCGGTCCCAACGAAGGCGAAGATGAGGAGGAGGGAGCCCGAGCCGAACGCGCTCGGGGTGGGGACCGACGTCCACGCGAGGTTCTCGGCTCGGACGGCCGGGAGCCCGAACCCGATGAGGACGGCGAGGGGAAGCAGCTTCGCGACCGTCGCGGTGACGGCGAACCGGGCCCCCTCCCGGACCCCACGCACGTTGACCCAGGCGAACCCCCCGATCATCCCGCCGAGGACGGCGATCCGGACGGCCGGGTGGGTGAGGGGGGCCGCCACCTCTGCCGCCACCGCGACGAGCGCCGCGGCGACGGCGGCGAGGGAGGAGACGAGGGCGAGCCAGTTCACCGTGCCGACGACGAAGCCGACGTACGGGCCGAACGCAGTCTCGGCGTAGGCGTAGGCCCCGCCAGACCGCGCGACCCGGCTTCCCGCCTCGGCAAAGCAGGCAACGACGAGGCCGATGGCGACGGCGCAGGCGACATAGGCGACGATGGCGGCCGGGCCGAGCGCGCCGGCCACGGTGGCCGGGAGGAGGAAGATCCCGGAGCCGATGCAGCCGTTGACGGCGTTGGCGGAGAGCGCCCGGACGCCGAGCGCGCGGACGAGCCCCTCCGACGAGGGGCCCGCCGTGGCCGGCTCTCCGGCGGCGACCAAGTCGGGGAGGGGGAGCGCCATGGCGAAGAGGTGGGCCCAGCAGCGGCACCAGCGAGAGGCGTGCAAGCGCTGAATGCGCCCACCTTAGGCTGACACTGGCGAAGATAGAGACGCCCCGGGTCTCCGTCCCATGGTCGACTCGCGCTCATCGGCCACCCGTCGGGCAACCCGGAGCAGAGCCGCGAGAAGGTCATGGTCACGACGCAGCATGTGGAGGCAGGGAAGGTCATGGGCATCTCGTCCCACGACCTCCTTGTCCTGGCCCGCACCGGCTACACGGACGTCCTCGAACGCGTGTTCGTCTGAGCGCGGGCGTGTGCGATGGCGGCGCGAGGAGGCCGCGCAGGACCATGCGGAGAAGGTCTCCGGGGCGGCAGAGGGCGCTCAGCCGACCGGGCCTGTGCTCGTGGGAGGGCGCGTGAGCACCGCGCGTCGGAACAGCGCGGCCGACGCGGCCCACAGCACGACGAAGAACCACAGGGCCACGATTTCGAGCATGTCGCTCTCGGGGGACGTCCACCCGGCGACGAAGGCTCCCACGGCGACCGACGCCTGGGCGAGCGCCGCCGCGGCCATCGCGAGGGCCATCCCGCGGGGCCGAAAGCGCGCAGCGAGGGCGCCGACGAGGGCGACGGCGAGGACGGCGACGAACAACCCGTTGACGTCGTCGTCCTCGGACCCGATGATGCCGACTGCCCCGTTGACGACGACGAGGAGGAACGCCGCTGCGAGCGCAAGGACGACGGCCCACCGGTAGGCCGGGTCGCCCGTCTTTCTGACGGTGAGGTCGAGTGGGATGCCGACGCCGAGGATGAGCGCGCCGAGGAGCAGGAAATCGGCCGCGCTCCAGCCCCCCTCGTCGGTGAACTGCATTGCGACGAGGGGGACGAGGAGGACGAGCGCGGCGGTGCTCCAGGCCGCGGCTCTCCAGGGGGGGGGGCGTCGGCGTCCGCCGGTTGTGAGGGGGTCTGTTTCGGTGGAGGTCATGGGGTCGGGGTGGTGTGTCCGGGAGTGGCGTAACCTGCGAAACGGCCGCACGCGCGGCGTGAGCCCCATCTGAGATGTCCGTGAGCACGGCTGAGGACGACGTGACGTACCGCTTCGGCGACTTCATCCTCGACGCGACCAACCGACAACTCTGGCGGGGGGGCGACCGGGTCGACCTCACCGCGCGCTACTTCGACGCCCTCGTGCTGCTGGTGCAGGAGCACGGGCGGCTCGTCGAGAAGGACCGGTTCTTCGCCGAGGTGTGGGGCGACGTCGTCGTGAGCGACAGCGCGCTCACGCAGTGCATCAAGGACGTCCGCAAAGGGCTCGGTGACGACGCGGCGAACCCGCGCTACGTCGAGACGGTGCCGCGGCACGGCTACCGGTTCATCGCACAGGTCGAGGCCATCAGGCCTGAGCGTGTCCGCCCTGAAGCGGTCCTGTTCGACGTGGCCCCGCATGCGCTCTCGACAGGAGCGGCGAGCGTTCCGCAGGCCGGGCCGTCGGCGGTGGCAGGGGACGTCGTTCTACCGCCGCGGGCAGAGCGAGGGCCAATGCACACCGCGGTTCTGTGGGGCACCGCCGGGGCGCTCGGCGGCGGCTTCGCCGGCGTGCTCGGCGGTCTCCTCTACGGGTCCGCGCTCGCCTACGCCCCCGACGCCCGGCTCGGCACCGCCTCGGTCCTCGTCGTTCTGCTCAGTCTCAACGTTTTGGTGGGCGTGGTGGGCGGTGCCGGGGTGAGCTTCGGGATGGCCGCGGTGGGGTGGGCCACGCGCGGGCCGTTCCGGTGGAGCGTCGCCGGTGCCGCCCTCGGGGGCCTGCTCGTGGGCGGGGGAGCGAAGCTGCTCGGAATGGACGCGTTCAACCTCCTCTTCGGACGGGCGCCCGCCGGGATTACGGGGGGCCTGGAGGGGGGCGCGCTCGGTGCCGCGCTCGCGCTGGGCGCACGGCTCGGTGGACGCCGCGATTCCGCCTCGCGCTGGCGACCTGTCGCCGGGGCCGGCCTCGCGGGCGCCGTGGCCGGAGCGCTCATCCCCGCTGCCGGCGGACACCTCATGGGCGGGAGTCTGGACCTGCTCGCGCGGTCGTTCGCCGGCTCCCGGCTCCGTCTCGACGGCCTCGGCCGGCTCTTCGGCGAGGTCCACTTCGGTCAGACGGCGCAGATGGTGCTCGGCGGCGTCGAAGGATTCCTGTTCGCGACGTGCGTCGTGGGCGCGCTCGTGATGGCGCGCCTCGCCCTGTCCGGTAGCGCTCGGCCCGCTGGATCCTGAGGGCCGCGGGTGAGGCACCGAGATCCGCCTAGCATCTCCGGCTGACCCGCTCCGTCCCGAAGGAGGCCGGTCTCCCCACGCGCTCGATGTCCCCGGCTCACCGGCCCGCAGTCCATCGGCCGTTGCTCGGAAAACCGAAGTCGATCATGGGGAGCCATTACGCAGGTACATGATGGACCGATACGACACCCGTTGACATCGCGCGTCCGCTCATAAGCCTCACAGACCGGTGACGGAATCATTCACGAAGCGTCTGGCGGGGCTGATGGCCGGCGAGATCGCCATCGAGAGCCCGAAGGGGGCCAGGAGCGTGAGTGGACGGCCCCGACTGTCCTGTCGTGGGACGGCAGCCGCTCCCTGGCGCGTGCTGGCGGGGCTTAAAGCTCCACCTTCAACCCGGCGTTGGCGATGAACCCGTCCGTCGGGCCCCAGATCTCGGCGAAGGCCGGCGCCTCGGCCGATCCGGTCACGACCGGGGCCGTCCGGCTCTGGCGCGCGTCGAGGACGTTCTCGACGTTGACGAACGCCCGGACGGGCCCGAACCGCCGCTCGGCCATGAGGCCGGCGAGCAGGTAGCCCGGCGTCCGCTCGCCGCTCGTGAGCCGCTGCGGGCCCGTGTAGTACGCTTCGAGGCCGATCCGCCCGCGCCCTTCCTGCTCCCACACGAGGACCGTGTACGTCCGGTGCCGGGCCGTGAGCGGGAGCGCCTCGGTCTGCCCGCGCTCGGTCCGCCGGGCGTCGAGGTAGACGTAGCCGAGGAACAGGCCGACCTCGCCGAGCGAGAGCCGGGCCGTCGTCTCCGCCCCGGCCGTCTGGATGTGCCCGTCCGCGGTCCGGAACGACAGAACGTCGCCGGCCTCGAACGGGACGAGCGGGCTCGACAGCCGCGTGAGGTACACGGCCTGGTTCAGCGAGAGGCCAACCGGGCCGAGTGCGCCCCGGTAGTTCACGTCGACGGTCCCGCCAGCCGACCGCTCGGCGGCTGTCGCGTCGGCGACCGGGCGGACTCCCCGGTAGGCGCGCGTCTCGGCCTCTTCCAGGAACGGCGTCGGCGCCTTGTACCCGAGCCCGCCGCCGACTCGGGCCGTAAACCCGCCGCCGGGGCGGACGAGAAGGCTCAGGCGCGGGAGCACGAACGCCCCGTGAGCCGTGTGGCCCTCGACGCGGAGGCCCGTCTCTAGCGCGGCGGCCGTGCTGAAGTCCCACGTGTCCTGCACGAACACGCCGGTCGAGGCGTGCGCGTAGTCGAGCGGGTCCGCCTCGCCGTCGGACTGGTCGAACCGGTCCGTCCGCCCGTCGAGCCCCGCGACGACCTCGTGGGCACCGCGCCGGAGGTCCACGCTCGCCTCGGTGTACGTCTGCATCTGGCGGCCGGCGAACCGGAAGCCCGGCGTCTCGACGGACCGCCGGAAGGCGCTCCCGCTGGACCGGAGGACCAGGCGCGAATCGCCGCCCATAAGCCGGCTGTATCCCGCGAACGCCGTGAGGCGCCCCGACCCGTTCCGCTCGGTGTACCCGGCCGCTTCGTCCCGGACGGCCGCGACGGCGCCGCCCTCGCGCGCTTCGAGTGTGCCCGAGAGACCGGCCGTAAGCGTACCCGCCCCGTAGCGGTAGAGCGTCGGAGAAAGGGTGAGCCGCTGCGTGGCCGGGAGGTTCGTGAACGCGTCGCCCTCCGCGTCGAACGCCCGCTGGCCGTTGGCCGAGGCGAGGACGGTGTAGCCGAGCCGCTCCGTCCGGGCCGACGCGTAGCCAGCCACGTCGAGCCCACCCGCCGTCGTGCCGTTGACGAGGAGAAGCCGCTCGGGCGCGTTGCCGGGCTGCTTCGAGACGAGGTTAACGAGGCCCGCGATGGCCCCGCCGCCGTAGAGCGTCGAGGCCGGGCCCTTGATCACTTCGACGCGGGCGAGGTCGAGCGGCGGGATCTGGAGGAGCGAGAGGCCGCCCGAGAGGCCGCCGTAGAGCGGGAAGCCGTCGCGGAGGAGCTGCGTGTAGCGGCCGTCCAGCCCCTGGATCCGGAACGACGCGCTCGCGGACACGGCCGACGTCTGCTGGACGACGATCCCCGGCGACTCGTTGAGCACCATCGCGATGCCGGACGGGTCCATGTTGACCTTCTCCTCGATCTCCTCGCCGCCGATGGTTTCGACCCTCGTCGGCGTGTCGTCGATCGTCCGCGTCGTCCGCGTGGCCGAGACGACGGCTTCCTCGGACTCCTCAGCTTCGGGCGCGAGCCGGACCACGAGCGTGTCGGCGAGCGGGAGCGTGAGGGCGAGCCGGGCCTCGGCGTACCCGACGAACGAGACGGCGACCGTGTGAGGGCCATCCGCGACGGGCCCGACCGTGACGCGGCCGTCGGCATCCGTGATGCCGCCGACCGGCCGGGCGTCGGGGTCCACGACGACGGTGGCGCCGGGCAACGAGTCGCCCGACTCGGCGTCGAGGACGCGGACGTGGACGAGCGACGGGGCAGCGGCGGGCGCCCCGGGGGTGGCCACGAGGAGGGCCGCCGCGAGCATGAGCAGGTGAATCATCGGCTGACGGGGGGGGCCGCCTCGGAGTCTGAGAAGGGTCAGGCAGGGGAGAAGGTGGCATCGAGCCAGCCGGCGATCTCGTTGCGGACGCGCCGGAAGGCGTCCAGCCGGCGGCCTCTGTACCCGTCGACATGCTCGGAGCGGTGGCCGGAGAGGTCGACGCCGACCTCGCGCATGGCCTCGGCGGCGAGCGGGTGGACGTGCGACGGCTCGGTGCCGGCGCTGAACGCCTCGTAGTGGTCGCCGTAGCGAGCCCGGAGGAGGCCCTCGGCCATCTGGCTCCGGGCGCTGTTGTGCCTGCAGACGAAGAGGACGGTTTCGCGGTCCACCAGATCAGCAGGAGCAGGATGGAGCGACGGCGAGGACGGCGAAGAGGTCCGAGACGGCGGACCGGGCCCGGTCGAGCTCGGCCGCGTCGAGGCAGTAGCACGTTCGGGGGCCGTCGATGTCGCCGCGGATCAGGCCGGCCTCCTTGAGCACCTTGAGGTGCTGCGAGACCGTCGACTGGGCAAGCGGGAGCACGTCGACGATCTGGCCGCAGACGCAGGCCCCGCGCTCGGCGAGGGTCCGGAGAATCTGGACGCGGGCCGGGTGGGAGAGCGCCTTGGCCCATGCTGCGAGCGCTTCGTCGGTCGGAGGGGCGAGGGTGTCAGTCACTTGAGTAAGAGAAGGGGCCGGCCGGGCGCGAGGTCCGGCCGGCCCGTCGGGGCGGCGTTAGCAGCCGCACGTTCCGCCACAGCGGCAGTCGTCGCCGCAGTCGCAGCAGGCAGGGAAAGTGTTCATGGCAACACGGGGGCTGGTGAGGAAAGAAGGGCGGTCGGTTGACCGTCCATCGTCGATATACGATGGACGGTTCCGCCTGTTCCTGCACATCCATGTTCCGCAGGACTCCACGCGGGAACGGTCGCGTCACGGTAGTGACAGAGAGGTTCCGTCCCAAGCTTTCGCCGATGGACAGCGGCACGGCGCCCGGGCGCGATGGGTGGCGTGTGCGGCCTATAACGCTGGAACGTCATCCGTTGGAAATCACCCGTGCGAGGATCTGCTCGGCCTCAGCCGTCCGCGGGTCGTGAGGGCCGAGGGCCACCCTGCGCAGGCGGACGGCCGACCTGAGGGCTGCGGCGGCCGCGTCTGGCCGGCCGCGCTCCGCGAGCACACGGGCCTGCCCGACGAGCGCGTCGGCCCGGCCGGGGTGGTCCGGTGAGGCCCCGGCCCACACGTGCTCTGCGGCGGTGTAGTCCGCGAGCGCGGAAGTCCCCCGGCCTACACGGGCGAGACAGTCCGCCCGGCCGGAGAGCCCCTGCGCCGTGCGCAGGTGGACGGGCCCGAGGGCCTCCTGAAGCCCGGTGAGGGCGCCGTCGTAGAGCGTGAGCCCCTCAGCCGGCCGGCCGGCCGCGCAGACGGCCCGGGCTAGCCGGAGTTCTGTGTAGAGGGTGCCCGGGTGGGCGGGGCCGAGCAGGCGCGTCCGCAGGGTGAGCGCTTCGCGGAGCGCCCGCTCGGCTTCCGCGAACGCGCCGGTGTCGGTCAACGCCGACCCGAGGTTGCCGAGGTCGAGGGCGACGTCCGGGCTCGGTGCCCCGCCCGCGGCGGCCCGGTCGATGGCGAGGGCGCGGCGGAAGAGGGCGACGGCCTCAGCTGCCTCGCCCCGGTCGGCGAGGACGCTCGCGAGGTTGCCGTAGTCGATGGCGAGGTCCGGGTCGTCTGGCCGGAGGAGGGTGCGGTCGACGGCGAGGGCGCGTCGCATGAGGGCCTCGGCGGCGGCGAGGTCTCCGCGGTCGCGGGCCGTCGCGGCGAGGTCGTTGGCCGCCGTCGCCGTGCGAGGGTGGCGCTCGCCGTAACGGGCTCGGACGATCCTGAGAGCCTCGCGGCCGGCGGAGTCGGCCCCGGCAAGGCTGCCGCGAAGGCGAAGGACGTACGCGAGGTCGCTCAGGACGGAGGCCGTCGCGGTGTCGCCGGCCGCTGAGACGGCGTCGAGGCGGCGGCGGTCGGCGAGGGCGCGGCGGAGGAGCGGCTCGGCGGCGTCGTAGAGGCCGAGTCCGCGGTAGGTCGCCCCGAGTGTCTGCCGGAGCCGCGAGGCGGCGGCGGGGTCGTCGGCGAAGCTCGTGTCCAGCCCGGCTGCTGCCCGGTCGAGCACGTCGGCGACGCGGACGTCGCGGCCCTCGGCATCGGGGTCGGCCGCGGCGAGCATGTCCTGGAGGAATCCGCTGACGCGCCCGGCGACGCGGGCTTCGTGCTCGGCCCGGTCGCGCTGGGCCGCCGCGGCGTGGGCCTGCCAGGCCGTCCCGACGAGGCCGGCGACGAGGGCCAGGGCGACAAGGCCGGCCGCGGCCACGCCTGCGCGGTGGCGCCGGATGAACGCGCCGGTCCGGTAGCCGACCGACGCCGGGCGCGCCGCGACGGGAAG
This sequence comes from Rubricoccaceae bacterium, assembly GCA_036399715.1. GTDB lineage: Bacteria > Bacteroidota > Rhodothermia > Rhodothermales > Rubricoccaceae > DASVSE01. The sequence continues at coordinate 17,634 of DASWMO010000301.1, forward strand.
CCCATCGAGGTACCGCCGGAGGTCGTCGGCAAACTCGGCGGCCGTCGCGTACCGGCGAGCGGGGTCCTTGGCGAGCGCCTTGAGGCAGATCGTGTCGAGGTCGCCGCGGAGGCCCCGACGGTCCGGGGCTCGCCCGGCGGTCTGCGACGGCAATGCCGGGACGGCCTCGGTCACGAGGCGTTCGACCTCGGCAGCGCTGCGCCCGGCCGTCTCGTAGGGCCGCCGCCCGGCGAGCATCTCGTAGAGGAGGACGCCGAGCGAGTAGACGTCGGTCGCCGTCGTCGCGGGCTCGCCGTGGAGCTGCTCCGGGGCCGCGTAGGCCGGCGTGAGCGGGGCCGGTCCGGTCCGCGTGAGCACGTCGGCGCCGGCCTCGGCGTCGAGGAGGCGGGCGACGCCGAAGTCGAGGAGCGTCACGCGCGGGCCCCCATCGGGCCCGTCGGCGACGAGGACATTGGACGGCTTGAGGTCGCGGTGGACGACGAGCCGCTGCTGCGCAAACGCGACGGCCCGGGCGACCCGCTCCACGAGGGCGGCTCGGTCCCGCAGCGGGAGCGCGTGCTGGTCCGCCCACTCCGTGATCGGGACGCCGCCGACGACCTCCATGACGAGGAACGGCGTGCCGTCAGGGGCCGCACCGGAGTCGTAGAGCCGGGCGATGTCCGGGTGGTCCAGCCGGGCGAGCATGTGGCGCTCGGCCTCGAACCGGCGGACGAGTGCGGGCGCGCCGAGGGCCGAACGGACGAGCTTGACGGCGACGTCGCGCCCGAGGCGCGTGTCGTGGGCGCGGTAGACGACGCCCATGCCGCCCTCGCCCAGGACGGCGTCGAGGCGGTACGGCCCGAGCGTCTCGCCGAGGCGGCGCGCGGCCGGGTCGCGGGCGTCGTCGAGGGCGCGGCGGGCGGCGTCGCCGAGCGTGGAGGGCTCGAGAAAGCGCTCGTCGGCCCGGAGCAGCGCCTCGGCCTCGCCTCGGAGGTCTGCATCGGGTGCCCCACCGGGGGTCCGGCAGAGGGCGTCGAGCACGGCCGCCGGGTCGTCGGCCTCGTCGGCCGCCTCGTAGACCACGCGGATACGGGCCCAGCGGTCCGGGTCCATCGCTCAGCCCTCGCCCGCGAGGGCGGCGTAGAGCCACGCCCGCGCCGTCCGCCAGTCCCGCTTGACGGTCCGCTCGCTGACCCCGACGGCGATGGCCGTCTCGTCGGCCGTCATGCCCCCGAAGTAGCGGCACTCGACGACGCGGGCGAGGCGGGCGTCGAGGGCGGCGAGCCGGTCGAGCGCTTCGTCGAGCGCGACGAGCCCGTCGTCCTCGTCGGCCGCCAGCGTCGGCACGTCGTCGAGCGCGAGCGGCCGGGCGCCGCCGTTGCGCTTGAGGGCCCGCCGGTCGCGGGCGTGCTGAAGCAGGATCCGCCGCATAGCCGTGGCCGCGATGGCCATAAAGTGCGCCCGGCTCTGCCAGTCGGCCTCGCGCTGGTCCACGAGGCGGGCGTAGGCCTCGTGGACGAGGTCCGTCGTGGCGAACGTGTGGCCGGCGGCTTCGGCGCGGAGGTGGCGGCTCGCGAGCCGGCGGAGCTCGTCGTAGACGAGCGGGAGGAGCCGGTCCAGGTTCGCGTGCGCCCCGGCGCCGGGGCGTGCGGAGAGGAGCAGGCGGGTGACGTCCGAGCGGGCAACTTCCACGGGGGTGCGCTTCGGCAGCGGCGGCAGACGCCTCAACCTACGGAAGCGGAAAGATTTCCGGGGCGCCGTGTCCCCTTCTGCCGCGGGACGGCACGCCTGGAGATAGACCCTCCCTCTCCTCCGGCCATGCGCGTCTTCACCCCCCTCGCCCTCGCGGCGCTCGTTCTCTTCGCCCTCCCTGCCCGGGCGCAGACCACGTACACGTGGACTGGCCTCGGCCGCGACGTCAACAACCAGCCCGACGCGCACTGGGCGAACGCCGGCAACTGGGCACCGGCCGGCGTCCCCGGACCGGCCGATACCGCGGTCCTCACCAACACGGGGGACCCCGCCCACCCGGAGCAGCCGGACTTCCGGATCGGTGTGGAACTCGACGGGGCCCATTCCGTCGGCCAGATCGTGCTCCAGACCATACGGCCCGACGGCGGCGGACCTGTCCTCAACCACGGGACCCTGACGGTCACGGGCGGCTTCTCGTTCTCAGCCGGTCAACTCTTCGGCGCGACGCTCGTGTGCGAGGCGACGTGCACGGGCGGCTTCAGCGGGACCGGCATCAAGTCCATCGCGCCGGGGACGCTCGTAAACCGCGGGACCGTAACGTGGAGCGGCCCCACGGGCCTCCGACTCAACACCGGGACGATCACGAACGAGGGGACGTTCGTCCTCGCGGCCGACGGACCGTTCATCGAGCAGTTCGCCGGCGGGACCTTCGTGAACTCGGGGGTCCTCGAGAAGACGGGCGCCGGGACGACGTTCGCCGGGTGGACCCTCGCCTTCCGGAACGAGGGCGGGACCGTCCGCGCGCTCTCCGGCACGCTGGTCTTCTCGGGCACGCTCGGCGAACGGATGGACGCCGGATTCCGCGGCGGGTCCCGGTTCGAGGGCCCCGGCCTCGTCCGCCTCGTCTCGGACCCCAGTTCGGCCAACGTCTGGGCGGGCACGACGACCGTCGCCGGGCCGGTCGAGATCGCCCAGGGCAGCAGCCTCCGGGGCCAGTTCGCCCTCGCCGCGTGCGACGGGTGCCTGCGGTGGACCGGCGGTGAGGTGTCGTTCGACGGGACGCCGGCGGGCTCGCTGGTGACGGTCCTCCCGGGGAGCTTCCTCGACCTCGAACCGTCGGCGACGGGCGGGGCGGCGCTTCGCGGGACGGCACTTCTCAACCGGGGCACGGTCCGGTGGCACGGCCCGAACCCGCTCCGGATGTTCACCGCGACGATCACGAATGAGGGCACGCTCGACCTCGACGGAGCCGGGCAGGCGCTCGCCAACGCGCTCGGCGGGACGCTCGTCAATCGCGGGCTGGTCGTCCGCCACGGGCCCGGCACGACGTCGCTCGACGGCTCGCTCGTGTTCCGCAACGAGGGCGCGACGGTCCGCGTCACGGACGGGACGCTCTCGCTCGCCGCGCCCGACGACGGCCCGCTGGAGACGACGTTCCTCGGCGGCTCGCGCATCGAAGGCGCCGGCCTGCTCCGGTTCCGCAACGGGACCAACTGGGCCGGCACGACGACCATCACGGGCCATGCCGAGATGGCCGGCGGCTCCTATACCGGCGACTTCACGCTCGCCGCGTGCGACGGGTGCCTCCGCTGGACCGGCGGCGAGGTCGCCTTCAACGCGCAGGGGACGTCGTACCTCCGCGTCCCGCCGGGCGGCTTCCTCGACATCGACGGGCCGGCCGACCACACCCTCCGAGGGGCGACGCTCGTCAACGGGGGCACGACGCGGTGGCACGCCGGGCGGCTCCTCGGGGTCAACGGGAGCGGGACGCTGGCGAACGAGGGCCGGTTCGAGGCCGCGCCGGGCGGTTTTATGAACACGGTCATCGCCCAGACGCTCCCGGACGCCGTGTTCGCCCTCGGGGGGGCTGGACGCGACACGCTCCGCGTGGAGGGCGACGTCACGCTGGCTGGCGGCACGCTCGAGGTCACGCTGGGGCCGGCCCTCTCGGACCTTCTGAGTACCACCAACACGCTCACGCTCAGCGGTGTCGCGCTCCGCGTCCGCGTCGCCCCGGACTATACGCCCGTTCTGGGCGACAGCCGCGTCGTCGCGACCACGCGGTTTCCCATCACGGGGGCCTTCGCCGACACCCGGACGCTCAACCTCGTCAACAGCGTCGGCTTCACGTCGGCCGTCGAGGACAACCGCGTCCGCGCCACGGCGACGCCGGGGGCCGTGGCCGGCGACGAGGGCCCCGACGCCGCGGAGATCCCGGCCGATCTCGCCATCGAGGCGCCGGCGCCGAACCCGTTCCGCGGGACGGCCCGCCTGAAGATCGGTGTCCCGGCTGACGGCCGGGTCGAGGTCGTCGCGTTCGACCTGCTCGGCCGCCCCGTCGCCACGCTCGCCGACGAGGCCATGACGGCCGGCTGGCACGCCGTCGAGTGGCGGACGGATGGGCTCGCCGCCGGCGTCTACGTCGTCCGCCTGCGCGTGGGCCGCGAGACGCGGCTTGTCCGCGCGCTCCACGTCCGCTGACGGGCGCCTGCATTGGCGGGGGAGACGCCGCCCGGTGGGGATGCCTGCACCGGTCCGGCAGGCCTCGGTCGCTCCTGCCGCCCCGATGCGAGCACTACTTCGGCCAGCGGTACGCCTCGGCCCCCACTGGCCGAAGCGACGAACCGGTACTTCCAGGGGAGCCTCGGCGAACGGGGAGCCAGGACCGTCGGGCGACGCGCTCGCCCGAACACGAGGGCGCGATTGGGTGCAGGGACGGGCTCCACGCCGTCCGCAGGGGGAGTTATTCTCGCCCGCTGCTGCCGAGCCTGCGGCAGTCCTCCACCTGCGCGCCCCCGACCATGGCAACTCCCCGAAAGACAACGCCGGCCGCGGCCGAATCCGCCGCAGCGCCGGCGTCGGTCGATCAGACGCCTCCCTCCTCCGGCCTCTGCGACCTCGACGCCAAGAGCCTGATGGCCGTCCTTACGGCGGTCCAGAAGGGCGACTTCTCGGCCCGTCTCGTCGTCGAGCAGGCCGGCGTCGTCGGGCGCGTGGCGGACACGCTCAACGCGATCATCGCCCAGAACGAGCAGTTCACAGCCGAGCTCGAGCGGGTCGGGAGCGAGGTCGGCAAGAAGGGGCGGCTCGCCGAGCGCGTCGCGATGCCCGGCGTCTCGGGCGGGTGGCGGGCGGCCGTCGGATGCGTCAACGAGCTCATCGTGGACCTCAGCCAGCCGGTCGCCGAGGTCGAGCGCGTCATCGGGGCCGTCGCCAAGGGCGACCTCTCGCAGCAGGTCGACCTCGAAGGCGAGGGGCGCAACGTCCGCGGCGAGTTCCGGCGGACGGCCAAGATGGTCAACACGATGGTGGACCAGCTCTCGGCGTTCGCGTCTGAGGTGACGCGTGTCGCCCGCGAGGTCGGGACCGAAGGCAAGCTCGGCGGGCAGGCCAAGGTGCCCGGCGTCTCGGGCACGTGGAAGGACCTCACCGACAACGTGAACTCGATGGCCGGCAACCTCACCGGCCAGGTCCGCAACATCGCCGACGTCACGACGGCCGTCGCCAACGGCGACCTCTCCAAGAAGATCACGGTCGAGGCCGAGGGCGAGATCCTGGAGCTGAAGAACACCGTCAACACGATGGTGGACCAGCTCCAGAGCTTTGCGTCCGAGGTGACGCGCGTTGCTCGTGAGGTGGGCACGGAGGGCAAGCTCGGCGGGCAGGCCGAGGTGTCGGGCGTCTCGGGGACGTGGAAGGACCTGACGGGCAACGTGAACCAGCTCGCGGGCAACCTCACGGCCCAGGTCCGCAACATCGCCGAGGTCACGACGGCTGTCGCCAACGGCGACCTCTCGCGCAAGATTACGGTCGAGGCGCAGGGCGAGATCGCCGAGCTCAAGACGACGATCAACCGGATGGTGGACCAGCTGCAGAGCTTCGCGAGTGAGGTGACGCGCGTGGCCCGCGAGGTCGGGACCGAGGGCCAGCTCGGTGGGCAGGCGGCCGTCCCGGGCGTCTCGGGGACGTGGAAAGACCTGACGGACAACGTGAACTACATGGCGGGCAACCTCACGGCGCAGGTCCGCAACATCGCCGATGTGACGACCGCCGTCGCCAATGGCGACCTCTCGAAAGAGATCACGGTCGAGGCCGAGGGTGAGATCCTCGAACTGAAGAACACCATCAACACGATGGTGGACCAGCTCTCGGCGTTCGCCTCCGAGGTGACGCGCGTCGCGCGCGAGGTTGGCTCCGAGGGCAAGCTCGGCGGGCAAGCCCGCGTCGAGGGCGTGAGCGGGACGTGGAAGGAGCTGACGGACAACGTGAACTACATGGCGGGCGACCTCACGACGCAGGTCCGCACCATCGCCGAGGTCACAACGGCCGTCGCCAACGGCGACCTGTCCAAGAAGATCACGATCGACGTCAAGGGCGAGATCCTGGAGCTGAAAAACACGATCAACACGATGGTGGACCAGCTCTCGGCGTTCGCGAGTGAGGTGACGCGCGTGGCCCGCGAAGTTGGGACCGAAGGCGAGCTCGGCGGGCAGGCCAAGGTGCCCGGCGTCTCGGGGACGTGGAAGGACCTCACCGACAACGTGAACCAGCTCGCGGGCAACCTTACTGCGCAGGTCCGCAACATCGCCGACGTCACGACGGCGGTTGCCAACGGGGACCTGTCCAAGAAGATCACCGTCGACGTCAAGGGCGAGATCCTGGAACTCAAGGTGACGATCAACCGGATGGTGGACCAGCTGTCCGGCTTCGCGAGCGAGGTGACGCGCGTCGCCCGCGAGGTCGGGACCGAGGGCCGGCTCGGCGGGCAGGCCGAGGTCCCGGGCGTCTCGGGGACCTGGAAGGACCTGACGGACAATGTGAACTCGATGGCCGACAACCTCACGGCCCAGGTCCGCGGCGTCGCCGAGGTCGTGACGGCCGTCGCCCGCGGAGACCTCGACCAGAAGCTCCAGGTCGTCGCGCGGGGCGAGATCGCCGAGCTCCGCGACACGATCAACGGGATGACGAGCACGCTGGACCTGTTCGCCGAGCAGGTCACGGGCGTCGCCCGCGAGGTCGGCGTCGAAGGCCGGCTCGGCGGGCAGGCCGAGGTTCCGGGCGCGTCGGGCACGTGGCGGGCCCTCACGGACAACGTGAACCAGCTCGCGGCCAACCTCACGACGCAGGTCCGCGCCATCACCGAGGTCACGCAGGCCGTGACCGCCGGCGACCTGTCGAAGACGATTACGGTCGAGGCGGCCGGCGAGGTGGCCGGGCTGAAGGACAACGTCAACGAGATGATCCGCAACCTCAAGGACACCACGCGGGTCAACCAGGAGCAGGACTGGCTCAAGACGAACCTCGCGCGGTTCACACAGCGGCTCCAGGGCCAGAAGGAGCTCGTAACGGCCGCCCGGCTCATCCTGAGCGAGCTCGCCCCACTCGTCCACGTCCAGCACGGGGCGTTCTACACGTCCGAGCGGATCCTCGGCGACGGCGAGCAGGCCCTCCGGCTGCTGGCGACGTACGCCTACCGCGAGCGGAAGGGGCTCGCGAACCGGTTCGCCCTGGGCGAGGGCCTGGTCGGACAGTGCGCGCTCGAAAAAGAGCGCATCCTCGTGACGGACCTGCCGGACGACTACGTCCAGATCAACTCCGGGCTGGGGGCATCGTCGCCGCGGAGCATCGTCGTGCTCCCGGTTCTATTCGAGGGCGAGGTGATGGCCGTCGTTGAGCTGGCCTCGTTCCAGCCGTTCTCGGACAACCAGCTCGTCTTTCTCGACCAGCTCACCGAGTCCATCGGGATCGTCCTCAACTCGATCGAGGCGAACATGCGGACCGAGTCGCTCCTGCTTCAGAGCCAGGGGCTCACACAGGAGCTCCAGAGCCGGCAGGACGAGCTCCAGCAGACGAACACGGAGCTCGAAGAGAAGGCGCAGCTGCTCGCCGAGCAGAACGCCGAGGTCGAGCGGAAGAATGTGGAGATCGAGCAGGCCCGGACGGCCATCGAGGAGAAGGCCGAGCAACTCGCGCTCACGTCCAAGTACAAGTCCGAATTTCTGGCCAACATGAGCCACGAGCTGCGGACGCCGCTGAACTCGATGCTCATCCTCTCCCGGATGCTCGCCGAGAACGCCGACTCCGTGACGGCGCCCAAAAAGATCGAGTACGCCGAGACGATCCACTCGTCGGGCTCGGACCTGCTGAACCTCATCAACGAGATTCTGGACCTCTCGAAGATCGAGTCCGGCTCGATGCCTGTCGAGGTCGAGCCCGTTGGTCTCGACGAGGTCGAGCGGGACGTCGAGCGGCTGTTCCGCGAGGTCGCCAACGACCGCGGGCTCGCCTTCGAGGTCGATATCGAGGCGTCGGCCCCGGACGGCCTCGACACGGACCCGAAGCGGCTCCAGCAGGTGCTCAAAAATCTGCTCTCGAACGCCTTCAAGTTCACCCACGACGGGGGCGTGACCCTCCGGATCCACGGCGCAAAGGGCGTCCGCTTCCGGACGGAGGCGCTCGTCAAGACCGAGTCTGTCGTCGGGTTCTCGGTCACGGACACCGGCATCGGGATCGCCCCCGAGAAGCAGCGGGTGATCTTCGAAGCGTTCCAGCAGGCCGAGAGCTCGACCGACCGGACGTACGGCGGGACCGGCCTCGGGCTCTCGATCTCGCGCGAGATCGCGCGTCTGCTCGGCGGCGAGATCCACCTCCAGAGCGCGCCCGGCGTCGGGAGCACCTTTACGCTGTACTTGCCGGCCCAGTATGCCCCGCCCGCACCGCGGACCGGCGCCGAGGCGGTCGTCACCGGCCCGGACGGCGACGACGCCGCTGGCGACGGCTACGGCGGTCCGACGCCGGCAGGTCCGGGTTCACCCGGGCCACGACCCGCGAGCCCGCGCTCGCCGTCGGCACCGACCGCTGCGCCGACCGCCCGGGCGACGCCTCCCGTGTCGCCCGGGCCCGTCGTCCCCGGCGCGGCCACCGAGCGAGCCGAGAAGGACGCGCCCGGCTCGGCTGCGGGCACCGCGGACGAGCCGGCGGACAGCCCGAAAAAGACTGCCCGCCCGCGCTCGCTCGCTAAGCGGGCCAGTGACGACCGCGACCAGATCGGGCCCGACGACCGCGTGATGCTCATCGTCGAGGACGACCCGCGGTTCGCGGGCATCCTCGTCGAGGTCGCTCGCGAGCGGGGGTTCAAGGCCGTCGTCGCGGGCCACGCTGAGGCGGCACTCGCCGACGTGCGCCGGTTCCGCCCGGCTGCGATCACGCTCGACATCCAGCTGCCGGGGATGCACGGCCTCGCGCTCCTCGACCGGCTCAAGAACACGCCCGAGACGCGGCACATCCCGGTCCAGATCGTCTCCGTCGCGGACCAGCTCCCGCGGCGCGAGCGCAAAGGCGCGCTCGGACAGCTCCAGAAGCCCGTCAAGCGGGCCGCTGTCGGCGCGGCGGTCGACAAGGCCAGCGAGGTCGCCGGGCGGCCCATCAAGCGGCTCCTCGTCGTCGAGGACAACGAGGCCCAGCGCCAGATCGTCGCCGACTTTATCGGCGGCGAGGACGTCGAGATCGTCGGGGCGGCGACGGGGGCCGAGGCACTCGCTGCGCTCGGGGCCGGCGCGTTCGACTGCGTCCTGGTGGACCTCGGGCTCCCGGACATGACCGGGTTCGAACTCATCGACCTCATCCGCGGGAGCCTCGGCCTCGCCGACCTCCCCGTCATCGTCCACACGGGCCGTGAGCTGACGGACGACGAGGCGTCGCGGCTCCACCTGCTCGCCGAGGCGGTCGTCGTGAAGGGCGTCGAGGCCTTCGACCGGCTCCTCGACGAGACGGCGCTCCACCTCCACCGCGTCGAGGCGGCCCTCCCCGAGGCGCAGCGCGAGCGGCTCGAACAGCGCCACCGCCCCGAGTCGGCCCTCGCCGGCCACAAGGTCCTCATCGTCGACGACGACGTCCGGAACATCTTTGCGCTCCAGTCGCTGCTCGAACTCCACAAGATGGAGGTCGTCTACGCCGAGAGCGGCCGCGAGGCCATCGAGACGCTCCAGCAGGCCGATGACGTCGATGTCGTCCTGATGGACGTCATGATGCCGGGCATGGACGGGTACAAGGCGACCCGCATCATCCGGCAGGACGGCCGCTTCGCGACGCTCCCGATCATCGCCGTGACGGCGAAGGCCATGGAAGGCGACCGCGAAAAGTGCCTCGACGCGGGCGCGAGCGACTACCTCACCAAGCCGGTCAACGTGGACCAACTGACGTCGCTCCTGCGCGTCTGGGTGGGCAAGCGGTAGGAGGCGGCGGGGGCGACGAGGCCGAGCCTAGTCGCCCTTCGCCGCCTTCTTCCGCCGGGCCGCTGGCTTCTTCTCGGCCGGGACCGTGCGGGGAAGTGAGACGATGAACGTGGCCCCCTTGCCGAGCGCGCTCTCGACGCGCAGGGCGCCGCCGTGGCCCTGCGCGATGATGTCGTGGCTGATCGAGAGGCCGAGCCCGGTCCCGGCCCCCGGCGGCTTCGTCGTAAAGAAGGGCTCGAAGATCCGGGCGAGCGCCTCCGCCGGGATGCCCCCCCCGTTGTCCTCGACACGGGCTTCGACACCTGCGGCGGTCCGGACGGTCCGGACGCGGACGGTCGGCGCGAACCCGGCGCCTTCAGCGTCGGCGCGGGCCTGGACGGCGTCGATGGCGTTGTTGACGAGGTTGATCAGGACCCGGCCGACGTCTTGCGGGACGACGACGACTTCGCCGGCATCAGGGGCGAAGTCGCGCTCGACCTGGACCGAGAGGCCGGGCGCATGGGCGCGCTTCCCGTGGTACGCGAGCGTGACGTGCTCGTCGACGAGGGCGTTGAAGTCGACCGGCTCGGGGAGGCCCTTTCCGCCGCGGGCGTGCTGGAGCATCCCCCGGACGATCCCGTCGGCCCGCTGGCCGTGCTTGGCGATCGTCTCGGCGTTGGCCTTG